>NZ_JBEYWX010000017.1:0-176103 GCF_040644655.1 Streptomyces sp. NPDC046931
GCCCACCTTCGGCAAGGGGCGGCGCGGCTTTCAGCTCGGGATGCGGATGACTCATACCCTGACGGTACCCGGAGAGCGGGACAGGGTGATCCACTACCTCCTCCCTACAGGGTCGGGGCACCACAACGGTGTCCGGGGACGATCTGATGACGCCGGCGGCCGGACAGGGAGGGGTCAAGGCGGGGTCCAGCCAAGGTGAGCTCAAAAGCCGCCACGAGATGATCTTGGAGTCCTGAAGGCGGCTGGTCAGGATGCGGTAGGCATCGCGCGGGCGAGCGGCGCCAGGTTTCCGTACAGGGCGGCGTGCAGGGCGGCTGCGCGTTCGCGGGCCCGGCTCTCGTCTGCCACGTCGTGCAGTACGAAGCAGACCGGCCCCGCGGAGGAGTCCGTGCGGATCTCGCCGGCGCGGATCATCTGGATGACCGCGGCGCGGATGGCGTCGTACACCGAGTCGGCGACGGCGTGCCGCGGGGCGGTGATCATGTCGGCCGTCACCGTCCAGTGCTCGCCCAGAGACTCGATGGCGACGAAGACGGCGTCCTGCTCCTTGGCCTGCCGGTACGCCGCTTCGAAGGCCGCCATGCCCGTCGCGCCGGGAATGAGGTCGGCGGGGTAGGGAGCCGGCAGCGGCTGCATGAGAACCACCGTGCCAGGCGCGCGGGACGGCACGGACGTCGACACGCCAGGCGTGTGCCTCACTGGGCCTGGCAGGCCGCCGATGGGCAACCGGCGTGCTGGCAGGGCTCCGGCCCGGGACTGGTGGAACCGTCTCGGACAGAGAAGGACCCCAGCGTGGTGATCGCCGGGGTCCTTGCCCTGCGGGAGTCAGGGGCGCTCGTTTCAGGGGCCGATGGTGGGGTCCGGTCGGTGGCGGGCCGGGAGCGCCGTCCGTGTCTTCGTGCCGGCGTCCGGTCAGGCTGAGGTCTTCGACTGCGGATCGGGGCCTTGTGTGCGCATTTGCTCGTTGATGCGCTGCGCTTCTTCGAGTTGGTCTTCGAGGACGATGATGCGGCAGGCGGCTTCTATGGGGGTGCCCTGGTCGACGAGTTCGCGGGCACGGGCAGCGATGCGCAGCTGGTAGCGGGAGTAGCGGCGGTGGCCGCCTTCGGAGCGCAAAGGTGTGATCAGGCGGTGTTCGCCGAGGGCGCGCAGGAAGGCGGGGGTGGTGCCGAGCATGTCGGCGGCCCGGCCCATGGTGTAGGCGGGGAAGTCGTCGTCATCGAGAGGGGTGACGGCGCGGGAACTGCCAGGGGGCATAGACCTCTTCTTCCGGGGGACGCGTCGGGGGGCCCGGGCGCCGTACTGGCACCCGGGCCCCGAGCTTTCAACACCATCTACCGGCGAACTGCGCCGGCCTTGTACGTCCGCAGGGTCCGCCTGGGAGGGCGGGACTGCGGGGATCGCGGATGCGTGACCGGGGACCACCTTCCAATCCGGGGCCTGCGGTACCCGGGCGGACTGCTTCCTCGCCCGGGCGATCCTGATGGCGTCTCGCTCCTTACCTTCGGTTACTCGGTGGTACTGCTGGGTACCGCGGGTACTGCTCACGACCCTCTTGGGCCGTGTCCTGCTTGACCTGCCGGCATGGCAGTTCGTGTCTGCCGTGCCCACTTCGACTTCCTGAGTACGCAAATACAGTAACCCAGCGACGGGCCAATGTCTACTGTCGTCACGACAGGTTTTCTCCATGGTCAGTGCCTGGAGTTCTTCCGCAGATACACACGGGTCAGGGCCTGGAGTTCTTCCGCAGATACACACGGAAGAGTGCTGTCCCGGGTTGCTTCCCGGCTCGGCGACCACATGCTGAGCCTGGAGGCACAAAACCGATCCAGGGCGGGGTGACAGCGCATGACCGCCATGGAGACCGGCCGTTACATCGGTACAGCCGTTGACGCTGAGATTGATCATGGCCCTGAGTTGAGGACTGCCGCCGCCCCCGGGCCGCCGAGGTACGCGCCGAACGGGCCATGGGATGATCTTGTCCCGTGAGTGATCCGCAGGGTTCCGGTGTGCGCGGAGGCTGGCCGGCCCGCTTCCATGAACGACGGCGGGAGGCTCGCCGCAGCAGGGGGGCCGCGGCGGCGGTCGCTGGAGGAGGCTGCCCAGCGGGCGGCCGACGACCTGGAGGGCCGGTAGACACCTGCGCCAGGTTCCGGCGCCCAGGGACGGTCACAGCAGGCCGCCGGCCGGATCTCCGCCGGGGTCGTCGGCCAGCACGATGGCGGCCCTGACTCGCTTGCCCACCGACTCGCGGCGCACCTCGAAGCTCTGGCACACGGCCATGATGATCTCCAGGCCGTGCTGCCCGACCCGGCCCGGGTCTGCGGGGCAGGCCGCGGGCAGTGTCGGGTCGGTGTCCCAGACGCTGATCTGGACGGCGCCTTCGCTGACCTCCAGGCCCAGCAGGCAGGGGCCGGGCGCGTACTTGTAGGCGTTGGTGACCAGCTCGCTGACGGCCAGCTGCACGGTGCCCATCACGGGGTCGGAGACCGGGATGCCGTGTACTGCCTGTACGTCGGCCAGGAAGCGGCGGGCCGCGCTGCGGGCCTCGGCGATCGGTTCGCTGCCCTCGAAGGCGAGGGCCGACAGTATCGGGCGGCGGGCCGGCGGCTGGTCCTCGTTTCCGTGCACCACTGGGCCCACATCGCCACCCTCATCCTCAGCAACCTGGTCAAGGCGCACGAATACCCCCGAAACGACATGGCACGCATCCGCAGGACCGGCCCCCGCCCGGCGTGACTTTCCTGTGGCAGTGCGCGTTGGACGGTGTGACACGCGCACTCCACCGGCCCTCCCGCCGGAACACGTGTGGTGACGGCCCCTTGATCCCGCCCGGCGGCAGGGGGCCGTCGTCGTGAGTGGTGCCGGGTGGTGGTCAGCGGCGGGGACGCCAGCGAGTGAAGACGCACTGGTCACTTCTGCGCGATCTGCGGCACCGTTGGCCCGCAGGCTACCGGTGTACGCGGCCATGTCGTCGTCGACGACCTTCGGATGAGCACCGTTGCCGGACGCGGTGAGCGGCAGGCTCTCGAACGGGTCTGACGCTGCCGATGGCCCGACCGTCAAGTCGGGGAAATGCGCAGGCCAGAGCAGTCTGCAGTGGAAACCGATGCCGTTGCAGCCTTTGCACATCCCGAAGTGCGGTTCACTCGGCCGCCGAACACACAGACGACGGTGAGGGGGTGGAGCGTGTCGCCGAGATAAGCACCAAGGCCACCCATAGTTGATCTTGAGCGGCCCGGGGCCGATGAGACCGCAGTTGGCGCTGAGATTGATCAAGACCGTCGCCGGTCCTTGACGCACCTAGGATTGCGAGGGTGACGGCAAGAACCAGTGACATCGAGAAGGCGGCCGGTGTGCTGCGCGCCGGGGGCCTGGTGGCTCTCCCGACCGAGACCGTCTACGGTCTGGGCGCCAATGCCGAGGACCCCGCCGCCGTCTCGCGCATCTTCCAGGTCAAGGGACGTCCGCCTTCCCACCCGCTGATCGTCCACATCGCCGGCGCGAAGCAGCTGGACGACTGGGTCCAGGACGTGCCCCAGGCGGCCCGCCTGCTGGCTGAACACTTCTGGCCGGGGCCCCTCACCCTGGTCCTGGGACGTGGGCAACGGGTGCCCCTGGAAGCGACGGGTGGCTTGGAGACGGTGGCCGTGCGTGTGCCCGATCACCCCGTCGCGCTCGCGTTGCTGTCGGCCTTCGGCGGCGGTGTCACGGCGCCGTCCGCCAACCGCTTCGGCTCGGTTAGCCCCACTACGGCGGACCATGTCCGTGCTGAGCTCGGCGAGGCGGTCGACTTCGTGCTGGACGGCGGCCCCTGTGAGGTCGGGGTGGAGTCGACCATCGTCGACGCCACCGGGGAGATCCCGAGCATCCTGCGGCCGGGCGGGGTGACGCGCGAGGACCTCGAAGCGGTGTTGGGGTGCCCGATCGCCGTCCCTGCGACGAGCCGTGTCCGGGTGCCGGGCCAGCATCCGTCCCACTACGCGCCGCATGCGCGAGTCGTCCTCGTCGAGCCGGAGAAGGTCATTGCCGAGGCGGAGCTGGCGCAGGAGCTGGGGCACCAGGTGGGCGTCTTTCTGCCTGCCTCCTTCGCCGACGCTCCGGTGAAGGCGCACGCCGTGGTGACGGTCCCGTCTTCGATGGCCGCCTACGCGCGCGGGCTGTACGGGTTCCTGCGCAAGCTCGACCAGCAGGGATGCGACCTCATCATCGCGTCCCTGCCGGTGGAGGAGGGGCTGGGACTGGCGATCGCCAACCGGCTTCGCCGCGCCGCCGGACCCCGGCCCTCATAAGTCACCAGTCGCTTCCCTGGTCGCCGCCTCCGCCAGTGACGGCCGTGGCCGCCTAGGATGCTGTGGGCGCTTCGGCGGTCACGATGCCGTGGTGACGGGTGCGTCGAGGCCGCGGGTCGCGACGAGGCGTGCAGTGCCGTCGGCCAGGCCGTAGCACAGGCCCACGACGGCGGCCTGTCCGGCGGCGACCTTCTCGGCGAGCAGCCGGGAGCGGTCCAGCAGCAGGTCGACGGTGTGCCGGATGTGCTCGTCCAGGATCTCCTCGCCCTTCACCCGGCCGGCGGCCCGGGCCGAGAGCACGCTGGGCGTCACCCGCTCGACGACGTCGCGCACGTAGCCGGCCGGCGCCACCCCGTCCTCCAGGGCGGCGCATGCGGCGCCGACGGCACCGCACGCCTCGTGGCCCAGGACCACAACCAGGGGACAGTTCAGTATGTCGACGCCGTACTCGATGCTGCCGATCACTTCCGGTCCCATGACGTGGCCGGCAGTGCGCACCACGAACAGGTCGCCCAGTCCGCGGTCGAAGATGATCTCGGCGGCCAGGCGGGAGTCGGAGCATCCGAACAGCACGGTGAACGGTCGCTGGGACGCGGCGAGCTCGGTGCGGCGGGCGGCGTCCTGGTTCGGGTGTTCGGGGATTCCCGCGACGAATCGCTGGTTGCCGGCCATCAGCAGTTCGAAGGCTTCACGGGGGGTTGCGGCCTGGGTCTCGTTCATGGCAGAAGCCTAAGGTCCGCCCTGCGGCGTCGAGCCGCCAGGTCCGCTCGTGCCCGAGCCGAGCGCGTCGCTGCTCCGCACCGTCCAGATGCCCCGGCGCCGGGCGATGTCGGCTTCGGTCTGGGTCCGCGGCCGGTGGCGGAGCTGGGCACCCCCGTAGGAGCAGGTCCCTGCGTGGAGCGGGGCGAAGATGTCACCGCGGCCGTGAAACCGTCGTTCGCTGTCCGTCCTCACGCATCACCCAACGGGGCGGGCCCCGGTCGGGGTGTACGCAGGCTGAGCGGTGCGCAGCGGCCACCTGACGCCACGAGCGGGCTCGGCGGGCGCGGGAGGTGGGCACTTCGTACATTGAAGGAGGGATCGACTGGCTGGAACGCGTGTGACACCGCAGATCGACTACGTGGCGCTGTTCGCCGCCCTTCCGAGCCCGTGTCTGGCGCTCGGCACGGACCTGGTGATCGTTGATGCCAACCCGGCGTTCTGCGAGGTGACCGGACGCGGCCGGGCCGAGCTGCTCGGGCAGTACCTCTTCGACGCCTTCCCGGACAACCCCGCCGATCCGGAGGCCGACGGGGTAGCGACGCTGAAAGCCTCCCTGCACAGGGTTCTGTCCAGCGGCCAGACCGATCACGTGGCGTTGCAGAAGTACGACATCCCACTCGCCGGCAGCCCCGGGGTGTTCAAGGAGCGCTGGTGGTCCGCGATCAACGTGCCCGTCCTGGGGGCGGACGGGCAGGTCGCCTGGATCATCCACCGGTCCGAGGACATGACCGACGTCGTCCGCGCCCGCCGCGCGGCGTACCTGCCGTCGGTCAGCCCTGGCCGGGAAGCCGCCATGGAGGCTGAGCTGTACGCCCGGGCGCGGCAGCTGCAGCAGCTGAACGAGGAACTGCGGCAGGCCCACGCCCGTGAACGACGGATAGCCGTCGCCCTGCAGGAGGCCATGCTGCACGTCCCGGACCTGACCGGGCACCCGGACGTCGCGGTGCGCTACCTGCCCGCGGCCGGATCACTGAACGTGTGCGGCGACTGGTATGACACGGTCGACCTGCCCGCGGACCGCTTCGCCGTCGCGGTCGGTGACGTCGTCGGCCACGGGCTGATGGCCGCCACCGTCATGGGCAGGCTCCGCAGCGCGCTGAGCGCCGCCACCCGCGCCGTCCACGGCCCCGCCCAGGCCCTGGAGGTCCTCGGGCTGTACGCCCGCTCGGTCGAGGGAGCCCTGGCCGCCACCGCCGTACAGGTCCTCGTCGACTGCCACGACCACCTGCTCATCTACAGCAGCGCCGGCCACCCCCCGCCCGTCCTGCTGCACCCCAACGGCACCTGCGACCTGCTCGACCAGGCCACCGACCCACCCCTGGGCGCTCGCTCCGAACACGTCCCCCGCCCCCAGGCCAACACCACCTACACCCCCGGCGACACCCTCATCCTCTACACCGACGGCCTGATCGAACGCCGCGATGAGGACATCGACACCGGCCTGATCCGCCTGATCTCCACCCTCGCCACCTGCACCGACTTCGGCCCGGAACACCTCGCCGACGCCCTCCTCGCGCGCCTCCACCTCACCGGCGGGGCAGGCGACGACATCGCCATGGTCGTCGTCCGCCTCAACGGAACGACCCGGCCGTCCTGACCGGGGCGCCGCCTTGGGGTCCCGCCGGTAACGCTGCTGGATTGAACGCCAAGGAGTGACCTCGATCCCTCGCCGCAGGTGGAGATGATGGCGCTTCAGAACACGATCGAGAACTCGAACGTGCTGCTGAACATGCTGAAGTCGGCGGGCTTGTAGGGCCTGTGAGGCTCTACGCTGGGCGGATCCGTCCCGGTGGCCTCCCCCGTGCCGCCGTGACGGCCTTTGTATGTGAGGGGGAGGTTGGTCAGTGCTGGGCGGCGAAGATCTCCCGTACCTCGCGGATGGCGTAGTAGACGAGCACGTACCCCGCGGCGGGGTCGGCCCACCAGAAGCCGAAGGCGGCGTTGAGGACCAGGCCGAGCAGGACTGCGGCGGCCAGCAGCCCGTCGATGAGTGTCACCCGGCCCTCGGTCTTGAGGACCGGGTTGTCCAGCGCGGTGCCGGTGCGGGCTTTGCCCGCAGCGAGGGCGAACATCACGGCCGCGGTGATGGCCGTCCATCCGATGCCCAGCGGTGAGTGGTGGGGGCGGTAGTCGGCGGCCAGCACCCAGGTGGATTGCACCACCAGATAGACGGCCAGGAGCGCGAAGCCGATACCGATCAGCTTCAGCGCGCGGCGCCGGCGGGCCTCGCCGGTCCCGGACAGTTCCCAGATCACCACGGTTGAGGCACCGATTTCGATCAGGGAGTCCAGGCCGAACCCGGCCAGCGCCACGGACCTGGCGGAGATCGCCGCGAGGGCGAGCACGACGATCCCGACGACGTTCCAGGCGAGCGTGGCGTACTCCAGGGCGAAGCCCCTGCGGAGCAGGGTGCTGCGGGCGGTGTCGGCAGTGGTCACCGGCCCGATTCTGACAGGCGGCTTGGTGGTCACCGGCCAGGGGTCATGCGTCATCGTCTTCGGCGAGGATGCGGTAGACGGTGGCGACCGAGGGGTGTTCGCCCTTGTTCTTGCCCGAGGTGATGACGAGCCTGCTCGCGATCTGCGGCACGGGCACCCCGTTGGCGCGCAGGCTACGGGCGTAGGTGGCCATGTCGTCGTCGACGGCCTTCGGGCGTCCGCCGTGACGGCCGCGCTCGCGGGCGGACGCCCGTCCTTCGAGGGACTTGTCCCGGACGTACTCCCGCGCGGACTCCGCCATGCCGGCGAAGAACGCGAACAGCGCGGCGCCGTGCCCCGAGGGGTCGTACACGCCCTGGAGGGGGCCGGTAAGGCGTTCGTGCGCGCTCGGGAACCTTGGTCCCTCCCATGGCTAGGCGGCTTACACGGCTTCCGCAGGCCCAGTTGGTGGCGAGACCGACCTCGGCGGACGCTGTCACGGGCAGGCCCTTAGCATGATCGGATGGTTGCCGATGATGCCCAGAAGAACGGGACAGGACGGGAAGTTGTGTCTGGGGACGCCGTAGCCGGTCTCCCCGGCGGATCACATCATGGCAATGCCGGGGAGGAGTTTCACCCGGTTGCCGACCTGGTCGAGTGGGCGGCCGACCTGGTCGAGCCGGTCAAGCCGAAGCTGCGTGGCTGGCTCCATGCCGCGATGGTCCCCGCCTCGGTGAGCGCCGGCATCGTCCTCGTCTGCCTGGCTCGTACCCAGCAGGCGGCCCTGGCCTGCACCGTGTACTCCGTCACCGCCTGCCTGCTGTTCGGGACGAGCGCCGTCTACCACCTGGGTACCTGGGGGCCGCTGGGCGAGGCCGTCCTGCGTCGCCTCGATCACGCCAACATCTTCCTGATCACCGCCGGGACCTGCACCCCTCTGGCCGTGCTCCTCCTCCCTCCGGACCGGCGAAACCTGCTGCTGTGGATCGTATGGACGGGCGCGCTGACCGGTATCGCCTTCCGCGTGCTGTGGGTCAACGCCTCCCGCTGGCTGTACACCCCCTGCTACCTGGCCCTGGGGTGGGCACCGGTGCGTTACCTGCCTGACTTCCTGCACACCGGCGGTGCGGCCGTGGTCACCCTGACTGTGACCGGCGGTCTCCTCTACAGCGCGGGCGCGGTGGTCTACGCCGTCCAACGCCCCGCCCCCTCGCCCCGCTGGTTCGGCTTCCACGAGGTGTTCCACGCCTTGACCGTGGCGGCCTTCACCGCGCACTACATCGCCATCTCCCTCGCCGTCTACTGACGGGGGAACCGTTCGGACACGAGAACCATCTCTGCGCGCCGCAGCCCGGCCACGCGCGGGTGTGACAGCCCGCCGACACCGGCGGGCCCGCTCACCTCAGGCTGCGGCCGATGGACTGGACGATCCGCCGGTGCGGCGGTATTCGGCGTTGATGCGCTGGGCTTCTTCGAGCTGGTCTTCGAGGATGATGATCCGGCATGCGGCCTCGACCGGGGTGCCCTGGTCGACGAGCTCACGCGCGCGGGCCGCGATGCGCAGTTGGTAGCGGGAGTAGCGGCGGTGTCCGCCCTCGGAGCGCAGTGGTGTGATCAGTCGCGCTTCGCCGATGGCGCGGAGAAAGCCGGGAGTGGTACCGAGCAACTCGGCGGCCCGGCCCATCGTGTAGGCGGGGTAGTCGTCGTCGTCGAGACGGCTTAGCGACTCGTCTGCTGTCATCTCACCTCTTTGTGGAACGGGTAGAGGGGCCTTGGTGCCGTTTGGCACCAAGGCCCCGAAGGAACTGCAACACCATCTGCCGGCCCTAGTGCTGCGCCGGCCTTCTGTTTCCGCCCAGCCGCCTGATACTCCGACGGGGGTGCGGGGATCGCGGATGCGTGACCGGAGACCACCTACCTATCGATGTCCTGCGGTACCCGGGCTCGCGTCTTCCGCCCGGGCGATCCTGATGGTGCTCGACTCCTCCGTTCTTCCCTCGGAACCAATCACTTGCAAACAGGGACTGCGTACTACTGGTACTGCAACCGCGTCAACTGCGGTCCTGCTCACGGCGGCCCCTCATCACTTCAGGCCACCCGGTCCGGTCGTCAGTCCCGTCGCCGTCGTACAACAACCTGGCTTCGGAACTCCACCACCGCACCGTCATACGTGGACTGCTGCCCGGCAGTTCGTGTCTGCCGGGCCTTGCTCGATCTCGGCTACGAAAGAAACCATAATCACTGAGACATCGAATGTCTACTCCAGCGAGCATAGATTTGCTGCGGCTCGACGATGAGGTCTCCCGCTGTGCCGATCTGCGAATACTGGGGGCTGTCGGCAGCGCAGGTCCGACGCACGGATGAGACCCAGAGCCGCCCGCGGAGCTTCCCGTGGCGGCGCCAACCGGCGCGGCGCGTCGACCGGCGCGGCGCGTCGACCGGCGCGGCGCGTCGACCGCGATTCTCAGCCCCCTCCGGCGAGCACGGTGGCTCGGGTGGGTTGGCGGGCGGGGCGCAGGGTCGGTAGGCAAGGGCCGGGCATGAACGATCCGCAGAGGAGGGTGACCCTGATGAACACACTGTCCGTCAACGCCACAGCTGCCCCGTTCCACGCGGCCGTTGCCGACGCACGCGATACCGCACAAGCGTTCATCGAAGACCTGCGGCAGCCGAACGGCAGCAGACCAATGCCCCGAAGCACGCCCCTGGCTCGCAGCCGCCGCACATGCGCACCCCCGGCCTGTAGTGCGGCACCAGGGGAGCCGTAATGCGCCCGTCTCGCCCGGTTGCGCCATCGTCCAAGCCGCCCGGGCGTGCCGGTGCATAGAATCCGACCCCATGCCGAAGCTTGACGAGCTGCTCGTTGCGATAGCTGCCCTTGTGGAGTCCGGGCAGAGCAATCAGATGTCCCTGACCGTGGTCACCAGTGGTGCTGTCATCACCGGTCGGCTGGCTCCGGAAGCCATGTGGAGGCAGAGGGTGTCTGAGGTGCTGACGGACTCCGCCGACCTGGGCGAGTTCTCCACCGTCTTCGACACCCCCGCGAGGAAGGACGGACCGCCCACGCATCTGCATTTCCACGTCGCCCGGATCCTGCAGGGTACGGTGGGGATCCCGGAGACAGGCGGGATGTACCGCGTCGCGATCGAGGACGTCAGTGCCTGGACCGTGGGCGACTTCAGCTACTCCGACCACTGACTCACCGACCCATGGCACACAGTGAGGCCCCACCGGCACGCTTCCGTTCTAGTGGTCGTCGCAACACCCCAGTTCAGGGGGTGCGATGGACTTCGAGATCCGGAAGGATCTGCGGCCTCAGGGGCCCAGGAGATTGGACCCTGAGCGGGAGGAATACCTTCGGCTCGTGGATCTTGGAATAGGGAACACGGAAGCTTGCCGGATCATCGGCATCAACCGCCGCACCGGCAACCGCCGGCTCTACGGCCGGCAGGCATCCGCGAGGTACAGGGCAGCCCCGCCCATCGTGGACACGGGGCTGCCCTGGCAAGCACCCGAACCCCCGGCTCGCCCTGAGGAACCCGTCGGCCCGTCGCGCTACCTCACCGAGGCCGACCGCATCCACATCGCTGACCGGCTCCGGGAGAAGGCGTCCGTCCGGGCCGTCGCGGCCGAACTGGCCGCAGTCCCTCCACCGTAAGCCGGGAGATCCGCCGCAACCACGCGCTCATGTCAGGCGGCGGCTGGTCCTACCGTCCGCACGCCGCCCAGTGCCGCGCGGATGCCCGCGAACCGCGCCCCAAGCCCTGCAAGATCGGCCAGAACCCCAGGCTGCGGGACTTGCCTCCAGGACCACGTGATCAGGCGGTGGAGCCCGGAGCAGATCTGCCACGCTCTACGGGCACGTTTCCCCGACCAGCCGGAGATGCACGTGGTCCACGAGACGATCCTCCAGGCGCTTTACGTCCAAGGCCGCGGGGAACTGAGGCGCGAGCTGACCCGGGCCCTGCGGACCGGACACGCGATGCGCCGCCCGCACCGGCACTCGGCGGCCCGCCGATCGCGGTTCGTGCACCCCATGGTCATGATCAGCGAACGGGCCGCCGAGGCCGCCGACCGGGCTGTCCCCGGCCACCGGGAAGGCGACCTGATCGTCGGCAAGAACAACGGCTCCGCCATCGGCACCCTGGTCGAACGCAGCACCCGCTACCTGATGCTCGTGCACCTCCCACGCGACCACGGCGCCGCCGCTGTCCGCAACGCGCTCACCGAGACCGTCCAGACCCTCCCGCCTCACCTGATGCGGTCCTGACCTGGGACCAGGGCATCGAGATGGCCTCCCCTCGCGCCTTCACCATCACCACGGACATCCCGGTCCACTTCTGCGACCCGGCCAGCCCCTGGCAGCGCGGCTCGAACGGGAACACCAACGGCCTGCTGCGGCAGTACTTCCCCAAGGGCACCGACCTATCCCGCCACACCCGCGAGGACCTGGACGCCGCCGCCACCGAACTCAACAGCCGCCCACGCAAAACGCTCGACTGGGAAACCCCAGCCGAGCGTCTGTTTAAACTGCTCGCGGCTTGATCAACTCACCGCAGTGTTGCTACCACCCCTGGAATTCACCCACGCCGGTGGGGCCTCACTGCTCTGTTCGGCTCACACCTGTCCGTAAGTCAGGCGGACAGGCGGAGTGCCGAGCGTTGCGGAAGCCGGCCCGTACGGGTCGGCCAGGGGCGCAGATGCGGCGGTAGGGCGGGTGCGGCAGGTGAAGCCGAGTTGGGTCATGGCCCTGAGGACTTCGCCGGTGCTGAAATCGCGCCGGTCCTGGCGGGTGACGACCTGGCCGACCTGCTTGGCGGGGTAGTGGCGTCGTCCGATGATGACGAACTCACCGGTGACCGGCTCAGGTGTGACGCCCTTCATCGATTCCACCACGCCGCTCTTGGTCAGGTCGAACGGGAAGCGAGCGATGACACAGCGCATGATGCCTCCGGGGAGAGGAGAAGACGGGGCCGGGTAGGGGTGAGGGCGGTTCAGCGAGAGAGGGCGAGGACGCCCAGAGCGTTGCCGTGGCCGTCGACCACCGGCGGGGCCCCGAGCCGGCGGCAGCGCATCGCACGCTCGGCTTCGGCCCTCGTGGCCGGCGGCGAGGCGAAGGGCCCGATGACGTCGGCGATGTCACGCAGGCGGATCCGGTCCGTGTATCCGGAACCGTCACGAACGGCCGTGAGCCGGTCCCGGGTGACCAGGCCGGTGCACATACCGTCCTCGTCGCAGACGACCAGCTGACCTGTACGGGCGGCGGCCATCACGGACAGTGCCACCTCCACGGTCATGTCCTCCCAGACCTGCGGTCCGGCCGCGTCCGCGGGATCGGCCGCCGTCTGCACGGCGTTGGTACGTGTTGAGCGGAACTGCGTCTGGTCCAGCGTCAAAGGGTGCCTCCTGCGAAGTTGGGCGGGCTTCCTGACACGAAGGTTCTATGCCGCCGCACCGGCGGTGGACTGCCGTACGGGCGCGCGGCGGGCCGCCGAGACGGGGCGGCGTCGGCCGCGTGAGCCGGCGCCGCGCTTCTTGGGGCGTTCGACCACCGGTGCGGTGATGACGACCGGGATGCCGGAGGGGGCCTGGGCGCCGGTGATGCGGTGCAGGGCCTCTTCGCCGACGCGGACCTGGGTGGTCTGCGGGACGATGCCGGCCGCTGCCATGAGGCGGGTCATGCCGCGGCGCTGGTTGGGGGTGACCAGGGTGACGACGCTGCCGGACTCTCCTGCGCGGGCGGTACGGCCGCCGCGGTGGAGGTAGTCCTTGTGGTCGGTCGGCGGGTCGACGTTGACGACGAGGTCGAGGTTGTCGACGTGGATGCCGCGCGCCGCGACGTTGGTCGCTACCAGCACGTTGACGTGTCCGGTCTTGAACTGTGCCAGCGTGCGGGTGCGCTGCGGCTGTGACTTCCCACCGTGCAGGGCGGCGGCCCGTACCCCGCTGTTCAGGAGGTGTTCGGTGAGGCCGTCGACGGCGTGCTTGGTGTCGAGGAACATGATCACGCGGCCGTCGCGTGCGGCGATCTGGGTGGTTGCCGTGTGCTTGTCGGCGCCGTGAACATGGAGCACGTGGTGCTCCATCGTCGTGACCGCGCCGGCCGAGGGGTCGACGGAGTGCACGACGGGGTCGCTGAGGTAGCGGCGCACGAGCAGGTCGACGTTGCGGTCGAGAGTGGCGGAGAACAGCATGCGCTGGCCTTCGGGGCGGACCTGGTCGAGGAGGGCTGTGACCTGCGGCATGAAGCCCATGTCGGCCATCTGGTCGGCCTCGTCGAGGACGGTGATGGAAACCTGGTTCAGTCGGCAGTCGCCACGGTCGATGAGGTCTTTGAGGCGTCCCGGCGTGGCGACGACGATCTCGGCGCCGGCGCGCAGCGCGCTCGCCTGTCGGCCGATCGGCATTCCGCCCACCACCGTGGCCAGCCGCAGCCTCACGGAGCGGGCGTACGGGGCGAGCGCGTCGGTGACCTGCTGCGCCAGCTCACGCGTGGGTACGAGGATCAGCCCCAGCGGCTGCCTCGCCTCGGCGCGCTGCCCGGCCGTACGGGCCAGCAGCGCCAGCCCGAAGGCGAGGGTCTTGCCGGAGCCGGTGCGGCCACGGCCCAGTACGTCCCGGCCGGCGAGGGAATTCGGCAGGGTCGCGGCCTGGATCGGGAAGGGTACGGTCACGCCTTGCGAGCTGAGCGCGCCCAGCAGCGCCCCGGGCATCTCGAGATCGGCGAAGCCCTCCACGGCGGGGAGCGCAGGAGTGATCGTCCTGGGCAGCTCGAACTCCCCCTGGAGCGCGGCGGGCCTGCGGCCGTAACCACCGGAACGGCCCGGCCCGGCGGAGCGGCTCCTGGGCGACGAACCGAATCGGCTGTCACCCCTTCCGGATTCGGCACTGCCGTTACGGGTGCGGGTGAAGCGGTCGTTCGTGCGTGTGCGGTTCATGCGGAACCTTCCTCGATGCGGCACATATCAAGGAATTCCCGCAGTGATCAGCAGCACAGAGAATTGCAAGAATGGACCGGTGGAATGCGAAAGCGAATCTGACCGACGAAAAATCCGTGCGGCACAGGAGCTGGAATGAGTGGCGCGAAGCGGACGCAATGTTCGGGCGTCCGCCGCGATGAAGCTATGGATGAAGCTATGAAGGGATGCGTGCACCCCTGAAGGATGCCCCGTATGCGGTGAGCCTACGGGTTTCCTGGTTGTCGTGCGCAGGCGAGACCACTGCGGAAAATGCGAGTGGCTGGGGCCCGCACCCCGAAGGACGCGGGCCCCAGCTACAGCTACGCGACAGTCAGCGTCAGGCGAGAACGATGTTCTCGGCCGTCGGGCCCTTCTGGCCCTGCGCGATGTCGAAGGTCACCTTCTGGCCCTCCAGCAGCTCGCGGAAGCCCTGGGCGGCAATGTTCGAGTAGTGGGCGAACACATCAGCGCCGCCACCGTCCTGCTCGATGAAGCCGAAGCCCTTTTCCGCGTTGAACCACTTCACAGTACCAGCAGCCATATCATTTCTCCTTTGGGGCAGTGCATCGGGATCCGCACTGCACGAACCCCGTGTCGCCGCGATGATCACCCCGCCCGAAAAAGCCCGGATAACAAAAGTGCTTCCAGTGGCACAGGCGCCGCCCGGAGGGCACTTGAAGTTTTGGGAACCACAACTGCAACTGAGATCGACAGTAGCACGCCGAAGCGGCCTGTGTACGGTGAAGAATCCCACCCCCACTTAATGCGATAGAGAATCTGTCTGCCTGTTCTGTTGAAACCTCAGCTCGCGGGCACAGATTTCGACCCGGCCGGAGCGCAACGTTTCGGGAAGTTTTGGGGGCGCGCCCAGCGTGCAGGGTGGCTCCGACAAGCGTCACGGCCCGTCTCCGGCGCACGCACGGGAGCGGCCATATCGAAGACCATCAAGGACCAGACCGTCGATCAGCCCGGTGGAAGCAGCAGCATCCTGGTGCGGCAACGCCATGAGCACGAGGAAATGGCGGCTGACGGATCAGTACCTGACCCTCGACGACCTTCACCAGCGGGAACGCGTTCTGAAGCAGGCGGTGCAGCTGGTCTTCAGCCATGCCTTCGTGGAAGAGACGGTGCTGTGGCCCGCCGTACGAGCGTCAGGCCCGGACGGCGAGGAACTGACGGCCCGGGTCGAGGAAGAACATCAGCAGATCGACGATGTCGTCGCGGACATCGAACGTCTTCCTGCCAGCGATCCCGGGCGGGGGGAAAGGGTCCAGCGGGCCTTCGCGCTGATACGGCAGGACATCAGGGACGAGGAAGATCTCCTCCTCTCCCGGTCTCTCCCGATTGCAGGACACGATGGGCACCGGCCGGCTACGCACACTCGGCACCACCCGGGCGGCGGTACGACAGACCGCCCCGGCGCATCCGCACCCCCTCATCCCTCCGGCGGCCTCCCGGGAAAGCCCTGCTGGATGTACCGCTGAGCGATGCTCTGGGCATCGGCGGCTCCGCCTCACGACGCAGAAGGGGATCGCGGTCTGGCCGGGATACCCGCTGCCGCTTTCGTGGCCGTCGCGGCACAGCGCCCGAAGCGGAACCGCGCGCCCGGAACCGTGTTCCTTGCCCGCGCCGCGTCGATCATCGCCGGAGTGCTGCTCTCGACGCGCCTAGCCGCCATCACCACCGCGCAGGCTCCGCCAGTACGCCTGGGCAGCGGGGCACGCGGTGAAAAGGGCCTCGTCAGCGCTCTGATCGGAGAGCACCGCCTCGGCGATGCCGCACTCGGAGGCCCGGAGTCTCTGATCAGCGTGGCCAGCCCTGTCCGGTCGCCGCCCGAGACGCGACCGGCCCGGATCCTGGGAAACCGGGGAAACAGCAGGTCAGAGCCCCTTTGCGGCAGGCTCCAAAACAGCCACGCACTCCACGTGCGACGTCATCGGGAACAGATCGAACGCCCGCAGTGTCCGCACCCGGTACCCCCCGTCCCGGAAGTACGCCAGGTCCCGGGCGAGGGCCGCCGGGTCGCAGGCCACGTAGGCGATTCTGCGGGCGCCCAGCGACGACAGGTGGGTCACGGTTTCGCGCCCCGCGCCGGCGCGGGGCGGGTCGAGGACGATCAGGTCGACCTCCGTGATGCCCGTGCGCGGCAGGACCGACTCGACCTTGCCCTGTTCGATGCGTACGCGGGGGAAGTCGGCGAGGTTGTGGCGGGCGTCCTCCACCGCGCGCTTGCCGGACTCGATGCCGAGCACCGCGCCCTTCTCTCCGAGCCGGTCCGCGAGCGCGCCGGCGAAGAGGCCGACACCGCAGTACAGGTCGAGCGCGGTCTCGCCCTTGCGCGGCAGCAGGCCCTGCATCACGGCCGTCACCAGTGTGTCGGCGGCCTTCGGGTGGACCTGCCAGAAGCCGCCGCCCCCGACGCGGTGCGTACGGCCGTCGGCACGTTCACGGACGAAGGGACGGCCGTGGACGCGGTGCACGCCTCCGGTCTTCTCGTCGACCCGCAGGACCGACACGGGCTTGTCCAGTTCGACCAGCGGCAGCCGTGCCCCCGGCTTCGGCGTCAGGATCACCTGGCGGTCCTGCGACCCCGTCGCCGCGATCGCCTCGACGGAGTCCATGCCGGCCCAGTCGCGCTTCTCGATGCCCAGCTCGCTGACGCCCTGCGCGGCGATCATGCAGTGGTCGACCGGTTCGACCTCGTGCGAGCGGTGCCGGCGCAGGCCCGCCCTGCCGGACGGGTCCACCGCGTACTGGACCCGGGTACGCCACTGCGGCACCTCGCCCGCCGGAAGCTTGTCGCCCTCGGCCGGCACCACGGTGCCGTCCCAGCCCACCTCCTCGGGAGTCAGGCCCGCGAGCCGCCGCAGCTGCTCGGCGATCACCTCTCCCTTCAGCCGGCGCTGCGCGCCCGGCTTCGCGTGCTGCCAGTCGCAGCCACCACAGCGGCCGGGGCCCGCGTACGGGCAGGGAGCGTCAATGCGGTCCTTGGACGCCTCCAGCACCCGCACCGCGTCCGCGCGCAGGAAGCGGGCTCCTTCGTCGCCCTCCGTGATCCGGGCCACCACCCTCTCCCCGGGCAGCGTGTGCCGGACGAAGAGGACCTGGCCCGCGTCCGTACGGGCGATGCAGTGACCGCCGTGGGCGACGGGGCCGATCTCGACCTCGTACTCCTGGCCCACCAGTGACTTCTTCGGTTCTGCCTGCATGGTGGGGTGACTCCAGGGTGAGAGGGCGGGAGAGCGGGTCGAGTGCACGGCCGGTCCGGCCGGACGACAGCCCACCAGTCTACGTGGCTGTCACCCGGCCGTTCACCATGAGACGGGGGCCTCAGCTCCCCGAGGCCGACGACTCCTTGGCCCGCGTCTCCGCCGGGCCGCGGCGCACCGCACCGGGCGCGTTCCAGTCCTGCCGCCTGCGGGCCCGCTGCTTCGCCAGCTCGGACGACTGCAGCTGGTACGGAACCGAGGTCACCATGACGCCTGGCGTGAACAGCAGCCGGCCCTTGAGCCGCAGTGCGCTCTGGTTGTGCAGCAGGTGCTCGTACCAGCGGCCGACGACGTACTCCGGGATGATCACGGACACGGCGTCGCGCGGGGACTCACGGCGCAGGCTCTTCACGTACTCGATCACCGGTCGCGTGATCTCGCGGTACGGCGAGTCGAGGATCTTCAGCGGTACGTCGATGCCGCGCCGCTCCCACTCGTCCTTGAGCACCTTCGTCTCCGCCGGGTCGACGTTGACGCTGAGCGCCTCGAGGGTGTCGGTGCGCAGCAGCTTGGCGTAGGCCAGGGCGCGCAGCGTCGGGCGGTGGATCTTGGAGATGAGGACCACCGAGTGGACGCGCGAGGGGCGGGCGCTGTCGTCGCTGGGGCCCTCGGGTGCGGCCAGTTCCTCTGACACCCTGTCGTAGTGCCGGCGGATCGCGGTCATCGTCGCGTAGAAGATGCACATGCCGAGCAGGGCGACCCAGGCGCCGTGCGTGAATTTCGTGACCAGGACGACGACCAGGACCAGGCCGGTGAAGAAGGCGCCGAAGGCGTTGATGGCACGCGAGCGCACCATGTGCCGGCGCTTGGCCTGGTCGCGCTCGGTGGCGAGGTGCCGGTTCCAGTGGCGGACCATGCCGGTCTG
Organism: Streptomyces sp. NPDC046931; assembly: GCF_040644655.1. Lineage (NCBI taxonomy): Bacteria > Bacillati > Actinomycetota > Actinomycetes > Kitasatosporales > Streptomycetaceae > Streptomyces > Streptomyces sp. NPDC046931. The sequence continues at coordinate 18,565 of NZ_JBEYWX010000017.1, forward strand.
GCTCAGCGTGAACGACACGAAGACGCCGACGATGTACAGCTGGATCAGCCGGGTCGAGTCGGCGCCGTAGATGAAGATCAGCATGGAGGCCGCGCCCGCGAGCAGCACGATGCCGTTGGAGAAGGCGAGGCGGTCGCCGCGGGTGTGCAGCTGGCGGGGCAGATAGCGGTCCTGGGCGAGAATCGAGCCGAGCAGCGGGAAGCCGTTGTACGCGGTGTTCGCGGCGAGGAACAGCACCAGCGCGGTGGCCGCGGCCAGCACGATGAACAACAGGCTGCCCTTGCCGAAGACGGCCTCGGCGACCTGCGAGATCACCGGGTTCTGGACATAGCCGGGGCCCAGCCCGACACCGTTGTGGAGCAGGTCGGCGGCCGGGTTCTCGGCCATGCGGACCTTGGTCGTCATGGCGAGCGCGATGATGCCGCAGAACATGGTGACGGCGAGCAGGCCCATCAGCGCGAGCGTCGTCGCCGCGTTCTTCGACTTGGGCTTGCGGAAGGCGGGGACGCCGTTGGAGATCGCCTCGACACCGGTGAGCGCGGCACAGCCGGAGGAGAAGGCGCGCAGCAGCAGGAAGACCAGTGCGAATCCCGCTATGCCCTGGTGCTCCGCCCTGATCTGGTACGACGCCGTGGGCGCCCGCATGGTGTCCCCGAGGACCAGTCCGCGGAACGCGCCCCAAAGGATCATGATGAACACACCCGCGACGAAGACATACGTCGGGATCGCGAACAGCGTGCCGGACTCCCTGACCCCTCGCAGGTTCATCAGCGTCAGCAGCACGACGACGGCGACCGCGCAAAGGACCTTGTGCTCGACGACGAAGGGGATGGCGGAGCCGAGGTTCTCGATGCCGGAGGAGATCGACACGGCGACCGTGAGGACGTAGTCGACGAGCAGGGCGCTGGCGACGGTGAGGCCCGCCTTGGGTCCGAGGTTGGTGGTGGCCACCTCGTAGTCGCCGCCACCGCTCGGGTAGGCGTGCACGTTCTGCCGGTAGGAGGCGACCACCGTGAACATCAGCACGACGACGGCGACCGCGATCCAGGGGCTGAAGTGATAGGCCGACACGCCCGCGATGGAGAGGACCAGCAGCACCTCGCCCGGGGCATAGGCGACTGAGGAGAGCGGGTCGGAGGCGAAGACGGGGAGTGCGATGCGCTTGGGCAGGAGGGTCTCCCCCAGCCGGTCACTGCGCAGTGCGCGCCCGATGAGGATGCGTTTGGGCACGTCGGTCAGTTTGGACACAAGAGAGGATCGTAAGGGTTCGTACTGGGGGTCGCCCACCCGCTGACAGAGATCTGCCTCACGAACGAAGCCGTGCGGCACGCGCGCACGGGGGTGCCCTACGCGGACCGCGCGTGTGTAGCTTGGGCGGCGGTCTGAGACCCTGTTCTTGGCGTTTCGACTGAGCCGTGACCATTGATATCGGAAGGACGGTCGTGCACATCGTCATCATGGGCTGCGGAAGAGTGGGCTCCGCTCTTGCCCAGACCCTGGAGCAACAGGGGCATACGGTCGCTGTCATCGACCAGGACCCCACCGCCTTCCGACGGCTGGGCTCCGGGTTCGGCGGCCGCCGTGTCACCGGAGTGGGTTTCGACCAGGACACCCTGCGTGAGGCGGGCATCGAGGAAGCCGGTGCCTTCGCCGCCGTCTCCAGCGGGGACAACTCGAACATCATCGCCGCGCGTGTGGCCCGCGAGATGTTCGGCATCGAGAACGTGGCGGCCCGTATCTACGACCCCCGCCGTGCGGAGGTCTACCAGCGCCTGGGCATCCCCACCGTGGCGACCGTCCGGTGGACGGCCGACCAGATGCTGCGCCGCCTGCTCCCCTCGGGCGCCGAGCCGTTGTGGCGCGACCCCACCGGCGGTGTGCAGCTCGCCGAGGTGCACACCTCGGCGGCCTGGGTCGGACACAGGATCAGCCGGCTCCAGGAGGAGACCGGTGTGCGCGTTGCATTCCTCACCCGGCTGGGCGAGACGATGCTGCCCACGTCCCAGACGGTGCTCCAGGAGGGCGACCTGGTGCACGTGATGATGCGGACGGACGACGTCGAGAAGGTCGAGGCGGCGTTCGCCAAGGGGCCTGAAGGAGAGGGCGGGCACTGATGAGAGTCGCCATTGCCGGTGCCGGTGCCGTGGGCCGCTCGATCGCGGGCGAGCTGCTGGAGAACGGGCACGAGGTCCTGCTGATCGACAAGGCACCGACCGCGATCTCGGTCGAGCGCGTACCGCAGGCGGAGTGGCTGCTGGCCGACGCCTGCGAGATCACGTCCCTGGACGAGGCGGCGCTCCAGCGCTGCAATGTGGTGATCGCCGCGACGGGCGACGACAAGGTGAATCTGGTCGTGTCCCTGCTGGCGAAGACGGAGTACGCCGTTCCGCGCGTCGTCGCCCGTGTGAACAACCCGAAGAACGAGTGGCTGTTCAACGAGTCGTGGGGCGTGGACGTGGCCGTCTCCACCCCGCGTCTGATGTCCGCGCTGGTGGAGGAGGCGGTGAGCGTCGGCGATCTGGTCCGTCTGCTCCGCTTCAGCCACGGCGACGCGAACCTGGTCGAGCTGACCCTGCCTCCGGAGTCGGCTCTGGCCGGCACGCAGGTCGGTGATGTGGAGTGGCCGCAGGACACGTCCCTGGTGACCATCATCCGCGGTACCCGGGTGCTGACTCCGTCCCGGGAGGACTCCCTGGAGGCGGGCGACGAACTGCTGTTCGTGGCCGCCCAGGCACGCGAGGAACAGCTGGAGGACCTGCTGTCGGTACGCCGGGAGGAGCCGGCGGGCTAGTTCCCCCTCCCCCACCCGGACCGGGGCGCTCCGACGATGTCGGGGCGCCTCCGCCATCTCCGCGGGCTCGGTTCCGGAGCCGGCGCTTCTTTCTAGAGCTGGGACTTCCGGAGCTGGGACGGCCGGAGCACTGCCGAAGCACTGCCGGAGCCGGGACCGCGGTGGAGCCGGGACCGCGGTGGAGCCGGGACCGCGGTGGAGCCGGGACCGCGGTGGAGCCAGGGTCGTCTGAGCCAGGGCCGCCGGCGCTAGGACTCCCGGCGGTGGCGGGCGGTCGAGGTCTCCCGGTCGGTGGCGGCCACCGCCTGCCGCTCCTCCTCGGCCTTCTCCTCCGCTTCCAGCTCCGCGAAGACGTCGATCGGCGCGGGCGCCTTCGCCAGGAACACCCAGGTGAGCCAGACGGCGAGCAGGAACGGCGGGATCTTGAGCGCGATCAGGACCCAGCCGAGCTGAGCGGTGTCGGCCCACCAGTACAGCGGGAACAGGATCGCGCACTTGGCGAGCAGGATCAGACCCCAGGCCCAGCTGGCCTTGGTGTACGCCTTCTTGCGGCCCGGGTTGCGGGTGCGCCAGGAGAGGTTCTCCTTGAAGACCGGGCCGAGCATCAGGCCGATCAGGGGCACTCCGGCGAGCGTGGTGACGATGTACGCCAGGGCCAGGCCCAGCGTGTAGAGCATGCCCGGCAGATAGAAGTCCTTCGCGTTGCCGGTCATCATCGCGAAGACCACGCCGAACGCGACACCGAACACTCCGCTGAAGGCGTGCTTCACGGTGTCCCGCATCACGAGGCGCACGACCACGAGGAGCAAGGACACCGCGAGGGCGGTGATCGCCGACCAGTGCAGGTTCTTGTTGATCGTGAAGATGGTGACGAAGAAGAGACCGGGCACCACGGTCTCGACCATGCCCCGCACCCCGCCGAACGCCTCGAACAGCGCGGCCTCGGTCACCGCCCGTGAATTGTGCTGGGGGTCTTCGGTCGGCTTCTCGAGTGACGTCACCGGCTACTCCCGTCCGAGCGGTCTGAGTTCGTACTTCGGATTGAACAGCACCCTGCGGCCCCGGCTCATCGAGATCCGGCCCGAGGCGATGAGCTTGCGTCCCGGTTCTATGCCGACGATGGAACGCCGGCCGAGCCAGACCAGGTCCAGTGCGGCCGAACCGTCGAACAGCTCGGCCTCCAGAGCCGGGACACCGGCCCTCGGGCGCAGCGTGACCGTGCGCAAGGTACCAGTAACCGTCACGATCTGCCGGTCGTGGCAGTCGCCGATGCGCGTACATCCCGCGGTATCGGCGTCCTCACGCAGCTCCTCGGACTCCAGATCCTCCTGCGACGAGGAAAGCCGGTCGAGCATGCGCCGGAAACGGCTCACCGGCTTTTCGGAACGAGAAACAGCGCTCATACCGAAAAGCGTACCGGGGTGGTCCGACACCGACGCGCACGCGCCATCGCCCCGGGCCTACGCCTCACTTCTCGAATCTGTACCCCATGCCCGGCTCGGTGATGAAGTGTTTCGGGTGCGACGGGTCCGCCTCGAGCTTCCGCCGCAGCTGGGCCATGTACACCCGCAGATAGTTCGTCTCCGTGCCGTAGGACGGGCCCCACACCTCCTGGAGCAGCTGCTTCTGGCTGACCAGGCGGCCGGTGTTGCGCACGAGCACCTCCAGCAGATGCCACTCCGTGGGGGTGAGGCGTACGTCCTTCCCGGCCCGGTTGACCTTCTTCGCGGCCAGGTCGACGGTGAACCCCCCGGTCTCCACCAGCACGTCGTCCTCGCCGGCGCCGGTCGGCTCGGCACGGCGGATGGCGGCACGGAGGCGCGCCAGCAGCTCGTCCATGCCGAACGGCTTGGTGACGTAGTCGTCGGCGCCCGCGTCCAGCGCCTCGACCTTCTCGTCCGAGGAGTGGCGGGCGGACAGGACGAGGATCGGCACCCGGGTCCAGCCCCGCAGGCCCTTGATCACCTCGACGCCGTCCATGTCGGGCAGTCCGAGGTCGAGCACGACGACGTCGGGGTGCCGCGCGGCGGCGAGCTGGAGCGCGGTCGCGCCGTCGGGAGCAGCGTCCACCTCGTACTTGCGCGCCCTGAGGTTGATCACGAGGGCGCGCACGATCTGCGGCTCGTCTTCGACCACGAGCACCCGGGTCATGTGGTTTGCCTTTCTGGTTCGGCGATGCGTACGGAGCGGTGAGGGCCCCGCGCGGCCCGGAGGGTGAGGACCATGGTGAGTCCGCCACCGGGGGTGTCCTCGGCGTTCAGGGTGCCGCCCATGGCCTCGGTGAAGCCGCGGGCGACTGCGAGGCCGAGACCGACACCGGCGCCGCGGGGGGCGTCGCCGTAGCGTTGGAAGGGCGCGAAGATCCGCTCTTTCGCTTCGTCGGGCACGCCCGGACCGCGGTCCACCACGCGCACCTCGACCCGGTCGGCGAGTGCGCTCGCGGAGACCAGCACGGGCGTACCGAGGGGGCTGTACTTGACCGCGTTCTCGACCAGGTTGGCGACCGTGCGCTCCAGCAGCCCGGCGTCGACGGCGACCATCGGCAGGCTCTCCGGGATGTCCAGCACGACGCTGTCCTCGGGCACCCCGCCGAGCGCCATCGGCACCACCTCGTCCAGGTCGATCTCCCGCACGAGCGGGGTGACGGTGCCGGTCTGGAGGCGGGACATGTCCAGCAGGTTGCCCACCAGGTGGTCGAGCCGGTCGGCGCCTTCCTCGATGGCCGCAAGCAGCTCGGCTCGGTCCTCCTCCGACCACTCCACGTCGTCGGACCTGAGGGAGGTGACCGACGCCTTGATCCCCGCGAGCGGGGTGCGCAGATCATGACTGACGGCGGCCAGCAGGGCGGTCCGGATGCGGTTGCCCTCGGCCAGTGTGCGGGCCTGTTCGGCCTCCTGCTGGAGGCGCTGGCGGTCGAGGACCACCGCGGCCTGCGCGCCGAACGCGGCCAGCACCCGGCGGTCCGAGGCGGGCAGGACCCGCCCGGACAGTGCAAGGGCCATGTGGTCGCCCACCGGCACGTCCACGTCCGCGTCCTCGGGGCGTCCGACCGCCGTGCCCGGACCCACGCTGCCCGCGCAGGTCCAGGGGTCGACGTCGCTCGTCCGCTCCAGCAGGGCCGCGGACTCCATACCGAAGGTCTCGCGCACCCGTTCCAGGAGCTCCTCGAGGCTGGTCTCGCCGCGCAGCACGCTGCCCGCCAAGAGGGAGAGGATCTCCGACTCGGCCCGCAGCCTCGCCGCCTGGTGGGTGCGCCGGGCGGCGAGGTCCACCACCGAGGCCACCGACACCGCCACTCCGACGAAGATCGCGATGGCGACGATGTTCTTGGGGTCGGCGATCGTCAGCCGGTGCAGCGGGGGCGTGTAGTAGTAGTTCAGCAGCAGGGAGCCGAAGGCCGCCGAGGCGAGCGCGGGGAAGAGGCCGCCGAGCAGGGCCGCCGCCACGGTCAGCGCCAGGAACAGCAGCATGTCGTTGGCGAGGCCGAGGTCGACGGTGTTCAGCACGAACGCGAGGACGATGGGGCCGACGATGCCGACCAGCCAGCCCGCGATGATACGGCTGCGGCCGAGCCGTGCGCCCCGGGCCACCGGCAGGCCGCGCCCCTTGGCGGCCTCTTCGTGCGTGACGATGTGCACGTCGAGGTCGGGCCCCGACTCACGGGCGACGGTGGCGCCGACTCCCGGCCCGAAGACGTACTGCCAGGCCTTGCGGCGCGAGGAGCCGAGGACGATCTGGGTGGCGTTCACTCCGCGTGCGAAGTCCAGGAGCGCCGCGGGGATGTCGTCGCCGACGACGTGGTGGAAGGTGCCGCCGAGGTCCTCCACCAGCGTGCGCTGGACGGTCAGTTCCTTCGGGGAGGCGGAGGTGAGCCCGTCGCTGCGGGAGATGTAGACGGCCATCACCTCACCGCCCGCACCCTTCTCCGCCAGCCGCACGGCACGCCGGATCAGCGTCCGGCCCTCCGGACCACCGGTCAGCCCGACCACGATCCGCTCCCGCGAACCCCAGATCGCCGACACCCGGTGCTCACTGCGGTACTCGTTCAAATACTCATCGACCCGGTCGGCCACCCACAGCAGAGCCAACTCCCGCAACGCGGTCAGATTCCCGGGACGAAAGTAGTTCGACAGCGCCGCATCGACCTTGTCCGACTTGTAGATGTTCCCGTGCGCCATACGACGACGCAGCGCCTGCGGCGACATGTCGACCAGCTCGATCTGATCCGCGCGGCGCACCACCTCGTCCGGAACCGTCTCCCGCTGCCGCACACCCGTTATGGACTCCACCACATCACCGAGGGACTCCAGATGCTGGATGTTCACCGTCGAGACCACATCGATCCCGGCAGCCAGCAACTCCTCCACGTCCTGCCAGCGCTTGGCATTGCGCGAACCAGGCACATTGGTATGAGCCAGTTCGTCCACCAGCGCGACCGCGGGAGAGCGCCGCAGCACCGCGTCCACATCCATCTCACCGAAGCGCGTGTCCCGGTACTCGATCTCCCTGCGCGGAACCTGCTCCAGACCGTGCAACATCACCTCGGTACGCGGCCGGCCGTGGAGCTCGACGAACGCCACCACACAGTCCGTCCCACGCTCGATACGGCGGTGCGCCTCCGACAGCATCGCGTAGGTCTTGCCGACGCCCGGTGCCGCACCGAGGTAGATCCGAAGCTTGCCGCGTCCCATGGCCCCATTGTCTTCCCAAGCACACCTGCGTACGCTGCGTCGACCTTACGGCCAAGAATCGCGGCGAATGCGCCGGGATGCGCCCGGACGTGTGACTTTGACGGAACCCTGATACGGAACCTTGATCCGGAATTCGATCCGGAAATCGATCCGGAAACCTCCGGCATGCTCACACGGCCGAGGCCGTACCCCCTGTGGGGTACGGCCTCTTAGTGGTGGTGTCCGCGGAGCGCTCAGCGCACCTCGGTGATCTCGGGTCCGCGCTGCAACTGGCCCATGCCGCCGGAGAAACGGGACGCGCCGTCCTCCTGCTGCACACCCTCGGGCACCATCTGCGCGTCGTTCGGCAGCTGAAGGACGATCGGGTCGCGCGGCGCCATCGGGCCCTCGCCCCGCACCACGACGGTGTCCCGGAAGATCTGCTCGAGCAGCCCCGCGGCCTGCGGCTGCACGGCTCCCTGGCCCGAGATCACACCTCGCAGGAACCAGCGGGGACCGTCCACGCCGACGAACCGCACGACCTGGAAACCGCTCGTGCCGTCCGGCAGCTGCACCGGCACCTGGGCCCGCAGCTCCCAGCCGAGCGGCCCCTCGACCTCGTCGACGATGCCACCCTGCTGGGTGATACCGCTGGCGATCTCCTCGCGGACCTCGCCCCAGATGCCCTCGCGCTTGGGCGCGGCGAAGGCCTGCAACTGGACGGCGCTGTCCCGCAGCACGACGGTCGCCGCGACGATCGCGTCGCCCGCGACCTCCACGCGCAGCTCCATGCCCTCGACCCCGGGCACGAACAGCCCGCCCAGGTCCACCCGGCCCTCGCCGGGCTCGCGGATCTCGGAAGCGTCCCAGGGGCCGTCGGGACGCGGCTCCGGTTCGAGCCTCACGCGCTCACGCTCGGCCTCTTCATCTTCATCCGCCTCAGTGTCGACACCGTCGACGACCTGCTCGGCCTCGCCGGCCGCGTCCTCGGCGGCACCCTTCTTCTTGCGACGTCCGAACACGTCACTGTCCTTCCCGGTCGGATACGACCGAAGCGTATCGATTCCCACCCGTTGCCCCGCCCACGGCGGCGTGACCGCCGGTGGACCCGAAGCCCCCCTCGGCCCGCGTCGAGCCGGGAAGCTCCGCGACCTCCTGGAAGCGGACCCTCTCGACCTGCTGGACGACCAGTTGGGCAATCCGGTCGAAGCGCTCGAACCGCACAGGTTCGTGCGGGTCGAGATTCACCACGATCACCTTGATCTCCCCACGGTACCCGGCATCTACCGTCCCCGGGGCATTCACAAGGGCGACACCGCAGCGCGCGGCGAGACCCGAACGCGGATGCACGAAGGCCGCGTACCCCTCAGGCAGCGCGACAGACACACCTGTGGGCAGAACGGCCCGTTCGCCAGGGCCCAGTTCGCAGCTCTCGGTGGTGCGCAGGTCGGCTCCCGCATCACCGGGGTGCGCGTACGCCGGAAGCGGTACGTCGGGGTCGACGCGCCGGATCAGCACGTTCACGGGGTCGCTGCTCACGGGTTCACCTCGAAGGCTCGTGCGCGCCGGAGCCGGTCCGGGTCACTCATGGCCGCCTTGATCTCCTGCGGACGGCCGTTGTCGACGAAGTGGTCGACCTTGACCTCGATGAAGAGGGCCTCGGCACGGATGGCGACGGGCCCGTCCGGTCCGCCGATCCGGCCGGCGGCCCTGGAGTAGATCTTCCGCCCTGCCACGGCCGTCACCTCGGCCTCCAGGTACAGCACGGTACCCACGGGAACCGGCCGTACGAAGTCGGTCTCCAGCCGCCCGGTCACCGCGATGGTGCGCAGCAGCCAGTTCAGCGAGCCGAGGGTCTCGTCGAGGGCGGTGGCGAGCACCCCGCCGTGGGCGAGGCCGGGCGCTCCCTGATGGGCGGGCTGGACCGTGAACTCGGCGGTCAGGGACACGCCCTCGCCCGCCCGCGCCTGGAGGTGCAGTCCATGGGGCTGACCCTCCCCGCATCCGAAGCACTGCCCGTAGTGCGCGCCGAGCAGCTCTCCGGGAGCGGGCGCGTCGGGGTGCCGCACGGGCGCCACGGCGTCGGCGGGGGGCGTCAGGGATGCGGAAATACCACTCACAGCCGCAGACCTTACCCGCGCACGAACGCCTCTCGGACACCGTGCCAAGCTTGTCTCCATGCAGCTCTCCGCGTCGCCGTACGAAGAACGCCTCACCGCGCCCCGCTCCTGGTGGCTGATGTGCCTCCTGATCGGCGTGGCCCTGGCCCTCGTCCTGGTTCCGTTCGGCACGCTGCCGCTGCTCGGCGGACTGGTCGGCGGCACCGCCGCCTCGGCCGTGGTGGCCAGCTCGTACGGCTCCGTCCGCATCCGCGTGCTGGGGGACTCGCTCCTCGCCGGCGAGGCGAGGGTCCCGCTGTCGGCGCTCGGCGACACGGAGGTCCTGGACCCGGAGGAGGCCCGCGCGTGGCGCACGTACAAGGCGGACACCCGTGCCTTCATGCTGCTGCGCGCGTACATCCCGACGGCTCTGAAGGTGAAGGTCACGGATCCGGCCGACCCGACGCCGTATCTGTATCTGTCGACGCGGGAGCCGGAGCGGCTGGCGGCGGCGCTCAAGGCGGCCCGGGCACAGGCATAGCAGGCGCATCGGCGCAACGGGCTGTGGTCTGTCCCCACGGTCAGGAGTCGAGCTCCAGGGGCTGGTTCGGTTTCTCCAGGGGCGGCAGCTCCGGCAGCGCCTCCCAGGGCACCTGCTGCCGTCGCAGATCCCTGCGGATACGGGCGGCGAGCCGCCTGGTGTCGCGTCGGTTCATGACCGCTCCGACCGCGGCCCCGACCATGAACGGCATCAGATTCGGCAGGTCCCGCACGACCCGCTTCATGATCTGCTGCCGCAGTTCCCGCTTCATCTGGCCGCCCAGGGCCGCGTCTATCGTCGACGGCTTGGACACGTCGATCCCGCGCTCCCCGGACCAGGACCTCAGATACGCCGTGCTGCGCTGAGTGAGGCCCCCGGGCGGCCGTACGCCGTACACCTCGTGCAGCTCTGCGATCAGCTTCAGCTCGACCACCGCGACACCGGTGATCTCCGCGGCCAGCTCGGTGGGCATGGCCGGCGGCACCGGCAGCATCGCGGCGGCGCCGACCCCGGCTCCGACGGTGGCCGTCGCCCTCGACGCGCCCGCCACGAGCTTGTCGGCCAGCGCCTCGGGCCCGAGCCCGGGGAACTGCCTGCGGAGGGTCTCCAGGTCCCGTACGGGGACCCGCGGGGCCAACTCGATGATCCGGTCGGCGAGGTACGCCAGGCCCGCCCTGGCCTGGCTACCGCCCTTGCGGACGCCTTCCCGGATCCCGGCCCGGACGGCGGCCGCACGGCGACGTGCGAGGGGTGCCGAGGGGTCGGCCGGCACCTCGGGCCCCTCAGGGGCCGCTGAGGCGGGTGCCGGTGCGAGCGAGGCTGTTCCCTCTTCGGAAGAGCCCCGCTCGTCGTCACGCACGCCGTGAGAGCCGCCGAGCGGCTCGAGGTCCGCCCCGATGCGCGGGAAGCGGCGCTTCCAAGGAGGGGTCGAGCCGGTCACGGCCGACCCCGCCTCAGTCGCAGTCGCGGCAGATCGGCTGGCCGTTCTTCTCCCGGGCCAGCTGGCTGCGGTGGTGCACCAGGAAGCAGCTCATGCAAGTGAACTCGTCCTGCTGCTTCGGGAGCACGCGGACGGCCAATTCCTCGTTCGAGAGATCGGCGCCCGGCAGCTCCAGGCCCTCGGCGGCCTCGAACTCGTCGACGTCGACGGCCGACGCGGACTTGTCGTTCCGCCGGGCCTTCAGCTCTTCCAGGCTGTCGGAGTCGACGTCGTCATCGGTCTTGCGTGGAGTGTCGTAATCGGTTGCCATTTCGCTCTCCCCCTCTGGGTGTCTGCGGGTGTCTCCAGCGCACGTAACGCGTGAGAGGCCGGACTTGTGCCCGCCTCGAGGCGGAGATTTTGCCTCACATCAAGGTCTGTTACTCAATCGACACCCAACCGGACTCCTCAAGAGTGATCGGGTTGGATGGCGAAGCGGACCGTACACGGTCCCCCCGCCGCACTTCAAAGCCGTTCCACCGTGTACTTCCCGTGATCAAGCCCCTGGAAAACCCGCACTTTCCAGACTTTTCGGGAGCCAGGGGATCACGGAGGGTAGATGGCCGGAAAGGAATGCCTGTGATCGATCACACATCTACCACCCGGATCCGGCCCCCGAAAATTCCGCCCAAAGCGAACACCGGCTGCCCTGGTCGGCCCGATCTCAGATCGGCAGCATGACGCGCATCACCAGTCCACCCCCCTCGCGGGGCTGCGCACTGATGTGGCCGCCATGGGCACGTGCCACCGATCTCGCGATGGACAGACCGAGCCCGACGCCCTTGTCGCTGCCCGTGCGCTCCGTCCGTAGCCGGGTGAACGGCTCGAACAGATTGTCGATCTCATAGGCGGGGACGACCGGTCCTGTGTTCGCGACGACCAGAACCGCCTGCCCATGCTGGACCAGAGTAGTCACATCCACCCAGCCGCCTTCCCGGATGTTGTAGCGCACGGCGTTCTGCACGAGGTTCAGGGCGATCCGTTCCAGCAGGACGCCGTTGCCCTGCACGATGGCCGGAGCACGCTCGCCGCGGATCTCCACGCCCTTGGCCTCCGCCTCGGCATGCACCTGGTCGACGGCCTGCGAGGCCACCTCGGCCAGATCGACGGGCTTGCGTTCGACGATCTGGTTGTCGCTGCGGGCGAGCAGCAGCAGGCCCTCCACGAGCTGCTCGCTGCGCTCGTTGGTGGCGAGCAGCGTCTTGCCGAGCTGCTGCAACTCCACTGGCGCCCCGGGATCGGACAGGTGGACCTCCAGCAGCGTGCGGTTGATCGCGAGCGGGGTGCGCAGCTCGTGCGAGGCGTTGCCGACGAACCGCTGCTGGGCCGTGAAGGCCCGCTGGAGCCGCTCCAGCATGTCGTCGAAGGTGTCCGCCAGCTCCTTCAGCTCGTCGTCCGGGCCGTCCAGCTCGATCCGCCGGGACAGATCCGAGCCGGCCACCGCACGCGCGGTACGGGTGATCCGGCCGAGCGGCGAGAGCACACGGCCCGCCATCGCGTAACCGAAGGCGAAGGCGATCACGGCGAGGCCGAGCAGGGCCAGCAGCGAGCGGCTGAGCAGGTTGTCCAGAGCGTGCTGGCGCTGCTCGTTCACACAGGCGTTCATCGCGTCGTTGAGCTCGCTCGCCGACGGGCGGGCCGGGAAGTTGCAGGTGTCGCTCGCGACCTGGCCCGAGAGGATCTTGAACGGCAGCTCGCTGCCCACGTTGAGCGCGTGTGCCGCGAACAGATAGATGATCGACAGCAGCAGGATGCCGGCGATCAGGAACATGCCGCCGTACAGCAGCGTGAGCCGTATGCGGATGGTCGGGCGCAGCCAGGGGAAGGGAGACTCCGGTCGGCGCGGGTCCCAGGTGGGCTTGGGTGGCGCCGTGGGCGGTGCGGGTGTCGTGGCCATGGTCATCAGATCCGGTATCCGGAACCGGGCACGGTGACGATGACCGGGGGCTCGCCGAGCTTGCGGCGCAAGGTCATGACGGTCACGCGCACCACATTGGTGAACGGATCCGTGTTCTCGTCCCAGGCCTTCTCCAGGAGCTGCTCGGCCGAGACGACGGCGCCCTCACTGCGCATGAGCACCTCCAGCACGGCGAATTCCTTGGGCGCGAGCTGGACCTCCCTGCCCTCGCGGAAGACCTCCCGGCGGTTGGGGTCGAGCTTGATCCCGGCCCGCTCCAGGACAGGCGGCAGCGGCACGCTCGTACGCCGTCCGAGGGCCCTCACACGGGCGATCAGCTCGCTGAACGCGAACGGCTTGGGGAGATAGTCGTCGGCGCCGATCTCCAGGCCTTCCACGCGGTCGCTGACATCGCCGGAGGCGGTGAGCATCAGGACGCGGGTGGGCATCCCGAGCTCGACGAGCTTGCGGCAGACGTCGTCGCCGTGCACCAGCGGGAGGTCGCGGTCCAGGACGACCACGTCGTAGTCGTTGACGCCGATGCGCTCCAGGGCGGCCGCACCGTCGTACACGACGTCGACGGCCATGGCCTCCCGGCGCAGTCCGGTGGCCACCGCATCGGCGAGCAGCTGCTCGTCCTCGACGACGAGTACGCGCACGTCGCTTGTCCTTCCTGTGTCCGCCCGTGCCGCCCGGGTGAAGGGCAGCCCACGGGTGGGTCTGTTCGTGGGTGAGACTTCCATCCTGCCCTTTTCGGCCGTAAACCGGCTGTAAGACGGGGGAGGGGGGCCGGGGGCGACGGTCCCCGCGCGGGCGCCGGCGCGGGGGATGAAAAATTTTCTCGTCCGGTTGAGGTTTCCCCGGAAGGACGCGGGGGGAGGACGGCTTTACACCCCGCGATCACGCTCTGCATATGCCACACCACCATGTGGTCGGCTGCTCACCGCTTCCCGTAGAGCGGGCGTGGGTGTCCGGCACCGTCGCCGCCCAGCCAGGGCAGCGCTGGGCACCCAGCAGATGTGATCGCCCCTTCCCAACGGCACACCCCGTGCCAACGACCCACGACCCAGGACGAGGGGGCGCAGCATGGACGCATTCACCGCAGGACTTCTGCAGCGCATACGGGCGACCGAGTCCGACCTGACGCGTGCCCGCGAAACCGGCGACGACTTCCTGGCGGACGTCGAACAGTCAGAGCTCGACGACCTGCACCGCCTTGCCGCCGAGCACGGTGTGGAAGTCGGCGCGACGCGCGTCTGATCAGCTCGCTCGAAGCGGGGCCCCGGCAGATCCAGACCGGGGCCCCGCTTTGCGTTCGGCGCCGAGCGCGCGGCAGCGCGTGACGGCTCGCGGGCGGCCACTCCAGGTTCCCTCAGGCCGTGCTCCGGCGGGCCGGTCAGTCGTGCCAGGCCCCCAGTTCGTCCAGCCTGGCCTGGAGCTGTTCGAACAGGCCCGGCGGGGCCGCGATGGTCAGGGCCGGGGAGAGCGGATCGCCGGGGCGGCCGCCGGTCAGGGCGCCCGCCTCCCGGGCGATCAGGTCGCCCGCCGCGTAGTCCCAGGGGTTCAGCCCCCGTTCGTAGTACGCGTCCAGGCGTCCCGCCGCCACATCGCACAGGTCGATCGCGGCGGAACCGCCCCGGCGGATGTCCCGCACCTCCGGGATCAGCCGCCGGGCCACCTCGGCCTGCCGGGCCTTGCGCTCGGCGAGATAGCCGAAGCCGGTGCTCACCAGGGCGAGCCCCAGCTCGGGCGCGGAGCGCACCCGCGCGGGGCGGTCGTTCACGAACGCGCCCTCGCCCCGGACCGCCCGGAAGATCTCCCCGCGCATCGGCGCATGCACGACTCCGACCAGCGTCTCCCCGTTCTGGCGGGCCGCGATGGAGATCGCCCAGCTCGGCAGCCCGTAGAGGTAGTTGACCGTGCCGTCGATCGGGTCGATCACCCATTCGATACCGCTGCGGCTCTCGACGCTGGCACCCTCCTCGCCGAGGAGGCCGTCCTCCGGCCTGCGGTCGGTGATCAAACCGGTGATCAGCTTTTCGGCGGCGATGTCCATCTCGGTGACGACATCGATGGCGCTGGACTTGGTGGCGGCCACCCCGAGGTCGTCGGGGCGCCCGTCGCGCAGAAAGGCCCCCGCACGGGTGGCGGCCTCCAGCGCGAGTTCCAGGAGTTCGGCCTTCAGCCGGTCGGACGGCTCTGCCTGCTCGGTCACGGTGCTCCTCACGCGTACGGGCTGTCGGCGCCCGCGGCGGCGGGCCTGGGGGTGCGGGCGGCGCAGCAGCCCACCGGGCAGACGTTGTGGCTCGGACCCAGCGCGCCGAGGGCACACGGGGTCACCTGCTGCCCGCGCTCGGTCGCGGCGCGCTCGACGACCAGATCACGCATCGCCGCGGCGAACCGCGGGTCGGCTCCGACGGTGGCCGAACGGCGCACCGGCAGCCCCAGCTCCTCGGCCTTCGCCTGGGCCTCCGTGTCCAGGTCGTAGAGGACCTCCATGTGGTCCGAGACGAACCCGATCGGTGCCATCACGACGGCCGGGGCCCCGGCGCCGTGCAGCTCCTCCAGGTGGTCGCAGATGTCCGGCTCGAGCCACGGGATGTGCGGGGCGCCCGAGCGGGACTGGTAGACGAGCCGCCAGGGGTGGTCCACGCCGGTCCGCTCACGCACAGCGTCGGCGATCAGCCGGGCCACGTCCAGGTGCTGCTTCACGTACGCCCCGCCGTCCCCGTGATCCTCGGCCGGGCCGGAGGCGTCCGCCGCCGAGTCCGGGATGGAGTGCGTGGTGAAGGCGATGTGGGCGCCGGCCCTGACGTCCTCGGGGAGGTCGGCCAGGGACTTCAGGACGCCCTCGATCATCGGCTCCACGAAGCCGGGGTGGTTGAAGTAGTGCCGCAGCTTGTCGATCCGCGGCAGCTCCAGGCCCTCGGCCTCCAGGGCGGCCAGAGCCCCCGCGAGGTCCTCGCGGTACTGACGGCAGCCCGAGTAGGAGGCGTAGGCGCTGGTGGCGAGGACCAGGATGCGGCGGTGACCGTCCGTGACCATCTCACGCAGGGTGTCGGTCACATAGGGTGCCCAGTTGCGGTTGCCCCAGTAGACGGGCAGGTCGAGGCCGTGGCCGGCGAAGTCCTTGCGGAGGGCGTCGAGGAGCGCGCGGTTCTGGCCGTTGATGGGGCTGACCCCGCCGAAGAGGAAGTAGTGCTGCCCCACCTCCTTCAGGCGCTCCTTGGGGATGCCCCGGCCCCGCGTCACGTTCTCCAGGAACGGGACCACGTCGTCCGGACCCTCCGGGCCTCCGAACGAAAGGAGCAGCAGGGCGTCGTACGGGCTGGCGTCTAGTGCGTCGGGCATGTCTACGATCCTGCCACCCACCACCGGCATCGCTTCCGCCACCCGCCCGTGACCCGGCCCGCGCCCCTGGCGCTTCATCCGCGCTCGACCGCGAGTTCAGGGGGAGGCAATGCCCCGGCCCGTCCACCTGCCGACCCGTCCACCAGTCGGCCGTCCACCTGCCGGCCCGTCCACCGGCCGGCCGGCGCCGCATCGACGGCATGTGCGCCCTCCCCGCTCCGGCGCGATCCTCCCGGGCCACCCTCCACCCGGACACCCTGTCCGAACACTGGTGCGTACACGGCATCCCGAATACGTTAGGGTCACCTAATTCGTAAGGCCCATGCTCCTTTTTCACGCCTTACCGGACGCATCGGAGACTCCGTGCCCAGCCCCTACCGCGCCCTTTTCGCCGCCCCCGGCACCAAGAGCTTCTCCGCCGCCGGCTTCCTCGGCCGGATGCCGCTGTCGATGATGGGCATCGGCGTGGTCACGATGGTCTCCCAACTCACCGGACGCTATGGGCTCGCGGGCGCCCTCTCGGCCACCATCGCGCTGTCCGCCGCCGTCGTCGGCCCCCAGATATCGCGCCTGGTCGACCGGTTCGGTCAGCGCCGGGTGCTGCGCCCGGCGACGCTGTGCGCCCTGACCGCGGGCACGGGGCTGCTCCTGGCCGCCCACCTCGCCTGGCCGGACTGGGTCCTCTTCGGGTGCGCCGCGGGCATCGGCACGGTGCCGAGCCTCGGCGCGATGGTCAGGGCGCGCTGGGCGGCCCTGTACCGGGGCACCCCGCAGCTGCACACCGCCTACTCCTTCGAGTCGGTGGTCGACGAGGTCTGCTTCATCTTCGGACCGATCATCTCCATCGGCCTGTCCACGAGCTGGTTCCCGGAGGCGGGGCCCCTTCTCGCCGCGGGCTTCCTCGCGACCGGCGTCTTCTGGCTCACCGCGCAGCGCGCCACCGAACCGGAGCCGCACCCGGGCGACCACCACACCGGCGGCACCGCACTGCGCTCACCGGGACTCCAGGTACTGGTCGCCACGTTCGTGGCCACGGGAACGATCTTCGGTGCGGTCGACGTCGTGACCGTCGCCTTCGCCGACGAGCGGGGTCACAAGGCGGCCGCCAGCGTCGTCCTGGCCCTCTACGCGGCCGGGTCCTGCGTCGCCGGCCTCGTCTTCGGGCTGCTGCGCTTCACGGGCGCCCCGGAACGCAGGTGGCTACTGGGCGTATGTGCCATGGCCGTGAGTATGATCCCCCTCCTACTGGTCGGAAACTTGCCGTTTCTGGCCGTGGCGCTGTTCGTTGCGGGCCTGACCATCGCACCCACCATGATCACGACGATGGCCCTGATCGAGCGGCACGTACCACGCGCGCATCTGACCGAGGGAATGACCTGGGTGTCCACCGGGCTCGCGGTCGGGGTCGCGATCGGCTCCTCCGCGGCCGGCTGGATGATCGACGCGGCCGGTGCGAGGACCGGGTACGGGGTTCCGGCCGTGTCCGGGGCCGTCGCGGTGGCGGTCGGTTTCCTCGGGTACCGCCGGCTCTGCAGGCCGGTTCCGCAGCGGGGAGGGTCCCATGAGCACCACAGCGAGCGGGAAGAGCGGCACGTGGCGTAACTGGGCGGGAAACGTCATCGCCCGGCCCCTGCGGGAGATCACCCCCGCCTCGGTCGAGGAGCTGTGCGATGCCGTGCGCAGGGCGGCCGAGGACGACCTCAAGGTGAAGGCCGTCGGCACCGGGCACTCCTTCACGGCCGCCGCGGCCACCGACGGCGTATTGATACGCCCTCAACTGCTGACCGGTATACGCCGGATCGATCGTGAGGCCGGCACGGTCACCGTCGAGGCGGGCACCCCGCTCAAGAGACTCAATGCGGCCCTCGCGCGCGAGGGACTGTCGCTCACGAACATGGGCGACATCATGGAGCAGACCGTGTCCGGAGCCACCAGCACAGGGACCCACGGCACCGGCCGCGACTCGGCCTCGATCGCCGCCCAGATCAGGGGACTCGAACTGGTGACGGCGGACGGCTCGGTGCTCACCTGCTCCGAGAAGGAGAACCCGGAGATCTTCGCGGCCGCGCGCATCGGCCTCGGCGCCCTGGGGGTCATCACCGCGATCACCTTCGCGGTGGAGCCGGTCTTCCTGCTCACGGCCCGCGAGGAGCCGATGCCCTTCGAGAAGGTCGTCGCCGAGTTCGACGAACTGTGGGCCGAGAACGAGCACTTCGAGTTCTACTGGTTCCCGCACACCGGGAACACCAACACCAAGCGCAACAACCGCAGCGCCGGCCCCGAGAGGCCGGTGGGGCGGCTGAGCGGCTGGTTCGAGGACGAGTTCCTCTCCAACGGCGTCTTCCGGGCGGCCAACTGGGTCGGCCGCGCCGCCCCCGGCACCATCCCGGCGATCGCCCGGATCTCCAGCCGCGCCCTGTCGGCCCGTACCTACACCGACATCCCCTACAAGGTGTTCACCTCTCCGCGGCGAGTGCGGTTCGTGGAGATGGAGTACGCCGTCCCGCGCGCGGCGCTGGTGGAGACGCTGCGCGAACTGAAGGCCCTGGTCGACCGTTCGAACCTGCGCATCAGTTTCCCCGTGGAGGTCCGCACCGCCCCGGCCGACGACATCGCCCTGTCCACGGCGTCCGGGCGGGACAGCGCGTACATCGCCGTACACATGTTCCGCGGTACCCCTTATCAGGCATACTTCACCGCCGCCGAGCGGATCTTCACCGCCCACGAGGGGCGACCGCACTGGGGCAAGGTGCACACGCGCGACGCCGAGTACTTCGCCGGGGTCTATCCGCGCTTCGGTGAGTTCACCGCCGTGCGGGACCGGCTCGACCCGGACCGGCGCTTCGGGAACGACTACCTCCGCCGCGTGCTGGGCTCGTAACGGGGGCTCATATCCAGCCGCTTCGCCCGTGTTTGCCGCCCGGATTCCGCTTCGGCACCGGCGTCCGGTTCCCCGCGCGTCCACGGCGCGCAACACCCTTCCCCCCTCAGCCGCCCACACAGGCCCGCCCGACCCCTTGAAGGTGATCGTCCGCCCGCGCGGGCAGGGACTCTGAACACCCTCACCATTGGTTCCGTTTCGGGGGGTTGGGTGAGGTGCGCCACGTTTGGCGGCCCCGAAAACGGCACATCGGGCGGCCAACTCGCGCAGCTTGCCAGAAGTTGGGCGGCGTGCCGATCCACGGAGGTGGCCCGAATGGAGTACTGTTGCGAGCCCTGGGTCCGGCCTCCCGCCAGGGTGTCCGAGGCCTTGCTGGACCGCCGGGAGGGGGCTAGTTGCACAGGGTGACGCAGTTGGTCACTTAGCGTTGCGGATAGGTAACCGTGCCATAACGGCGATGCAGGGCCCGCGCCCGACACGCCGGGCAACTCGGCAAGGTTGTGGCAGGCTGCACCCGGGCAGGCCACACTCGACTAGCGGAAGCAGCGACGCACGTGACGTCGGCAGGCACCACCCGGGAGGTCCCCATGCCCGAACTGCGTGTCGTGGCCGTCTCCAATGACGGCACACGGCTGGTGCTGAAGGCTGCGGACAGTACGGAGTACACGCTTCCGATCGACGAACGGCTCCGCGCCGCCGTGCGCGGCGACCGTCCCCGCCTCGGCCAGATCGAGATCGAGGTGGAGAGCCATCTCCGCCCCCGAGACATCCAGGCGCGGATACGGGCCGGTGCGTCCGCCGAAGAGGTCGCGCAGCTCGCCGGGATTCCCGTCGACCGCGTACGCCGCTTCGAGGGCCCGGTCCTCGCCGAGCGCGCCTTCATGGCCGAGCGTGCCCGCAAGACGCCCGTGCGCCGGCCCGGGGAGAACGCCGGCCCGCAATTGGGTGAGGCCGTCCAGGAACGGCTGTTGCTGCGTGGCGCCGACAAGGACACCGTCCAGTGGGACTCCTGGCGCCGCGACGACGGCACCTGGGAGGTGCTGCTCGTCTACCGGGTCGCCGGCGAGAGCCACTCGGCCAGCTGGACGTACGACCCGCCCCGGCGACTCGTCCAGGCCGTCGACGACGAGGCGCGTTCACTGATCGGGGAGTCCGACGACCTCGCGGCACCCGAACCGAGCTACCCCTTCGTACCTCGGATCGCACGTCTGCCCCGCGAAGGCCGGCTCGACCGCGCCCTGGACCGCCCGGCGGACCGGCCCGTCCTGCCCTCGCAGGCACCCGAGCCCCCGGAGGAGACCACGGGTGAGCGGGACTCGCTCACCAGCCTCCTGGAGGCGGTGCCGAGCTTCCGCGGCGACATGGTCGTGCCCGAGCGGCCAACGGAACCGCAGGAGGAGCCCGCCGAGGAACCCGCGGCGGAGGAACCCCCGGCGCCCGCGGCCTCGGCCGGTTCGGCGTACGCGGACGTCCTCATGCCGCGCACGGTCGCCAGCCACCGCGATCGTCTCATCGGCGCGACGGACCGCCAGGCCGAGGCGGACGGGGTCCGTCCCGGTCGCAGGGCGGCAGTCCCCAGCTGGGACGAGATCGTGTTCGGGACGCGACGCAAGAAGCAGGAGTAGGCGGACGCGCCGCCGGGAGCAAGCGGACGCGCCGTCAGAATCAGCGGCCGCACCGTCCGGAGCAGTGACCACACCGGCGCGGGGCCCGCGCGGTCGCGTGGCTCCCGCCCCCGTGTGGTCGTCCTGAACCGGTCCAACCGGCTACCCGGCGGTCACTGCGGGTCGGGGCCCACCGCGACCGGGCGGCTGCCGTTCGAGGACCACTCCGACCACGAGCCCGCGTACAACGCGGCGGGAACGCCCGCGAGCGTAAGCGCCAGGACCTCCTGTGCGGCGGAGACGCCCGATCCGCAGTACACGCCGACTTCGGTGCCCTCCGTCACGCCGAGCGCCTTGAAACGCTCGGCGAGTTCGGCGGCCGGCCTGAAGTGCCCGGTCTCCGTCAGGTTCTCCGTCGTCGGCGCGGACACCGCGCCCGGGATGTGACCGCCCACGGGGTCGATCGGCTCGACCTCGCCCCGGTAGCGCTCACCGGCCCGCGCGTCCAGCAGCACTCCCGTGCGGGCGAGCTCCGCGGCGCCGTCGGCGTCGAGCACCCGCAGAGCGCCCGCAACGGGCCGGAAGTCGCCGGGAGCGGGCTCCTCGGTTCCGGAGGCCAGGGGTCCCTCCCATGCGGCCAGTCCGCCGTCGAGCACCCGCACATCCGGGTGACCCGTCCAGCGCAGCAGCCACCATGCGCGCGCGGCGGCCCAGCCGGGTCCGCCGTCATAGACGACGACCGGCCGGTCCGAGGAGACGCCCGCGGCCCGCATGGCCGTGCCGAAACGATCCGTGTCGGGCAGCGGATGCCGGCCCGCGGGACCGGGCGGATCCGCGAGATCGGCGTCCAGGTCCACGAAGACGGCACCCGGAATGTGCCCGGCCGCATAGGCGGCGCGGCCGTCGAAGGGAGTGGAGCCGGCCGCGGTGGTGAGCTGCCAGCGGACGTCCAGGAGCGTCGGCGGACGCGGTCCCGCCAGGTCACTGGCGAGTTCGGATGCGGAGATGATGGCCTTCATGGCCCCATCTTTGCGTACGGGGTGGCCGCCTGGCCCGGGTCCGGCTACTCTGCTCCGCCGAACGGTCCGATCACCGATCGTGCGGGATCGGGCACACGCCGTACACCCGATGGACCGCTCCCGGCCCTCACACCGACACGGCCGGGACACACGGCTTCCGGCCGCCGCCAACCCGGGCGACGCGACGCGCCGCGCCGCGGCGCGGCCGCGGCGCGTGACGCGGACCGTGGTGCGAGCATCGGCACTGGCGTACATCTGCGCGTGCGCGTCACATGCGCACGCGGTGGAAGCCGAGCGGCCACCACGAGGGGCCGAGAAGAGAGTGACCATGACCGAGGCACGGAGACCGGCCGGCCCGAACGGCACAGGACATACGCGGCACTCGCCCGGCACACCCTGCTGGGCGAGTCTGATGGTGCATGGGATGGCCGTGACCCAGGAGTTCTACGGGGCACTGTTCGGCTGGGAGTTCCGGCCGGGCCCCCGGCCGCTGGGACCCTATGTGCGGGCCGTGCTCAACGGTCACGAGGTGGCCGGCATCGGCCGGCTGCCGCCGGACCGCCATCTGCCGATCGCCTGGACGCCGTACTTCGCCTCGGACGACGTGGACGCGACCGCCGAGACGATCCGCAGCTGCGGCGGAACGGTCGCGGTCGGTCCCCTGGACGCGGCCGGGGCCGGGCGTCTCGCGATCGCCTCGGACCCGATGGGCGCGGTGTTCGGCGTCTGGCGGGCGGCCGGACACCTCGGCAGGGGCCTGACGGGCGTGCCCGGAGCTCCCGCCTGGAACGAACTGCTCACCTACGACACGGAGGGCGTCGCCAAGTTCTACCGGACCGTGTTCGCCTCCGGACAGGAGCCGGTGCTGCGCGGCGGCCCCGACCAGGTCACCGTGCACATCGACGGGCGTCCGGTCGCCGGCATCCACGGCTTCGGCGCCGCCCTGCCCCCTGACCGTGGTTCGCACTGGATGACGTACTTCCAGGTCACGGACGTCGACGCGACGGCCGAGCAGGCCGCCGCAATGGGCGGGCATGTGGTGCGGCCCGGGTTCGTCACGGCCCTCGGCCGCGTGGTCACCGTCTCGGACCCGGAGGGCGCGACGTTCTCGGTGGTCAGCCGGGTCGACTGAGCCCGCGGGTGATCCGGTGGGCCGTCAGGTGGACGACACGGGCAGGACGTCGGGGGAGAGAGCGGCCGCCCGCGCCGTGGCCGCCGTCATGCGGCGCCGGTGGTGGCGGCGGCACAGCACCTCGTAGCCGACCTCGTCCGCGGACTGGTTGACATCGCCGACGACCACCTGGGCGCCCTCGACCACCATCGCACCGCCGACCGTGCGGGCATTGTGGGTGGCCCGGGCGCCGCACCAGCACAGGGCCTCCACCTGGAGGACCTCTATCCGGTCCGCGAGCTCCACCAGGCGCTGGGAGCCGGGGAAGAGCTTGGAGCGGAAGTCCGTGGTGATGCCGAAGGCGTAGACGTCGATGTCCAGGTCGTCCACCACCCGGGCCAGCTGGTCGATCTGCTCGGGCGCGAGGAACTGGGCCTCGTCCGCGATCACGTAGTCGGCGCGGCCGCCCTGGGAGAGATGGTCGACCAGGTAGGCGTAGAGGTCCTGCCCGTCCGCAACCTCCACCGCGTCCGTCACCAGGCCGAGCCGTGAGGACAGCTTCCCTTCGCCTGCCCGGTCGTTCCGCGTGAAGATCACGCCCTGTAGACCCCGCGCGGAACGGTTGTGTTCGATCTGGAGAGCCAGTGTCGACTTCCCGCAGTCCATCGTTCCGGAGAAGAACACCAGCTCGGGCATGGGAAGTGGCGGCCTTTCGGGGCAGTGCGGAGGGAGGGCGGGGTCAGGGCGGGGACACCGGGAGGGCGGCGGCGCGGGTGTGCGGCCCGCGCTCAGGTGCGGACTTCGAGCAGCGGTACCAGCTGTTCCACGGCCGTCATCGAGCCGTGGTTGCCGACCATCGACGACTCCTTCGGCTCCCGCTCCGACGCGATGAGGAGTACGTCGTCGTGGGCGGCCGCGACCACGTCACCGATGCGCGCGTACACCCGTTCGTCGATGTGGGGGCCGAACCAGCCGGCCGCGATCGCCTCGTCCCTCGAGGCGACCCAGAACTGCTCGCCGAGCACCTCGCGCCAGCAGGTCAGGACGTCGTTCTGGGCGCCGGGCAGGGCGTAGACGTGCCGGGCGCGTCCTTCGCCGCCCAGCAGGGCGACTCCGGCGCGCAGCTCCCAGTCCTCGTCGAAGTCGATGCGGTGCCGCTCGTCGAACGGGATGTCGAGCATGCCGTGGTCGGCGGTGACATACAGCGCGGCGCGCGGAGGCAGCTGTTCCGCCAGGCGCTGGGCGAGCCGGTCGACGTACATGAGCTGGCCGCGCCAGGTGTCCGAGTCGACGCCGTAGCGATGGCCGGCCCCGTCGAGCTCGGCGTAGTACGTGTACACCAAGGAGCGGTCGCCGGCGGCCAATTGCCCGGCCGCCAGGTCCATGCGCTCTTCGCCGGTCAGCCGGCCGTGGAAGGTGCCGCCGCTGAGCGCGACCTTGGTGAGGGGAGTGTGCTCGAAGGTCGGGGAGGTCACCTGCGCGGTGTGCACACCGGCCGCGTCGGCGAGCTGGAAGACGGTCGGGTAGGGCTGCCAGGCCTGCGGGTCGGTCCAGGGCTGCCAGCGAAGCTGGTTCATCAGCTCGCCGGTCGCCGGGTTGCGGACCGTGTATCCGGGCAGGCCGTGCGCGCCTGGTGGCAGACCGGTGCCGACCGAGGCGAGCGAGGTCGCGGTGGTCGCCGGGTAGCCCGCGGTGAGGGGGCGGCCGGTGCCGCCGCGGGAGGACGCCAGCAGCGAGGTGAGGAAGGGCGCCTCGTCGGGGTGCGCCTTCAGCTGCTGCCAGCCGAGACCGTCGATCAGGAAGACGCAGTTGCGGTCCGCGGCGGCCAGTTCCGTGATCGCGGGGGTCTGGCCCGGCACGCCCATGCCCGCGGCCAGGGTGGGCAGGAGGTCGGCGAGGGAACCGGATCCGTACTGGGGCAGGGGCGCGGACCCGGCGGCGAGCGGCTCCGGGTGGTCCTCCCAGGTGGGCAGCGCCATCAGCGGGTCAGATCCGCGGTCGCCTCGGAGAGGGACTGCGCGAAGGCGAGCGCCTGGCGCACCGTCTCCGGGCCGTCCCCGGCCTCGCTGACGCGCAGGCTGAGGTCGTCCGCCGTCGAGCTGCCCGTGTAACCGTGGTCCGCCTCGCAGTTGGGGTCGCCGCAGGCGGCGGGCTCCAGGTCGATGCGGGAGACGGCGCCCCAGCCGATGGTCAGGACGACCTCGCGGGGCAGGGTGCCCGGAGTGTAGGACTCCGGGTTGGCGACGACGCGGCTGACGACGACCGACGAGATCCGGCCGAGCTTCACCGACTCCGTCGACGTGGTGGCGTACGGCGTCGGGGAGGTGTCGTCCGCGGCCTGTTCGTCGGTGTGGCTGACGATGAAACGGGTGCCCGTGAGGACCAGCACGGTCACGTGGCGACGCACCTCGTTCGCGTCGAACGTGGTCTCCTGGTGGACCAGGTACGACCGGATGGGCTCGCCGCCCACCGCGGTTTCCACCGCTTCGGCCACGAGAGCCGGGTAGTAGCCGCTGCGCTCGATCGCCGTGCGCAGCCCCTGGGTCGTCGTACTGGTCTTGGCCATGGCGTCCATCCTACGGGGGCCCGCTGACTGCGAGGCACCGCTTGTCCCCGCTCAGTACGGCGGCAGCCTCCTCGGGCCGAGGTCGCCGCGGGCGGGCGGCGGGGCGAGCCGCACGGTGGCGCCGAGCACGCTCAGACCGCGGGGGGCGACGACGACGGGCTCCAGGGTGACGGCGACGACCTCCGGATGGTCGTCGACCAGGCGTGACACGCGCAACATCAGCTGTTCGAGGGCAGGCGTGTCGACGGGTGCGGAGCCCCGCCAGCCGAACAGGAGCGGGGCAGTCCGGATCGCTCGGACCAGGGAGGTTGCGTCGCGGTCGGTGACCGGAATCAAACGGTGCGCCATGTCGCCGAGCAGTTGCGAGGCGGCCCCCGCGAGGCCGAACGAGAGCACGGCCCCGGCCGCCGGGTCGATCACGGCGCGTATGAGCGTGTCCACGCCGCGTGGCGCCATGCCCTGCACGACCGGCCGCAGCTCTTCGGGCTTTCCGAACAGCTCGGTCAACTCGGTGTACGCGCGCAGCAGTTGCTCCTCGTCGGCCAGGTCGAGGCGTACCCCGCCCAGGTCGGCGCGGTGCCGCAGATTGGGTGCGGTGGCCTTGAGAGCGACCGGGTAGCCGATCGCGCGGGCGGCCCGGGCGGCGGCCTCGGGGGTGGGCGCGGGAAGGGCCCTGCGGACATGGATGCCGTAGCGCGCGAGCAGGTCGCAGGTCTCGTCCGTGCCGAGCGTGAGGCCCTGGCCCTCGGCGAGCAGCCTCGCGATCAGCGCGGCGGCGCCCTTCTCGTCGATGTCGTCGTACTCGGGCACCTTGCCGGGGTCGGCGGCGTCCCGTCGCCACTGGGCGTATCTGACCGCCTGGGCCAGAGCCCGGACGGCGCGTTCCGCGGCGGGGTAGGCGGGGATCAGGCGGGCATCGGCCGGGGCCTGAACCGTGGCCGGCGGCCGTTCCGCCGGGCGTGGGGGGTCGGTGCGCTGGGCCTGGGGCGAGGTGCTGGCCGCGGCGGACAGAGCCTCGGCGAGCCCGCCCAGCTCGACGTGGACCACGAGCACCGGCTTGGCGGGGGCAGCCGCGGCGGCCGAACGGAGGGCCTCCGCCAGGGCGGCGTCCCCGGCCGAGGTCTCCCCCACCGCCGGTATGGCCGTCACGACGACGGCATCGCAGGCGTCGCCGGCCAGCGCCGTGGTCAGCGCCCCGCGGAAGTCCTCGGCCGACGCCTCCGTCGTCAGGTCGAGCGGCGGCAACGGGCGCAGCCCTTCCGTCAGGCACGCGTCGTAGGTCAGCAGGCCCAGCGACTCGGAGTTGCCGAGGATCGCCACCCGGGGCCCGGCGGGCAGCGGCTGGCGGGCCAGCAGCAGCCCCGCGTCCACCAGTTCCGTGATCGTGTCCACCCGGATCACCCCGGCCTGCCGCAGCAGCGCGGAGACCGTGGCGTGCGGCAGGCGCGTGGCCCGTACGGCATGGCCCTGGGGGGCGCTTCCGTGCCGCGCGCCCTGCACCACGACCAGGGGCTTGGCCGCCGCCGTGCGCCGTGCGAGCCGGTTGAACTTGCGCGGGCTGCCGATGGTTTCCAGGTACATCAGGGCGACGTCGGTGTCCGCGTCCTCGTACCAGTACTGGAGGACGTCGTTGCCCGAGACGTCCGACCGGTTTCCGGAGGAGACGAACGTCGACACGCCGGTCACCCCGGTGACGCCTCCGCCGCGGCGGTGCAGCCGGGAGAGCAGTGCGATGCCGATGGCGCCGGACTGGGCGAACAGCCCTATGCGCCCGGTGCGCGGCATCTCGGGCGCGAGGGAGGCGTTGAGCCGGACGTCCGGCGAGGTGTTGATGATCCCGAAGGCGTTGGGCCCGATGATCCGCATCCCGTACGACCGGGCCTGCCGCACCAGCTCCCGCTGGCGCTCCCGTCCCTCCGGCCCGCTCTCGGCGTATCCCGCGGAGATCACCACGAGCCCCTGCACCCCGTGCTCGCCGCACTCGGCGACGACCTCGGGGACGTGCTCCGCGGGGACGGCGACGACCGCGAGGTCCACCGGCTCGGGGATCTCGCGGACGGAGCGGTGGGCGGGCACCCCGTCGAGTTCCATCGGGTCGGCCTCGAAGGCCTTGTTCACCGCGTACAGGTGGCCGGTGTAGCCGCCGTCCTTGAGGTTGCCGAGGAGGCTGCGGCCCACTCCCCCGGGTGTGCGGCCCACCCCGATCACGGCGACCGAGCCGGGCGCGAGCAGTCGCTGCACCGATCGCGCCTCGGCCCGCTGCTCCCGCGCCCGCTGCACGGCCAGCGACCGGTCGGTGGGCTCCAGGCCGAACTCCAGGTGTACGACACCGTCCTCGAAGCTGCGCTTCTGCTGATACCCCGCGTCGGTGAACACCTTGATCATCCTGGTGTTGGCGGGCAGCACCTCGGCGGCGAACCGGCGGATGCCACGCTCCCTGGCGACCGCCGCGATGTGTTCGAGGAGGGCGGACGCGACCCCGCGTCCCTGGTGCGCGTCCTGCACGAGGAAGGCCACCTCGGCCTCGTCGGCCGGCGCGGAGGCGGCCCTGCCGTCGGCCCCGATGCGGTCGTAGCGGACGGTGGCGATGAACTCGCCGCCGATCGTGGCCGCGAGTCCCACCCGGTCCACGAAGTCGTGGTGCGTGAAGCGGTGGACGTCCCTGGCGGACAGCCGGGGGTACGGAGCGAAGAAGCGGTAGTACTTCGACTCGTCCGAGACCTGCTCGTAGAAGCTGACGAGGCGCTCGGCGTCGCCGGCGGTGATGGGTCTGATGCGCGCGGTGCCGCCGTCGCGCAGCACCACGTCGGCCTCCCAGTGGGCGGGATACTCGTACCGGTCCGACGCGGTCTGCATGGGCCCCAGAGTACGGCTCGCGTCCGACAACAGCGCGAGGCAGGCTGGGGGAACCGAGCGGGCGCCGTCCAACATGCGGACCCGCCCGGGGAGGGGGCTTCCGCCCGGTCCGGGAACGCTTCATCATATGGAAAACTGGTCTAGACAACCCTGAACTCCTGAAGGGCAGCAACACATGGCTGAGCGCCGCGTCAACGTCGGCTGGGCCGAGGGCCTCCACGCCCGCCCCGCCTCCATCTTCGTCCGGGCAGCCACGGCCTCCGGGATCCCCGTGACCATCACCAAGGCCGGCGGCAACCCCGTCAACGCCGCCTCCATGCTGGCGGTTCTCAGCCTGGGCGCCCAGGGCGGCGAGGAGGTTGTCCTGGCCTCGGACGCGGAAGGTGCGGATGCCGCGCTGGACCGCCTGGCCAAGCTGGTCGCCGAGGGGCTCGAGGAGCTTCCCGAGACGGTCTGACCCTTCGCACACCACGGTCATGGAAGCCGCGCCGCCCTCGGGTCGGACGCGGCTTCCGCCGTCTTCGGGCACCACCGAATTGCGCCTCGGCCCGGCCGTACGAGAAATGCGGCACCGTCGCGAGAATTAAGCGCGGCACGCCGGAATCACGCACGCCGATTTGGTCGTGCGCATGAGAACGAGGACAGCGGAAATAGACCCCGCCGAATATCCCTCTTTGTATACGGCGTCCGTGTTAATGCCGGACCCCCGACACGTTTACGGCATGTTGCGAAGTCCTCACACGTTCCGCGCGGTCGCCCCCCGCGCCGGGGAAGCGCAGCCGGTGCGCGGCCGTCGCGCGCTCGGCGTGCAGCGCCGTGAGGGCGCGCGCCCGCTCACTGTCCCCGCGTGCGACGGCGTCCACGATGCCGCCGTGCTCGGCCCACGACTCCACGGGGTTGGCCGGCACCTCGACCGTGTACATCCAGGCGATCTTGTGCCGCAGCTGGCCGAGCGTCGAGGTGAGCGCGGGGCTCCCACAGGACTGGGCCAGCGTCTCGTGAAACCATCCGCCCAGAGAGCGCAGATCCTCGCCGGTGCCCCTCCTGGCGCGCTCCTGGCCCAGCCTGACCAGGCCGCGCAGCACCTTGAGATGGGCCGCGGTGCGGCGCTGGGCGGCCCGAGCGGCCCCCAGCGGCTCCAGCAGCATGCGCATCTCCAGCAGGTCGGCGGCCTCCTGATCGGTGGGCTCCGCGACACACGCGCCCGCGTGTCTGCGGGTGACGACGAAGCCCTCGGCCTCCAGGGTCCGCAGGGCCTCGCGCACGGGGACACGGGAGACGCCGTAGCGGCGGGCCAGGAGCTCCTCGGTGAGCCGGCCGCCGCGCTCGTAGACACCCGCGACGATGTCATCACGGATCGCCGTGCATACCGAGTGCGCCGGAATACGCATGACCGACCTCCGCCTTAAACCCCGTGAAACGTCGACGGTTGACGTGTGTTCCGTCGACTCTATTGCAGCGGGGCCGAATTTCCGACGGCAGACCGGATTCCATGGATATTTTTTGGACAGACAACAGTTCGAAACAATGATGGCCCCGGCCGGTGAGCCGGGGCCATCACATCCGGGCGCGCCGCACGGCGGCCGGCCGTCAGACGTTCACGCCGTGCGACCTGAGATAGGCGACGGGGTCGATGTCGGAGCCGTACTCCTGGCTCGTGCGCGCCTCGAAGTGGAGGTGGGGACCGGTGGTGTTGCCGGTGGCCCCGGACAGACCGATCTGCCGGCCGGGAGTGACGCTCTGGCCCACGGAGACACCGATGGACGACAGATGACCGTACTGCGTGTACGTGCCGTCGTTCATCTTGATGACGATCTGGTTGCCGTACGCGCCGCCCCAGCCGATCTCGACGACGGTGCCCGAGCCCACGGCGTGCACGGGCGTGCCCGTGGCGGCGTGGAAGTCGATGCCGGTGTGGGTGCCGGAGGACCACAGGGAGCCGCCGGACTTGTAGCCGGTGGAGACGTAGGAGTGGAAGACAGGCGTCACATACGCGTTGAGACGCTCGCGCTCGGCCTCACGGGCCGCGCGCTCCTTGGCCTCACGTTCCTTGCGCGCCTTCTCCGCGGCCTGCCTGCGCGCCGCCTCCGCGGCCTTCTTCTGCTCGGCGGCCTGCTTCTGGGCGGCTGCCTGGGCGTCGATCTTCTCCGCGACCGAGTCGCCGAGGGCGAGGGCCCGGATCAGTCCGGTCTCCTGGACGGGCTGCCCGGCGGCGAAGGCCGGGGCGGCGAGGGTGCCGATGACGCCGGTGGTGCTGAGCGCCGCGACGCCCATGGCGTTCGTGGTCGTACGCCGCATGCGGCTCGGACGGCGGTGCTTCCCGGTGGCGCAGGTGAACGCCATGAAGTGGCTGGTCCTTTCCTTCCCTCTCGCCTACCGGGTTAGCTGACGGGTTCGGAGCAGGAAGGTCTCCTACGGGCTGACGCCCGATTCACCCCAGGGACTGCATGAGCCCCCAGCCGCGAAGGCGCGAGGGCAAGGTGGGTCCCCGGCTCCCCTGGCTCGCGCCGTACGGGGACTCGGCGATGGCTGTCCGGTGCCGCGGGTGCGGCGCACTGCCTGACGGACAGCCCGACAGACGCTAGAAGCGCTCTCTTCGGGTCGGCAAACCGATCAGGGGGTTTGTAGCGCATCCCACAGGGCAGAGGGGCGGTCTCTGTGGCAATACGGACAAACTCACGAGTGAGCCCGAACGAGCGGGCCCTGGTGACGCAAGACGTCACCAGGGCCCCTTCGGAACGTCGCCGTCCCGGACGCGTACGAGGCGTCTCTACTCCGCCCGTACGACGCGGACTTCACCGATGCCGAGCGCCTTGACGGGCTCCTCGATCTGCGCGGCGTCGCCCACCAGGATGGTCACCAGACGGTCCACGGGGAAGGCGTTCACGACCGCGGCCGTGGCCTCGACCGTGCCCGTCTCGGCGAGCTTCTGATACAGCGTCGACTGGTAGTCGTCCGGCAGGTGCTGTTCGACCTGGTCGGCGAGCGTGCTCGCGACGGCCGCCGCGGTCTCGAACTTGAGCGGTGCCACACCCACCAGGTTCTGCACGGCGACGTCTCGCTCGGCGTCCGTCAATCCCTCGGCGGCGAGGGTGCGCAGCACCTTCCAGAGGTCGTCGAGCGCGGGGCCGGTGTTCGGCGTGTCGACGGAACCGCTGATGGCCAGCATCGCGGCGCCGGTGCCGTCGGGCACGGAACGCAGCACCTGGCCGAACGCCCGCACACCGTAGGTGTAGCCCTTCTCCTCGCGCAGGACGCGGTCCAGGCGGGAGGTGAGGGTGCCGCCGAGGCAGTACGTACCGAGCACCTGTGCGGGCCACACCCGGTCGTGGCGGTCGGCGCCGACGCGGCCGATGAGCAGCTGCGTCTGGACCGCGCCGGGGCGGTCGACGATGACCACGCGGCCGCTGTCGTCCGCGGTCACCGGGGGCGCGGGACGCGGCTTGGCGGGCGCCGCCGTCCAGGCCCCGAGCGTCTCGCCGAGGAGCGCGTCGAGGTCGACGCCGGTGAGGTCGCCGACCACGACGGCGGCGGCGGTCGAGGGCCGCACATGCCGCTCGTAGAAGGCGCGGACCGCCGCGGAGTCGATGGCCGCGACCGTCTCCTCGGTGCCCTGGCGCGGGCGCGACATCCGCGAGGACGCCGGGAACAGCTGCTTGGAGAGCTCCTTGGCGGCGCGGCGGGCCGGGTTGGCGGTCTCGTGCGGGATCTCGTCGAGGCGGTTGCGCACCAGGCGCTCGACCTCGCTGTCGTCGAACGCCGGTGACCTCAGGGCGTCGGCGAGCAGTCCGAGCGCCTTCGGAAGGCGGGAGACCGGCACTTCGAGGGACAGGCGCACACCGGGGTGGTCGGCATGCTGGTCGAGGGTGGCGCCGCAGCGCTCCAGCTCGGCGGCGAACTCCTCGGCCGAGTGCTTGTCGGTGCCTTCGGAGAAGGCGCGCGCCATGATCGTGGCGACGCCGTCGAGGCCGGCCGGCTCAGCGTCCAGGGGCGCGTCGAGGAGCACCTCGACGGCGACGACCTGCTGGCCGGGGCGGTGGCAGCGCAGCACCGTCAGACCGTTGTCCAGCGCGCCGCGTTCGGGCTCGGGGAACGCCCAGGGCCGGGCCGTGCCGGGCTGGGGCTGCGGGTGGAAGTCCATGGTCGCGAGCTCGGTCACTTCGCCGACTCCTCGTCGTTGCTGGTGCCTTCGGCGCCGGTGTTCTCGGCGGCTTCCGTGGTCTCGGCCCCGGCCGCGACCGGCTCGTACACGAGCACCGCGCGGTTGTCGGGGCGCAGGCGGGCCTTCGCGACCTCCCGCACCTCCTCGGCGGTGACGGCGAGCACCCGTCGCACGGCGGTCAGGGCGAGCTGCGGGTCGCCGAACAGCACGGCGTACCGGCACAGTTCGTCGGCGCGGCCGGCGACCGTGCCGAGCCGGTCGAGCCACTCACGCTCCAACTGGGCCTGGGCACGCTCCATTTCCTCGGTCGTGGGGCCCTCCTCGGCGAACCGGGCGAGCTCCTCGTCGATGGCGGACTCGATGACGGGCACCTCGACGTCGCCGGAGGTCTTCACATCCAGCCAGCCCAGCGAGGGCGCCCCGGCGAGCCGGAGCAGGCCGAAGCCGGCGGCGACGGCGGTGCGGTCACGCCGTACGAGCCGGTTGTAGAGACGGGAGGACTCGCCGCCGCCGAGGATGGTGAGGGCCAGATCCGCCGCGTCGCACGCGCGCGTGCCGTCGTGCGGCAGCCGGTAGGCGCCCATCAGGGCGCGCGCCGGGACCTCCTCCTCGACGACCTCGCGCAGCTGCTCGCCGATGACGTCGGGCAGCGAGCCGTCGCGCGGCTCGGGCTTGCCGTCGTGGGAGGGAATCGACCCGAAGTACTTCTCGATCCAGGCGAGGGTCTGCTGCGGGTCGATGTCGCCGACGACCGACAGAACGGCGTTGTTGGGCGCGTAGTACGTGCGGAAGAAGGCGCGCGCGTCCTCCAGGGTGGCCGCGTCCAGGTCCGCCATCGAGCCGATGGGCGTGTGGTGGTAGGGGTGGCCCTCCGGGTAGGCGAGCGCGGTCAGTTTCTCGAACGCGGTGCCGTACGGAACATTGTCGTAGCGCTGGCGGCGCTCGTTCTTCACGACGTCCCGCTGGTTCTCCATGGACTCGTCGTCGAGGGCGGCGAGCAGCGAACCCATGCGGTCGGCCTCCAGCCAGAGGGCGAGCTCCAACTGGTGGGCCGGCATGGTCTCGAAGTAGTTCGTGCGCTCGAAGCTCGTGGTGCCGTTCAGCGAGCCGCCCGCGCCCTGCACCAGTTCGAAGTGGCCGTTGCCCTTCACCTGCCCCGAACCCTGGAACATCAGGTGCTCGAAGAGGTGGGCGAGGCCGGTGCGGCCGTGGACCTCGTGACGCGATCCGACGTCGTACCAGAGGCACACCGCCGCGACCGGGGTCAGGTGGTCCTCGGAGAGCACCACGCGCAAACCGTTGGCCAGGCGGTGCTCGGTCGCTGTCAGGCCCCCGGAGCCTGCCTCGGCTGTGGCCGTGTGACCCATGGGCATGTACGTCCCTTCGATCGCGAAAGCTGTCGCGGAAACAGCGGTTTCCCGCCGGTCCTGTCACTGTATGCAAGCGTGCGGACCGGTGGCCAAGTTCCCGGGCTGCGTACGCCGAGAGCGAGACCGTGATTACGGGGGGTGGCGGACACCTTACGGTGTTGACGGCGCGGAAGCATGCCCGTCCCCGGGCCGGGACCTCGAGGGGACGGGTCCTGGTCCGCGTTGTCGGTGCGGCGGTCCACAATGGTCGGCGTCAGACATCCGTCATGCCCAGCACAGACTGTGAAGGAGCCGGCAGCAATGGCCCGCCGCAGCACGAAGACCCCGCCGCCCGACGATCCGTACGAGGAGAGGATCCTCGACATCGACGTCGTCGACGAGATGCAGGGCTCCTTCCTCGAGTACGCCTACTCGGTCATCTACTCCAGGGCCCTGCCGGACGCCCGCGACGGCCTGAAGCCGGTGCACCGGCGGATCGTCTACCAGATGAACGAGATGGGCCTGCGCCCCGAGCGCGGCTATGTGAAGTGCGCCCGCGTCGTCGGCGAGGTCATGGGCAAGCTGCACCCGCACGGCGACGCGTCGATCTACGACGCCCTGGTGCGCATGGCCCAGCCCTTCTCGATGCGTGTCCCCCTGGTCGACGGCCACGGCAACTTCGGCTCGCTGGGCAACGACGACCCGCCGGCCGCCATGCGGTACACCGAGTGCCGCATGGCCGAGGCGACGAGCCTCATGACCGAGTCCATCGACGAGGACACGGTCGACTTCGCACCCAACTACGACGGCCAGGAGCAGGAGCCGGTGGCGCTTCCGGCCGCCTTCCCGAACCTGCTGGTGAACGGCTCGTCGGGCATCGCGGTCGGCATGGCCACGAACATGCCGCCGCACAACCTGGGCGAGGTCATCGCGGCCGCCCGCCATCTGATCCGCCACCCGAACGCGGACCTGGACACGCTGATGAAGCACGTCCCGGGACCGGACCTGCCGACCGGCGGCCGGATCGTCGGTCTGTCGGGCATCCGGGACGCGTACGAGACGGGCCGCGGCACCTTCAAGATCCGCGCCACGGTCTCGGTGGAGGACGTGACCGCGCGCCGCAAGGGCCTCGTCGTCACGGAGCTGCCCTTCACGGTCGGCCCGGAGAAGGTGATCGCCAAGATCAAGGACCTGGTCGGCTCGAAGAAGCTCCAGGGCATCGCCGACGTCAAGGACCTCACCGACCGCGAGCACGGTCTGCGTCTGGTCATCGAGATCAAGAACGGCTTCGTGCCGGAGGCGGTCCTGGAGCAGCTCTACAAGCTGACGCCCATGGAGGAGTCCTTCGGCATCAACAACGTGGCGCTCGTCGACGGGCAGCCGCTCACCCTGGGCCTCAAGGAGCTGCTGGAGGTCTACCTCGACCACCGTTTCGAGGTCGTCCGCCGCCGCTCGGAGTTCCGCCGCGGAAAGAAGCGCGACCGCCTCCATCTGGTGGAGGGCCTGCTCACGGCGCTGGTGGACATCGACGAGGTCATCCGCCTGATCCGCTCCAGCGAGAACTCCGCACAGGCCAAGCAGCGCCTGATCGAGCGCTTCTCGCTGAGCGACATCCAGACGCAGTACATCCTCGACACCCCGCTGCGCCGTCTGACCAAGTACGACCGCATCGAACTGGAGACGGAGAAGGAGCGGCTCAACGCCGAGATCGCGGAGCTGACCCGGATCCTGGACTCGGACGCGGAGCTGCGCAAGCTGGTCTCGGCCGAACTGGCCGCGGTCGCCAAGAAGTTCGGCACGGAGCGGCGCACGGTACTGCTGGAGTCCTCCGGGGCCCCGGCCCCGACGGTCCCGTTGCAGGTCGAGGACGCCCCGTGCCGGGTGCTGATGTCGTCCACGGGCCTGCTGGCGCGCACGGCGAACGGCGACCCGTTCGAGGAGGACACCGAGGGCAAGCGCGCGAAGCACGACGTGATCGTCTCCGCGGTCCCGGCGACGGCCCGCGGCGAGGTGGGCGCGGTGACGTCCGCCGGACGGCTGCTGCGGGTGAGCGTGATCGACCTGCCGCGGCTGCCGGAGACGGCGGCACGACCGAGCCTCTCCGGGGGCGCTCCGGTGTCGGAGTTCGTCTCCCTGGAGGCGGACGAGACGGTGGTCTGCCTGTCGACACTGGACGAGTCCTCCCCGGGCCTCGCGCTCGGTACGGAGCAGGGCGTCGTCAAGCGTGTGGTCCCCGACTACCCGGCGAACAGGGAAGAGCTGGAGGTCATCACCCTGAAGGAGGGTGACCGGATCGTCGGCGCGATCGAGCTGCGCACCGGCGAGGAGGACCTGGTCTTCATCACGGACGACGCGCAGCTGCTTCGCTACCCGGCGTCCCAGGTGCGTCCGCAGGGCCGTCCGGCGGGAGGCATGGCGGGCATCAAGCTCGCGGACGGCGCGAAGGTCATCTCCTTCACGGCGGTGGACCCGGCGGTCGACGCGGTGGTCTTCACCGTCGCGGGCTCGCGCGGCACGCTCGACGACTCGGTGCAGACCACCGCCAAACTGACCCCGTTCGACCAGTTCCCGCGCAAGGGCCGGGCCACGGGCGGTGTCCGCTGCCAGCGGTTCCTCAAGGGCGAGGACTGCCTGTCACTGGGGTGGGCGGGCGCGATGCCGGCCCGGGCCGCGCAGAAGAACGGCATGCCGGCCGAGCTGCCCGAGATCGACCCGCGACGTGACGGTTCGGGTGTGTCGCTGCCCAAGACGGTCTCGGTGGTGGCCGGACCGGTGTAGGTCAGCCCGCGAGGTCATCGAGGTGGGCGGGGTCGGCGAAGGGATCGCTGACCCCGGGTGCCTCGGGGAGCTCGGGGACCTCGGTTGTCTCGCTGTCGTGGTCCTGGACGTAGCGAAGGACGCCCCACATGCCGCGCTCGTCGGTGTGTGGGGTGTCTTCCGCGCACGCCTGGAGTTCCTCGCGGAGGGCGGCGGTGTCGATGCCGGACCCGATGAGGACGAGCTGGGTGAGCCGCTCGTCGTCCGCGCTCCACGGCTCCGGGTGGAAACGCAGGAACCGGCCGACGGCGTGCACGGCGTACCGGTTGCGCCGGTCGGCGGCGCCGAAGTCGACATATCCCTTGATCCGGTAGAGCCCCTCGGGCCTCGTGTCCAGGAAGTCCAGCAGGCGCCTGGGGTTCATGGGCACGTCGGAAGCGAAGGAGAGGGCGTCGTAGGCCGTGTGCAGATGGGCGTGGTGCGGGCCGTCGTGCTCGTGGTCGTGGTGCCGGTGGAGGTCGTCGAAGGACAGCTGCCCGATCCGCTCCTCGGCCGGCCGGCAGTCGAACAGGAATCCGGGGTCGATGCGCCCGTAGACGGCCGGGAGGACCGCGGCCCCGTCGGTGAGCGCCCGCACGAGCCGAAGGACCCGTTCGCCGTCGTCGGCCCGGTCGGTCTTGTTGACGACGACGAGGTCGGCGAGGGCGAGATGCCGGTCGACTTCGGGATGCCTCTCGCGGATGGCGTCGAACTCGACCGCGTCGACGACCTCCACGAGTCCGCCGTAGACCACGCGCGGCTGCTCGCTGGCGAGGACCATGCGGACGAGTTCCTGAGGTTCGGCGAGCCCGCTGGCCTCGATCACGATGACGTCGATGCCGGCGGAGGGGTGGGCGAGCCGGTCGAGATACTCGTCGAGCGCACTTGCGTCGACGGCGCAGCACAGGCATCCGTTGCCGAGGGAGACCGTGGAGTCCCCGAGCGCACCGGCGACCGCCATCGCATCGATCTCGATGGCCCCGAAGTCGTTGACGATGGCGCCGATGCGGCTGCCTCCGCTGTGGTGGAGGAGGTGGTTGAGCAAGGTGGTCTTGCCCGAACCCAGGAATCCGGCGAGGACCACGACCGGAATCTGCTGCGGACCCGACGACCGACTCACGGTGCTGCCCCTTCTCGTACGACGTCCAGGCGCGAAAAATGCCGCCCCAGGATACGAGGGGCGGCCCCGCGAGGTGACCGCCGGTCAGCGGCGCCCGCGGGGCCGCGTGGGCCGGGCCTAGGCGGAGGTCAGGCAGCCGGTACGGCCACCGGTGGGACGGCGCCCACATACCGGGCGGCCGGACGGATGATCTTCGGGTCTTCCGCCTGCTCCAGAATGTGGGCGCTCCAGCCGACCACGCGCGCCGTGGCGAAGGTCGGGGTGAACATCTCACGCGGGAGACCGCAGAGTTCCATGACCACGCCCGCGTAGAACTCGACGTTGGTGTGCAGTTCGCGGCCGGGCTTCAGTTCGGCCAGGAGGGCCTCCACACGGCGCTCGGCCTCGATCGCGAAGTCGACGAGCGGGCCGCCCAACTGCTCCGCGATGCCCCGCAGCATCCGCGAACGCGGGTCCTCGGTGCGGTAGACGGGGTGGCCGAAGCCCATGATGCGGTCGCCGGCGAGAACGCGTTCGCGGATCCAGGAGTCGATACGGTCCGGTGTGCCGATCGCGTCGAGGGCGTCGAGGGCCCGGCTCGGCGCACCGCCGTGGAGCGGACCGGACAGGGCACCGACGGCACCCGTCAGAGCGGCCGCCACATCCGCGCCGGTCGACGCGATCACCCGCGCCGTGAATGTTGACGCATTGAATCCATGGTCGATGGTTGAGATCAAGTACTGCTCGACAGCCCGCGCCCGCGCTTCGTCCGGTTCCGAACCGGTCAGCATGAACAGGTAGTTGGCGGCGTGCGGGAGATCCTCCCGCGGCTCGACCGGCTCCAGGCCCCGGCTCAGCCGGTACAGCGCCGTCAGCAGCGTGGGGACGGTCGCGGCCGCCGCGAGGGTGTCCTCACGGCGGCGCTCCGCGTCGATGTCGTAGACCGGCCGGAAGCCCTTGGCCGCACCGACCAGGGACAGTGCGGTGCGAAGTCCCGACAGCGGTCCGGACCGGCCGCCGGCCGCCGCTACCGCGGGGAGCACGGCCCGCACCTCGTCGGGCAGGCGGCGCAGTGCGGCGGTCCGGGCGGCGAACGCGGACGCCTGTGCCGCGTCCGGCAGTTCGCCGTGGACCATCAGATGCCAGACGTCCTCGAAGCCGCGGGTCCGCGCGAGTTCGACGGCCGAGTACTGGCGGTAGTGGTAGAACCCCTCGAGCCCCCTGACGTCACCCAATGCGGTGTCGGTGACGACGACGCCCGCGAGCCCCCGCGGCAGGTCGACGGAGGTCGACGCGGCCCTGTTGATCGACATGTGCCCTCCCTGTAGTTGACTCGACTGTCCATGATTGATTCACTGGCTGTCAATATTGATTGAATCAATACATCGTCCATGGATACGGTTGCGACCATGAGGGATCAAGAAGCGGCTTACGGTCAGGACGGGACCCGGCTCTCCACCAGGGAGGCGGCCGAGCTGCTCGGCGTGAAACCCGAGACCGTGTACGCCTACGTGAGCCGCGGCCAGCTCAGCAGCAGGCGCGAGCCGGGAGGCCGCGGCAGCACCTTCGACGCCAAGGAGGTGGCGGCCCTCGCACGGCGCAACAGGCGTGACCCGGGAGGAAGTCCACCCGCCGGCGGTGATCTGTCGGTCCGTACGGGCATCACGCTGATCGACAAGGACCGCTACTACTTCCGCGGCGTCGACGCGACCGAGTTGGCCGCGCGCCACTCCTACGAGGAGATCGCCGAGTGGCTGTGGACCGGACGGCTGCGGCCCGGAGTGACCTTCACCGCCCCGGACACCGCCGTCACCGTCGCGCGCCGCGCGGTGAACGCGCTGCCCGAGCACAGCGGCCCCACGGACCGGCTGCGGGTGGCGGCGGTCGCGGCGGCCACCGCGGATCCGCTCCGCTTCGACCTGTCGCCGGACGCGGTCCTCGGCGTCGCCCGCACCCTCATCCCCACCCTCGTCGCCGCCCTCCCGACGCGGCGGCGCGACCATCGCGACGATGGTCCGCTCGCCCGGCGCTTGTGGGGGCGGCTCACCGGCCGGCTCCCCGACGAGGCGTCACTTCGGGTGCTGGACACGGCGCTGGGGCTGCTCGTCGACCACGACCTGGCCGCCTCGACCCTCGCGGTCCGTGTCGCCGCATCCGCCCGCGCGCACGCGTACGCCGCCGTCTCCGCGGGCCTCGGCGTGCTGGAGGGACCGCTGCACGGGGCGGCCGGCGGCCTCGCGCACCGGATGCTGCTGGATGTCCTGGACCGGGGCACCGCGGCCCCCGTGATCGCCGACGAACTGCGCGCCGGACGCCGGATCCCCGGGCTCGGCCACCGGCTGTATCCCGGCGAGGACCCGCGCGCACGTGCCCTGTTCGCCCTCCTGAAGGACGTCCCGGGTGCGGAACCGGCCCTGGCCGCCGCCCGGGACATCGTCTCGACGACGGCCCGCCACACCCCACTGCACGCCAATGTCGACCTGGCACTGGCCGTCCTCACGGTCGCCTCGGGCATGGACGCCACGGCGGGCGAGACGGTCTTCGCCGTCGCGCGTACGGCGGGCTGGATCGCTCACACCCTGGAGGAGTACGACGAACGCCCGCTACGTATGCGCCCGAGCGGCCGTTACGTGGGAGCGCGTCCGCCGCAGCCGCTCCCCCGCTGAGCCCCAAAGGGCGCCCGGTGCCCGCACCGCGCCGTCGGGCAGGCGGGTGCGTATACGCCCGCGACCCGCGCCGCCG
Organism: Streptomyces sp. NPDC046931; assembly: GCF_040644655.1. Taxonomy (NCBI): domain Bacteria; kingdom Bacillati; phylum Actinomycetota; class Actinomycetes; order Kitasatosporales; family Streptomycetaceae; genus Streptomyces; species Streptomyces sp. NPDC046931. The sequence continues at coordinate 59,078 of NZ_JBEYWX010000017.1, forward strand.
GCGCCCTCCCGGGTGCCGCGCCGCACCCCCGACACGTTTCCCTGCGCCGGGCTGGAAGTGACCATGCGGCGAGTCAGGTTAGGCTCACCTGTGTGAGTACGTGCACGAGCGCGTCCCGGGACCTCGACGAGCCCCTCGCGGGGACCGCGGCGACCGCGAGGACATGGCTGCTCCTGGAGCAGCCCGGGCCCTGGGGTCCCAAGGCGCTCACCTCGAGCCACCTGGATCCCGGGCTCGGCCGTGCCCTGGAGGCGGCCGCGGAGGGCACCGGTGTGCGCATCGCGCTCATCCGCCGCCCCGGCCGGCACGCCGACTGCGGCACCGCTTCCGAACGGCAGGTGTATGCGGCCCACACCGTCCCCGGAAAGACCTGGCTGCACGCCGCCACGACATCCGAGCCGGCACAGTTGCTGGACCTGGACCTCACGGCGCTCGGCGGGGGCGATCCCTCCACCTTCGACGCATCACTCCAGGGCAGGCCCCACACAGGCGATCCCCTCGCGCTCGTGTGCACCAACGGCAGACGGGACCGCTGCTGCGCCCTTCTCGGCCGCCCGCTCGCGACCGAGCTGACGGCCTCCGGTGTCGACGGTGTCTGGGAGGTCACCCACCTCGGCGGCCACCGCTTCTCGCCCACGCTCCTCGTCCTCCCGTTCGGCTACGCGTACGGCAGGGCCCAGGCGCCGCACGTCAAGGAGGTCCTCCACGGCGTACGCGAAGGGCGGGTCGTGGTCGAGGGCTGCCGCGGCAGCTCCGCCTGGGAACGGCCCGCGCAGGCGGCGGAACTCGCGGTGCGCACATCGGCCCACGAGTACGCGGCGGACGCGCTGACCGTCGTCCGCACGGACGGTGCCGCACCGCGCTGGGAGGTCACCGTCGCCCACACCGACGGCCGGCTGTGGCGCGTGCTCGTGGCACAGGGCGCCTCCCTGCCGCCGCGCGCGGAGAGCTGCGGTTCGGCGCTGGGTTCGCCGGCGCGTATGGACGTGGTGTCGGTACGGGAGCTGCGTTCCGCGGCGGTGGCCGACCCCGCGCACTGCTGAGACACACGGCCCGCGCGGCGCTCCCGGACCCCCGTCGGGGCCCCACGCGCGCCCCCACAGGAGATCCACGCCACACCCCTACGGCACGGCACGCCCGTGCCCGTACCGTCGTACGCATGAGCCCCTCTCCCCCTGCGCGACGGCTGCGCCTCGGCCTGCCGCGGCGGATGTTCTCGCAGCTCCTGCTCATGCAGGTGGCGATCGCCGCGGGCGTCGCCGTGCTCGCGACCGGGCTGTTCCTGGCCCCGCTCGGTCACATGCTGGACGACCAGGCGATGCGCCAGGCCCTGGCGATCGCGCAGTCCACGGCGGCCCAGCCACAGATCGCCAGGGACCTTCAGTCGACACGGCCGTCCCCCGACGGGCCCGTGCAGGCCGAGGCGGAACGCATCCGCAAGGCCAGCGGGGCCGAGTACGTCGTGGTGATGAACATGCGGCACGTGCGCTGGTCGCACCGGGACCCCTCGCGGATCGGCAAGCCGGTCTCGACCGATCCGAGGGAGGCCCTGGCCGGCAAGGAGGTCATGGAGATCGACAGCGGCACCCTGGGGCGTTCGGCCCGTGGCAAGGTGCCGCTGCGGGACGCGCACGGCAGGATCATCGGCGCGGTCTCCGTAGGCATCGAGTACAACAGCGTGCGGGCCCGGCTGATCCACGCGATACCGGGATTGTTCGCGTACGCGGGCGCGGCCCTCGCGATCGGCGCACTGGCCGCCTATGTGATCTCGCGCAGGGTTCAGCGGCGGACCCGTGATCTCGCCTTCTCCGACATCTCCGCGCTGCTCGCGGAACGGGAGGCGATGCTGCACGGCATCCGGGAGGGCGTCGTCGCCCTGGACCCCGAGGGCCGGGTGCGGCTCCTCAACGACGAGGCACAACGGCTGCTGGGCATCGGCGACGAGGTCGTCGGCCGGTCCCTCGACGAGGCGCTCGGCCAGGGCCGTACGACCGATGTGCTCGCCGGACGGGTCACGGGCACCGATCTGCTCACCGTGCGCGGTCACCGGGTCCTGGTCGCCAACCGTATGCCCACCGAGGACGGCGGCGCCGTCGCCACCCTGCGCGACCGCACGGAACTGGAACAGCTGGGCCGGGAGCTGGACTCCACGCGCGGTCTGATCGACGCCCTGCGCGCACAGGACCACGAGCACGCCAACCGGATGCACACACTCCTGGGCCTGCTCGAACTGGAGATGTACGACGACGCCGTGGAGTTCGTCGGCGAGGTGGTGGGCGACCGCCGGGCCACCGCGGAACAGGTCACGGAGAAGATCCACGATCCGCTGCTCGCCGCCCTGCTGGTGGGCAAGGCCACGGTCGCCGCGGAGCGCGGTGTGGCCCTGTGGATCGCGGACCGCACGCTGCTGCCGGACCGGTTGATCGACCCGAGGGGGCTGGTCACGGTCGTGGGGAACCTGGTCGACAACGCACTGGACGCCGTCGCGGGCACTCCGCACGCACGCGTGGAGGTCGAACTGCGCGCCGAGGGGCGCACGGCGGTCCTCCGGGTACGCGACACGGGACCCGGAATCCCGGCCGAGCACCGGGAGTTGGTCTTCACCGACGGATGGTCGACCAAGCAGCCCCCGGCCCACGGCAAACGCGGGATCGGCCTGTCGATGGTGCGCCGTCTCGCCGAACGCCAGGGAGGCAGTGCCCATGTGGACGAGGCGGAGGGCGGGGGTGCGGAGTTCACCGTCGTCCTGCCGGAGGCGCTCGAGGAGCCCGGCCCGGCGCCGCAGGTGGGCGCCGGGGAGCGCCGGGGCCTCGTTCCCGTGCGACAGGCGCCCGCGGGCAGCGCATCCGGCATGGTGACCCCTGTTCAGGGCCCCGAGGCGGAGTCGCGGTGAACCGGCCGATCGACGTACTGGTCGTGGACGACGACACACGGGTCGCGCGGGTCAACGCCGCGTACGTGGCGAAGGTCCCCGGCTTCCGGGTGGCCGCCGAGGCGCACAGCGCGGCCGAGGCACTGCGCCGGATGGACAGGCTGCCCCGTCCGGGCCTGGTGCTGATGGACCACTACCTGCCCGACGACACGGGGATCGCGGTCGTCCAGGAGATGCGCCGGCGTGGTCACGACACCGATGTGATCATGGTGACGGCGGCCCGTGATGTGCAGACCGTCCAGGCCGCGATGCGGCACGGGGTTCTCCACTACCTGGTCAAGCCGTTCGCGTTCGCGGGCCTGCGCGCCAAGCTGGAGGCTTACGCCGAGCTGCGCCGCACCCTCGACGGCGGTGGTGAGGCCGAGCAGAGGCAGGTCGACCGGATCTTCGGCTCCCGGTCGGCCGGTTCGGGGACGGCGTTTCCCAAGGGGCACTCCCCCACCACGGCGGACCTCGTGCGCCGTGCCCTGATGAGCGCCGAGGGGCCGCTGTCCGCGCAGGAGATCGCCGATCGGACCGGACTGAGCCGCCAGACCGCCCAGCGCTATCTGAAGCTTCTGGAGCGCACGGGGCTGGCCACGCTGAGTCTCAAATACGGCGACGCGGGCCGCCCGGAGCATCGCTACGTCTGGGCGACCCGCGTCTGAGGGCACGGCCGAGGGTCAGCCGGTGGCCTTCTTGACGAACTCGGTGGTGTACGTCTTGTCGAGGTCGATCGTGGCGTTCTTGATGTTGGGGTTGAACGCCTTGAGGACCTTCTCGACGGTGCGGGGTCCGTCCTGGGGCATCACACCGTCGGTGGTGAACATCGGCAGCGTGCTCTTGATGGCGCTCGCGTAGAGCGTCTTGTCGCCCTGGGAGTAGTCGGCGGGCATCTTCGCGGCGATCTCGTCCGCGGAGTGCGTGGACATCCACTTCAAGGTCTTCACAAAGGCGTTGGCCAGCTTCTGAACCGTGTCCTTGTGGCTGTTCACCCAGTCGGTCTGCATGTAGAGGCTGGACGACGGGTACGGCCCGCCGAGCGCGTCCTGTGAACCCTGCGGGGTCCGCATGTCGACGAGCACCTGCCCGAGCTTCTTCTGCAGGACCGTGGCGACGGTGGGGTCCGTGGTCATGCCGGCGTCGATGGAACCCTTCTGGAGGGCGGAGACGAAGGTGGGGCCGGCCCCGACCGCGACCGGGCTGAACTCGCTGATCTGCACGCCGTTCTTGACCGCCAGGTACTTGGTGAGGAAGTCGGTCGAGGAACCGAGACCCGTGATGCCGAGCTTTTTGCCCTTGAAGTCCTTGGGCGAGGTGATGTCCTTGGCGCTCTTGCCGGAGACGATCTCCACCTCACCGGGCGCGTGCGAGAACTGCACCACGGACTCCACGTGCTTGCCCTTGGTCTGCAGATCGAGCGTGTGATCGTAGAAACCGACGGCTCCCTGCACCTGGCCGGAGACGAGCGCCGTCTCGGCCTGAACGCCGGCCGGTTCGCTCAGCAGTTCCACGTCGAGGCCCTCGGCGTCGAAGTAGCCGAGCCGCTGCGTCAGCATGGCGGGCAGGTAGATGACCTTGTCCAGGCCACCCACCATGATCTTGACCTCTGTGCCCTTGCCGTCGCCCTTGCTGCCGGAATCGGAGGAGGCGGTGCCGGCGGCGTCGTTGGCGCAGGCGGTGAGCGAGGTGGCGGCGAGCAGGCCGGCCGCGGCGAGAGCGGCGATTCTGGCGGTCTTGCGCATGGTGGTTCACGTCCTTGTGAGATGGCGGTGCGGAAGGAGGAACAGGAGTCCCGGGGGACGGAGCGACGGCTCCTGTGGGGGAAGGGCGGATCAGTGCCCGGAGTCCGACGGCTTCCAGCGGAAGATGCGGCGCTCGGCGAAGGTGAGCAGCCCCTCCGCCATCAGCGCGACGACCGCGAGGATGACCATCGCGGCGTACACACCGGCCGCGTTGAAGGTGCCCTGGGACTGGGCGACGAGCAGACCGACGCCCTTGGTGGCACCGATGTACTCGCCGACGATGGCGCCGATGAGGGCGAAGCCGAAGCTCACGTGGAGGCTGGTGAAGATCCACGAGGTGGCCGACGGGATGACGACCTGAAGGGTCACGCGCCGGTCGCCGGCGCCCAGGATGCGGGCGTTGGCGACGAGGTTGCGGTCGACCTCGCGGGCGCCCTGGAAGGCGTTGAAGAACACCGGGAAGAAGACCAGGACGACAGCCGACGCCACCTTGGAAGAGGGCCCGAGCCCGAACCAGATCACGAAGATCGGTGCGAGGACGATCCTGGGGATGGAATTGAGCACCTTGATGTATGGACCAAGGACATCGGCGAGGAAGGCGATCCGCCCCAGTGCGATACCGAAGAGCACGCCGGCCGCCACACCGATGACCCATCCGAGCAGCGCCTCCTGGAGGGTGACCCAGATCTGCTCGCCGAGCGAGCCGAGCGCGGTGCCATGGGTGGTCCAGGTGTAGATCTGGTCCCAGATCTTGGACGGCGCCGAGAAGTTGAACGGATCGATGACCTCGGCCCGGGAGAGCGCCTCCCAGAGTCCCAGCACGGCGACCAGCAGCAGCACACGTGCCAGCAGGACGACGGCTTTGCGTTTGCGAGCGGCACGCGCGCGCGAGTGGGCGCGGTCGGACTTGGACGTGCCGACCGTGACCGGTGCGGAGATGACGTCAGGCGACATGGGCGGCACCCCTCTCGCGGGTGATGCGGACCTCTTCGCCGAGGGACTCCCAGATCTCGCGGTAGATCTCGATGAACCGCGGCTCCAGGCGCACCGACTCCACCTTGCGCGGCCGCGGCAGATCGATGTCGAAGACCTGCTTCACGGTCGCTGGTCCGGCGGTCATCACCACGACCTTGTCGGCCAGCGCGATCGACTCCTCCAGGTCGTGGGTGACGAAGACGACGGAGGCGCCCGTGCCCTCCCACAGTTCCAGCAGCTCGTCCGACATCAGGGCCCTGGTCTGGACGTCGAGCGCCGAGAACGGCTCGTCCATGAGCAGGATCTCGGGGTCGTTGACGAAGGTCGCGGCGAGGGCGACACGCTTGCGCTGACCGCCGGAGAGCTGGTGCGGGTAGCGGTCCTCGAACGCTGCGAGCCCGACCCGGGCCAGCCACTCGCGCGCCTTCTCCCTGGCCTCCGCCTTGGGCACACCGCGGAAGCGAGGGCCCGCCATCACATTGGACAGCACGGTGCGCCAGGGGAATGTGGCGTCCTGCTGGAAGACGAAACCGACCTTGTTCCCGACGCCGGCGACCGGCTCGCCCGCTACCAGGACCTCGCCCTCGGTGGGCTCCTCCAGTCCGCTGACCAGCGTCAGGGTCGTCGACTTGCCGCATCCTGTGGGCCCGACGACGGCGACGAACTCACCGCTTTCCACGGTCAGGTTCAGGCCCCTGACGGCCGTGTGCAGACCCCCCGACGGGGTCCGGAATGTCTTGCTCGCGCCCCGTAGCTCGATGGCGGGGCTGGTGTCTGCGCTCATGCCCCGGACCGTAGGTGTGGTGCGTGCCACAACAGCAGTCTTGTGGGCGCAACCCCGTCTTCTGCTTGCAAGAGTCTGTTGTGCTCATTTTGCTCGCGCTACAACAGCGGAGCCGAAACACGGGCTTAACGCTCGCCTGGGCTTGAGGGAGAGAGGCCCGATGATTGACGTCCTGGTCGTGGACGACGACTTCCGCGTCGCCGAGATCAACGCGAAGTACGTGGGAAAGGTTCCCGGCTTCCGGGTCGCCGCCCGCGCGCACAGCGCCGCCCAGGCGCTGGCCGCCGTGGAGCGTGCCCCGATCGACCTGGCCCTGCTCGACCACTACCTGCCCGACGAGACGGGTCTCGAACTGGTCCACCGCATGCGCGAACGCGGGCACGGCACCGACGTCATCATGATCACGGCGGCCGGCGATGTGGCGACCGTCCAGACCGCGATGCGTCTGGGCGCAGTGCACTACCTGGTGAAACCGTTCACCTTCGCGGCCCTGCGCACCCGCCTGGACTCGTACGCCGCCCTGCGCCGCACCGTCGACCGGGTCGGCGGCCGGGGTGTGGCGGGGCAGGAGCAGGTCGACCGCATCTTCGGCGCCCTGCGTACCGCGCCCGTCTCCTCGTCACCCAGGCTGCCCAGCGGTCACTCGGAACCCACGACGGACCTGATCTGCGACGTTCTGCACCGGGCCGGTCAGCCGCTCTCGGCCCACGAGGTGGCCGCCAGGACGGGGCTCAGCCGTTCCACCGCCCAGCGCTATCTGCGCCACCTGGAACAGGCGGGACGGCTGCGGCTCTCCCTGAGGTACGGCGACACCGGACGGCCGGAACACCGGTACACATGGGTGGCGCCGTAGGACCACGACCCAGAAGCCCTCCCCCCGCTTGGCCCGCCCGGCGGTTCGTCGCCGGGTTCCGCAGGAGGGCGCAGGTGGCGCCGGAGCCCACGACACGGGCCCCGCCTCGTCGCGTACGGCACCGGGGGCGCCCTGCGCCTCCCCGGCGCCGGGGGCACCCTCCCACCGTCCCGGTGCCGGGGTTCTCAGACGGCCCCGGCGCCCGTGAGCGACCGCACCTCGGTCTCGGCGTGCTTGGCCTCGTCCGCCGGTTCCGCCGAGGTGACCGTGCCGAGCCAGCCCGCGAGGAAGCCGAGCGGAATGGAGACGATGCCCGGGTTCTGCAGCGGGAAGTACTGGAAGTCCACGCTCGGGAAGAGCGATTCGGGACTTCCCGACACGACCGGGGAGAGCACCACGAGTGCCAGCGCGGGCATGAGACCGCCGTAGACCGCCCACACGGCGCCCCTGTTCGTGAAGCTGCGCCAGAAAAGCGCGTACATCAGGACCGGCAGGTTCGCGGATGCGGAGACCGCGAAGGCGAGCCCCACCAGAAAGGCCACGTTGAGGTCGCGGGCGAGCAGTCCGAGCGCGATCGCGAGTCCGCCGATACCGACGGCGGCGGCCCGCGCCACCGCCACCTCGCTGCGTTGCCGGGACCGCCGCCGCCGTAGCGAGGCGTACAGGTCGTGGGCGACGGAGGCCGAGGAGGCGAGGGTGATCCCGGCGACGACCGCGAGGATGGTGGCGAAAGCGATCGCGGCGACCACGGCGAACAGGACCGTCCCGCCGGTCGAGTTCGCCCCGCCGCCCAGCTTCAGCGCCAGCAGCGGCACCGCCGTGTTTCCGGCCGCGTTGGACTCCCGCACGGCGTTCGGCCCGACGACGGCGGCCGCGCCGAAGCCGAGCACGATCGTCATCAGATAAAAGCCGCCGATGAGTCCGACCGACCAGACGACCGAGCGCCGGGCGGCGCGCGCGGTCGGCACCGTGTAGAAGCGGGACAGAATGTGCGGCAGTCCGGCAGTACCCAGCACCAGTGCCAGGCCCAGGCTGATGAAGTCGATCCGCGCGGTCCAGTTACCGCCGTACTTCAGGCCTGGCGCGAGAAACGCCTCACCGTGCCCGCTGCGTTCCGCCGCCGTGCGCAGCAGCGTGTCGAAGTCTCCGTGGAAGCGCACCAGGACGAGCGCGGTCAGCGCGATCGTGCCGCCGAGCAGGAGGACGGCCTTGACGATCTGGATCCAGGTCGTGGCCCGCATCCCGCCCAGCGACACATAGATCACCATGAGCGCGCCGACGGCGATCACCGTCCAGGCGCGCGCGGCCGTGCTCGTCCCCCCGAACAGCAGCGCCACCAGGCTGCCCGCCCCCACCATCTGCGCCACCAGGTACAGCACGGAGACCGTCACCGAGGACATGCCGGCGGCGATCCGCACCGGCCGCGCTCTCATCCGGGCCGCGATCACGTCCGCGAGCGTGAACCGCCCGCAGTTGCGCACCAGTTCGGCGACGAAGAAAAGCACCACGAGCCAGGCCACCAGGAAGCCCACCACGTACAGCATCCCGTCGTACCCGAAGAGCGCGATGAGCCCGGTGACACCCAGGAAGGAGGCCGCCGACATGTAGTCGCCCGCGATGGCAAAACCATTCTCCATGGGCGAGAACAGCCGTCCGCCCGCATAGAACTCCTCCGCCGACCCATGTCGGTGGCGACTCACCCAGGTCGTGATGGCCAGCGTGATCGCGACGAAGACGCTGAAGAGCACCAGCGCCAGGGCCTGATGGTGTCCGGTCACCGCTCTCCACCCCTGAATCCCCGTGTGAGCTCCTGAGTGTCCCAGCGCAGATCGAGGGCGGCCCGGTCCCTGCGCAGCCGAGCGTGCCGCGCGTAGGCCCAGGTGAGGAGGAACGTCGTCAGGAACTGCCCGAGCCCGGCGAGCATCGCCACGTTCACGGATCCCGCCACCGGCCGGCCCATCAGCCCGGGTGCCGTCTGCGCCGCCACGACATAGCCCACGTACCAGGTGAAGAAGACCGCGAGCCCCGGGATCACGAACCGCCGGTACCTGCGGCGCACCTCCTGGAACGCCGCACTGCGTTGAACTTCCAGATAGACGTCCGCGACCCGGCCGGTTCCTTCCCGTTCGCTGCGCGTGTGCGGCACGCCTGGAGCGGGGGCGCCCGTTCCGTCCAGTTCGCCCCAGCCGGAACCGAGCGCGTCGTACCAGGGGTCGTCGTAGTTCGCCCGGCCGTCCGCGCCTACGGCCGCGGGGGCCGGGTCGCGTCCTTCGTACTTCTCAACCGAACTCTCGGGGCCTCCCCCGCGTCTGCGGGAATGGCCATTGCTTGACGTCATGCCCAAGGATGGACAGAACGGGAAGATCCCTGACTCTTCTTCTCCGCGCTCTTCACCCCATCAGGTGACTCACCTCGACGGGGGCCGCGCCAGCCCTCTCGCGAAGGCGTAACGGACCGCCTGCGCGCGGTCCTTGAGACCCGTCTTGGCGAAGAGATTGTTGATGTGTGTCTTCACCGTGGCCGTGGAGACGTGCAGCCTGCGGGCGATCTCCTGGTTGGTGAGCCCGTCGGCGATCAGCACGAGCACTTCCGTCTCCCGCACCGTGAGCCCGTCCTGCGCCACGGAGGGTGCGGCGGGCTCGGGCTCGGGCTCCGGCTCCGACAGCCGCTCGAGCAGGCGCCGCTGGATGCCCGGGGACAGACCCGCATCCCCGGACAGCACGCTCCGAACGGCCCGCACGATCTCGTCCCCGCCCGCGTCCTTGGTCAGGTAGCCGCGCGCACCCGCTCTCAACGCCGGGAACAGCGACTCGTCGTCCGCGAAGGTCGTGAGCACCACCACCTGGGTGCCGGGATACTCTGCGCGGATGCGGCGGGTCGCCTCGACACCGTCGCAGCGCGGCATGCGCAGGTCCATCAGCACGACGTCCGGGGCGAGTTCGGCGACGAGTTTCACCGCCTCCTCCCCGTCCCTGGCGGCACCGACGACTTCGACCCCGGGAAGCAGTCCGAGCAGCATCACAATGCCCTCGCGCACCACCGTCTGGTCGTCCGCCACCACGATCCGGGCAGGCTTCCCGCTCTCCTCCTTCGTCATACGGGCACCTTCAGTGTCACCACGAATCCTTCCTCGCCCGGCCCGGCGTCCAGCGAGCCGCCCAGCAGCTCGGCACGCTCCCGCATGCCCAGGAGACCGTACCCGGCCCCCGACCCGGTCAACTCGCCCGGCGATCCGCCGGAGTCCCGCACATCCAGCGTCACTTGGTGCTCGGTGTACTCCAGCCGGATGTGCACCTTGGCACCCGGAGCGTGCTTGCGGACGTTGGTCAGTGCCTCCTGAGCGACCCTGCGGACCGCCTGCGAGGCCTCGGCGGGTAACAGCCTGCGATCACCCGAGACGGTGACGTCCGCCCCGTTCGCGGTGGCGACGAGTTCGCCGAGGTAGTCCTCGAGCGGGGACATCTCGCCCCGGAGGGCGGACAGCGCCTGCCGGGTCTCGGCAAGTCCCTCCCGGGCCATTCCCCGTGCCGCCACGACCCGTTCAAGGATCTTGTCCCGGTCGGCTCCGCCCTCGATCAACAGCCGCGCGGCCTCCAGATGCACCATCTGCGCCGAGAGGCTGTGCGCCAGCACATCGTGGATCTCCCGGGCGATCCGGGCCCGCTCCGCCAGCGCCGCCGACTCCGCCTCGGCCGCCCGGGCGGCCCGCTCCTGGGCGAGGAGCCGCTGGGCGTTGCCACGGGCCTCGGCGTCCAGGCGCAGAACGTAGCCGGCGAGTGCAATGCCCATGACCGTGGCGGCGGTGGTCAGCCACTCGTCGTTGTCCACCGCGGAGTACGAGGCGAGGGCGACCGAGGTCACGGGCAGAGCGGCAGCGAGCGGCAATCGTTCCAGGGCCGCGACGCCGCAACCGCACCAGATCACGAGGGCCGGAACCCGGAGCCCGGCGGCCTGTGCCGCGACCGCCACTCCGAGAAGCACGGTGACGACCGTCAGGGACGGCCAGAGCCTGTGCGCCAGCGTGGTGCGGAAGAAGGCCCAGGAGACCAGCGCGGTCACGAGGAGGCCCGCCCCTGCCCCGACCGCACCCCAACCGTGGAGGTGACTGCTGTTGAAGACGCCCCACAACAGCATGCCGAGCACCAACGCCCTCACGACCCAGGCGAGCAGTCGCCGGGGCTTTGAGATCCCCTCGCGGCCGAGCGCTTCGCGGGAGGGCCAGCGCATCCACGCGCTCTCCGTCATACGCGCTCCCTCCGGGTGGGCCGAGGCATGCCTTCACCGTAGGCCCAGGCAGGACGGGCCGAGGGAGCGAGGGACCGCGCACGCCAGACCAGGATTCCGGCACGGACCAGCAGCGTGCCCGCGAGGGCCAGCAGCAGCGCGGAACTGTCCTGGTGGACGCCCAGCAGCGCACCGCACGCGAAGAGAGCGACGCGCAGGGCGATGCCGGCTGTCCAGACGACCACGCTCGCCTTGGTGCTCCTGCTCCACACGGCGCCGTCCACCTCCGCCCATATGCGGGTGGTCCAAGCCCAGCCGGCCCCGGTGGCCACTCCGATGAGCAGCTCGGCCGCGAGCAGCAGGGCGGACTCGACGGGGTGACGGGCATCGAGGATGCCGGTCCCGCGCAGCGCCACGACGGTCAAACCCACGGGCAGCAACCACCAGCGCCGGTCGGTGTCGACCCGGCGAGCGCGGAACTGCCGCACGATCACCAGGGCGGCCACCGCCACGATCACCAACGCGTTGACAAGCGCGGACATCACAGCCTCCGTGAGCGGAAAGGAGCTGCCGACGGAGAATGCTGCCGGCGCCTTCGACGCTACGGAATTCCGCAGGCCGCCAGATCGGCGCACGGGTGGACCGTGGGTGGAATCCGGCATGCCCTGCGTCTCCACCCAGGGGTGGAGAGACGCCTGCCGCCGGTGGAACGAGCAGGTGCGGCGCAGCCCGGGGCCGGTCATGGGCTGAGACCTGCGCTCAGCCCATGACCGGCCCCGGTCCGAAAGGCACCGGGTGCGCCGGCTAGGCGTCGATACGCGACCGGTCCAGCGTCGCCGCCGAGCCGGAGATGAACTCCTTGCGCGGTGCCACGTCGTTGCCCATCAGCAGATCGAATACCTGTTCGGCGGCCTCCAGGTCGGAGAGGTTGATCCGCCGCAGGGTGCGGTGGCGCGGGTCCATCGTCGTCTCGGCCAGCTGGTCGGCGTCCATCTCGCCGAGACCCTTGTAGCGCTGGATGGAGTCCTTGTACCGGATGTTCTTGCTCTGCAGTTCCAGAAGCTTGTCGCGCAGCTCGCGGTCCGAGTACGTGTAGACGTACTTGTCCTGGCCCTTCTTCGGCTGGACGATCTCGATGCGGTGCAGCGGCGGCACCGCGGCGAACACCCGGCCGGCCTCGACCATGGGCCGCATGTAGCGGTGGAACAGCGTCAGGAGCAGGGTCCGGATGTGGGAGCCGTCCACGTCGGCGTCGGTCATCATGATGATCTTGCCGTAGCGGGCCGCGTCCAGATCGAAGGTGCGGCCCGATCCGGCTCCTATCACCTGGATGATGGCGCCGCACTCGGCGTTCTTCAGCATGTCCGTCACGGACGACTTCTGGACGTTGAGGATCTTGCCGCGGATCGGCAGCAGCGCCTGGAACTCGGAGTTCCGGGCGAGCTTGGCGGTGCCGAGCGCGGAGTCGCCCTCGACGATGAACAGCTCGCTGCGCTCCACGTCGTCGCTGCGGCAGTCGGCGAGCTTGGCGGGCAGCGAGGAGGACTCGAGGGCCGTCTTGCGGCGCTGGGCGTCCTTGTGCTGGCGGGCGGCGATGCGTGTGCGGGCGGCGGCGACGGCCTTCTCCAGGACGGAGCGCGTCTGCTGGGCCGCGTCACGCTTCGTGGAGGTCAGCCATCCCTTGAGTTCCTTGGAGATCACGTTCGCGACGATGCGGCGCGCCGCGGAGGTGCCGAGGACCTCCTTGGTCTGCCCCTCGAACTGCGGTTCGGCCAGGCGGACCGTGACGACCGCGGTGAGACCCTCCAGTGCGTCGTCCTTGACGATGTCGTCCTCGGCGACGCGCAACAGCTTCTTGGCGCGCAGCACCTCGTTCATCGTCTTGGTGACGGCCTGCTCGAAGCCGGCGACATGGGTGCCCCCCTTGGGGGTGGCGATGATGTTGACGAACGACCTGAGCGTCGTGTCGTACCCGGTCCCCCAGCGCAGCGCGACATCGACGCCCAGCTCCCGGGTGACCTCGGTGGGCGTCATCTGGCCGTGGTCGTCCAGGACGGGGACGGTCTCCTTGAAGGTGCCCTGCCCGGAGAAGCGGAGGACGTCGCACACCGGCTTGTCATTCGCCAGATACTCGCAGAACTCGCTGATTCCGCCGTCGAAGCGGAAGGACTCCTCGCCCTTGCTGCCGCCCTCACCGAGGCCGTACTCGTCGCGGACGACGATGGTCAGGCCGGGCACGAGGAACGCGGTCTGGCGGGCGCGCTGGTGCAGCGTCTCCAGGGAGAGCTTGGCGTCCTTGAGGAAGATCTGGCGGTCGGCCCAGTAGCGCACACGTGTGCCGGAGCGGGTCTTGGGGAGCTTCTTCGTCTTGCGCAGGCCGCTCTTGGCCTCGAACTTCGCGTCCGGGCCCTCACCCGCGAAGGCACCCGGCGCACCGCGCCGGAAGCTGATCGCGTGGGTGTGACCGGCGCGGTCGACCTCGACGTCCAGGCGCGCGGACAGCGCGTTGACCACGGACGCGCCGACACCGTGCAGACCGCCCGACGCCGCGTACGAGCCGCCGCCGAACTTGCCGCCCGCGTGCAGCTTGGTCATCACGACCTCGACACCGGACAGGCGGGTCTTGGGCTCCACGTCGACCGGGATGCCTCGCCCGTTGTCCCGCACCTCCACGGAGGCGTCGTCGTGCAGGATCACCTCGATGTGGTCGCAGTGTCCGCCGAGGGCCTCGTCGACGGAGTTGTCGATGATCTCCCAGAGGCAGTGCATCAGACCGCGGCTGTCGGTCGAGCCGATGTACATACCGGGGCGCTTGCGTACGGCCTCGAGGCCTTCGAGGACGAGCAGGTGCCGCGCGGTGTAGTTGGAACCGTCCCGGTCTGCTCCGGTGAGCAGCGCTGTGGACGGCGTGGACGTCTCGGCGGTCACGCGGTTCGCTCCTCGCTGAATTTCGGATGGGGCCCATTGGGGTAAGGGGCCGGCTTCGTTCACCGGTCCGAGGGTACCGAGGCCTGGTAGAGCCGTTGTAACGCCACCCTCGTCTCAGCCCACCCTAGTCCACAGTCGCACGGACGTTCGATCCTCACGGGGAGGTGAAGCGCATATCACGTTCCCTTCGACGCATGAACCATTTAGGCTCCGGGCACGTCCTCATGAACAACCGGCAACCCCGCCGGGAGGACGAGACAATCGACAGACAGCGCGAATCCGTACGAGACAAACACGCAATACGGCACATTCGCCGCCAAACCGGCAACAGACAGCCGGCCCGGAAAGAAATTTTCGAGGAAAAGCCGCGAGCGGGAACGTTTTCGGCCTGGTTGGATGTTGACCCTGGTACGACAGCTCGTGGAGCTAGAGAAGAGGCGACGTGACTACTGTTCTGACCCCCGCGAGCCCGCTGACGGCCGCTGACCGCTGCGACCGCTGCGGCGCCCAGGCGTACGTGCGTGTCGTCCTCCTGAGCGGCGGAGAACTGCTCTTCTGCGCCCACCACGGTCGCAAGTTCGAGCCGGAACTCAAGAAGATCGCCGCTGAGATACAGGACGAGACGGAGCGGCTCACCTCCGTTCCGGCGAGCGCCTCCGCCGAGGAACGCTGACGCCTCGCGTCCACGACGAGCCGGCGCCGAGGCCGGTGTACGGGCGGCCATCCCGATCACTCGGGATGGCCGCCCGTACTACTACCGGCGCGTTCGCGTCGGCATCCCCGTGGCACCGCCGGGTGCACTCGTCCGGCGCGGCCCACCGCACGCACGAGGCGGCTCGGTGCAGCCCGCATGGCAACCGCACACACCACGACGTCTCCGGCAGCCGGATCGCCCTGCTCAGCGGATGCCACCCAGGGCCCTGACGACCTCGGAGACCCGCGTATAGACCCCGGGGCTCCCGGCCCGCCCGCAGCCGTTGCCCCATGACACCAGGCCGATCAGGTGCCCCTTGGCGACGAGAGGGCCCCCGCTGTCCCCCTGGCAGGCGTCGTGCCCGCCATTGGGCTCTCCGGCGCACAGCATCGAGCCTGCGTCGTACTTCCCGTCCGCATCGCCGGGGTAGGCCCGTGCGCAGGTCGTATCCGGAAGCACCTGAAGGTTCGCGGCCCGCAGACTGTGCGCGTAGTCGCCGCCCCCGGTCACATCACCCCAGCCGTACACCGTCGCTGTCGTGCCCGGTGCGTAGGCGGGATCACCGGCTGCCGCCATTGCGATCACCGAGCCCGCCGGAAGCGGGGAGGCGAGGGTGAGCACGGCGAAGTCCCCGGCATTGGTGTTTTCGTTGTACCGGGGATTGACCCAGGTGGAGTGCACCGGGATCTCCGAGCCCTGCCCGGACAGAAGGTCCGTGCGCCCGGCGATGACTCTGAGATCCCGCAATTGTCCCGGTGGTGCGCCGAGGACCGCCGCACTCATACAGTGGGCCGCGGTCAGAACCGTCGACCGGCTCACCGCCACACCTCCGCAGAACTGCCCGGCCCGCGTACCCCCGAACCGGTCACGGCTGGAGACGGCGACGGTCCACGGACTCTGTGAGATATCCACCGGAAAGCCTCCGACGACGACGCTGTCCGCCATGGCAGGCGCCGGGGATCCCAGCGGTATCAAGGCTGCTGCGGCTGACAGGACCAGTGCTCGGGCGAAGTGGCGACGCATATGCACTCCTCACTGTGTAGTGTCGATAGAACACCCACAGTGATCCAGTTCGCCGGATCGCGCATACGCAAAGGGGCCGGTTTCCCCAAGGAAACCAGCCCCTCGTCGCTGTCGGGCACGGCCTGGTCGAGGTAGAGGCCTAGTCGAGGTAGTCGCGCAGCACCTGGGAGCGCGACGGGTGACGCAGCTTCGACATCGTCTTGGACTCGATCTGGCGGATGCGCTCACGGGTGACGCCGTACACCTTGCCGATCTCGTCGAGGGTCTTCGGCTGACCATCGGTGAGACCGAAGCGCATCGAGACGACACCCGCCTCACGCTCGGACAGAGTGTCGAGCACGGAGTGCAGCTGCTCCTGGAGGAGCGTGAAGCTGACCGCGTCGGCCGGGACGACCGCCTCGGAGTCCTCGATGAGGTCACCGAACTCGCTGTCACCGTCCTCACCCAGCGGGGTGTGCAGGGAGATGGGCTCGCGGCCGTACTTCTGGACCTCGATGACCTTCTCCGGGGTCATGTCGAGCTCCTTGGCCAGCTCCTCCGGGGTGGGCTCGCGGCCCAGGTCCTGGAGCATCTGACGCTGCACACGGGCGAGCTTGTTGATGACCTCGACCATGTGCACCGGGATACGGATGGTGCGGGCCTGGTCGGCCATCGCGCGGGTGATCGCCTGGCGGATCCACCAGGTGGCGTACGTGGAGAACTTGTAACCCTTGGTGTAGTCGAACTTCTCCACCGCGCGGATCAGACCGAGGTTGCCCTCCTGGATGAGGTCCAGGAAGAGCATGCCGCGGCCGGTGTAGCGCTTGGCCAGGGAGACCACCAGACGGAGGTTGGCCTCGAGGAGGTGGTTCTTGGCGCGGCGGCCGTCCTCGGCGATGATCTCCAGCTCACGCTTGAGCTTGGGGGCGAGCTTGTCGGCGTTGGCCAGCTTGTCCTCGGCGAACAGACCCGCCTCGATGCGCTTGGCGAGCTCCACCTCCTGCTCGGCGTTGAGCAGGGGGACCTTGCCGATCTGCTTGAGGTAGTCCTTGACCGGGTCGGCGGTGGCGCCGGCCGCGGCGACCTGCTGCGCGGGCGCGTCGTCCTCGTCCTCGTCCGAGAGCACGAAACCGGCGCTCTCGGCACCCTCGGGCTCTTCGCCGCCCTTGGCCTCCTCGAGAACGTCCTCCTCGAGCAGTTCGACGTCGTCCTTCTTGGCGGCCGTCTTCTTGGCCACCGTCTTCTTGGCGACGGCCTTCTTCGCCACGGTCTTCTTGGCGGCCGTCTTCTTGGCAGCGGCCTTCTTGACGGGCGCGTCCTCAGCCGGGTCGTCGGCGACCGGTGCGGCCGGAGCGGCAGGAGCGGCGGTCTTCTTGGTGGTCACCGCCTTCGCCGCGACGGTCTTGGTGGCCGTGCGCTTGGCAGGACTCTTCGCTGCGACGCTCTTACGGGTGCGCTTGGGCTCTGCGGCACTGACCATCAGCGTCACACCCTCTTCCTCGAGGATCTGGTTGAGGCTGCGCAGTACGTTCTTCCACTGAGTGGCCGGAATCTGGTCAGCTTCGAAGGCCCGACGCACATCGTCGCCGGCGATCTGCCCCTCAGCCTTTCCCCGCTCAATAAGAGCCATGACAGAGACGGACTCGGCGATCTCCGGCGGGAGCGTACGGGATGTGCTGGCCGACACGAACAACCTCTCGGAACGTTGGAAAACGGCTTCCGGCCCCGTCCACGGCGGACAGGAGCCGACCGCCGGCTTGGGGATGGGCCGACGGTGCGGGCGGGGGCCGGGAGGATGCACAGCGCCGTGAACGGCGTCCGTATTCCCTCCTCGACTGTCACCTCTTAGGTCATCGCGCAGTTCCGAAGAGTGTTACGCCCAATCTGCGTGGCCCGAGTCACACCCCGTAACCGATCATAAACGCCCAAATGTGGGCATAAGTGGTCGACCGGCGCCCTGAGTGGCACCCGGACTGCGCGACTCTCCGCACGATCACCGCGAATTGATTGCCCTGGGCAGCCAAGTCCATGACTGATGGCGGGAGTCCGACGGCCGAGAGCACCCACGGCAGCCGACAGCTGCGGTCGGCAGCGGGCCGCAGCTGCGGTCGACAGCGGACGTCCGCCAGCGCTTGGCGGGGCCGGACCGGGCGATACCGGCGGTCTCGCCGCCGGTCTCCGCCGGGCTCCGCCGTCGCCACCGGTCTCCGTCGGGCTCCGCCGGGTCCCGGGAGGATCCGACGGAGCCCGACGGCGGGGGCTCGGCGCCCGTCCACGGCGGGGCCAGGCACTGCCCGGCGGGAAGCCCGGGGCCGCTCGCGCCGACGGCTGGATGCGGTCAGTGCTCGCGGGGCGCGGGCACCACGCGCTCCACCTCGGGGTGGACGGTGAGCAGTTGACGCATCGCCCCCTCGGCGGCCGCACCGTCGCCCGAGGCGAGCGCGTCCACGATCCGGCCGTGCTGGGCCAGGGCCGCCTCGTTCGGGCGGTCGCAACCGGTGACCGGGCCGCCGGAGACCTGGAGGGCCGCCGAGACGATCCCCGAGAGGTGCTCCAGCATGCGGTTGCCGGCGACCTGGATGAGCAGCGAGTGGAATTCCGCGTCGGCGCGCGAGAACGTCAGGGAGTCGCCCTGCCCCATGGCGTGGCCCATGATCTCGACCATGTCGCCGAGTCGCTGCTGCACCTCCTCGCGGCCGTGCCCGGCGGCGAGGCGCGCCGCGAGCGGTTCGATGGTCCAGCGCAGCTCGCTCAGCTCGCGGCGCTGGTCGTCGCGCTGCGGCCCGAAGGCCCGCCACTCGATGATGTCCGGGTCGAGGAGGTTCCAGTCGCTCACGGGGCGCACCCGCGTCCCCACGTTCGGGCGGGCGCTGACCAGGCCCTTTGCCTCCAGGACGCGCAGCGACTCGCGGACGACGGTGCGGGAGACCTCGAAGCGCTGGCCGATCTCCTCGGGGACCAGCGGGCGATCCGCGCCGAGGTCGCCGGAGACGATCATCTGGCCGAGCTGCTGGACGAGTTGGCCGTGCAGCCCGCGTCCGCGGCTGCCTGCCGCACGACGGCCGACGCGGCCCAGTTCCGGTTCCGCGCCCTCCCAGGAGGGCGTGCCGACGCGGTCGGCGGAGGGCGCCTCGGCATAGGGGTAGCGGTCGAGTTCGCCCGGTCCGGCGAGGCCGGAGTCTGCTGAGCGGGCGGCGGTCATCATGGTGTGCGCAAGGGTACTCACGGATCCTTTGTCGGCGCCCTCCCCAACTCCCTTGAGGTCTTTGGTGAAAAGCACACGAAAGGGTGATCGCTCACCCTGTCGCAATTGACGCCTTATCGGAAAGAAATGGGCGTTCTCCGAGGAACTTGCGCACAGGGGAGATACAGATCGGCACGGAGGGTGGTCATCGAGCCCTGCGACGCGTGGCGAGCAGATAGATGCCGAGCAGCGCGGCCAAGGACAAGGCCAGTGCGCCGCCCACGGGTTGAGCGATCATCCGTACCGCGGCGACCAGATACCGCTCCCCGCCGAACGGCCACCCCGGCAGCGCCACCCCCCGCATCCGCGCGGCGAACCCCGCGGCGGCCGGGACGGACCCTGCCCCGAGTACTTTCTGTACGAGGGGTACGACGGCGACGGGCACCGCGAGTACCGCGGCGAGCCCGGCGATCGTGGACCGGAAGATGCCGGCCGCCAGCACACCGGCCCAGGCGCACCCCACAGAGAGTCCGGCCCAACTCGCGCTCAGGGAAAGCCAGTCGGCGGGAACCTCGGCCACCTCTCGTCCATAGACGACGTAGAGCACCTCGAAGTCGAAACCGACGGCGAGGAAGGCCAGCGCTAGCGCCGTGGCCCCTGCCACCAGGAGCTTCGCGGCGAGCAGCCCCAGGCGGCGGGGGACGCCGCCCCGGTCCGCCGCCAGAGCGGGGTGGCGGAACTCGTCACCGAAGGAGACGGCGCCGAGCAGCCCCGCGCCGAGCGCCGCAGGCGGCAGCGGGAGCTCCCGCGGCCAGGCGGCCAGCAGCCGGCCCCGTGGGGCGTGCCCGACGCGGGCGAGGAGCAGGGAGACAAGAGCGGAGGCGACGAGTACGGCGGCCGCGGTGAGGGAGACCGTGCCGATCCCGGTGGCGCGGCGCAGTTCGTACCGCAGCGGGTGCTGGGGGCTGGGGTTGGGCCGGACACTGATCGGCGGCGGCAGCGGGGGCAGATCACCGCGATCCAGAGCCTCGGCCGGGGGAGGCGGGGCGGCCCTCACGTCTGCGGCCGGCCCCATGTCCCCCATTTCGTCGGCGAGTTGGTGTACGAGGATGCCGTGCCGGAACGCGGTCTCGCCGACGTCTGCGCACGTACTGCCGTACACCGACAGCCGGTTGCCGTCCTCGTGGACGATTTTCACGGAACGCCGGGCCGTTCTGGCCTCCTTGGCGAGCAGGGCACCGAGCCGGGCGGCGTGCGGGCTTCGGACGGCCACACGGGGTCGCAGCCGGGTGCGGGCGAAGTCGGCGGCCTCCTGATCGGCGACGATCCGGCCCTCGTCCAGCGTGATGACGTGGTCGGCGGTGCGCGCGGCCTCCTTGGGGTCACCCGTGGCGAACAGGACGGTGCCGCCCCGGACGGTGTGTGCCCGTAGAAGGCCGTGCAGCCAGCGGCCTTCCTGGTCGGAGAGCCCGGCGGTGGGATCGTCGAGCACGAGGCTGTGCGGATCGGCAAGCAGGGCGCAGGCGAGACCGAGGCGGCGGTCCATACCGCGGGAGAGGGTGCCCAGGCACTCGTCGCGCAGGCCGACGAGTCCAAGCGCCTCGAGGACTTCGTCGGCGCGGTCCGCGGGCACACCCACGGCGGCGCACAGCATGCGCAGGTGCGCGCGGGCCGTGCGCGCGGGGTGACCGGGGACGTCTCCGAGGACGACTCCCACTTCGCTCGCGGGGTGAGCGAGGCGGTGCAGCGGACGGCCCCGGAAGTAGGTGATGCCGCGACCCGGCCGGAGTTCGAGCATCAACCTGAGCACTGTCGTCTTGCCCGCACCGGAGGCTCCGAGGAGCGCGGTCACCTGACCTGCGCGCGCCTCGAACGTCACGTCGTCGACGACGGGCGACAGGTCCTTGCGGGGATCGCCGGTCAGTCCGATCGCCTGAATCACTCGAAGCAAGATAGCGCGATATGTCTGTTTTTTCGGTCACCCTGACAGGCGGGCGTCGGCTCCTGCTCCGCTCCGGCCCGTACCGGAGCGCCCGGGTCCCGCGGGATGAGTCAGACCTCGGGCCGCAGCATGGGCGGGTTGAGCAGCGTGGCACCGCCCGCGCGGAAGAGCTGCGCGGGGCGGCCGCCCTGCCGGGTCGTCGTACCGCCCGTCGGGACGAGAAAGCCGGGCGTGCCGGTCACCTTGCGGTGAAAGTTGCGCGGGTCGAGGGCCACGCCCCATACGGCCTCGTAGACCCGTCGCAGCTCCCCGACGGTGAACTCGGGCGGGCAGAAGGCGGTGGCCAGCGAGGAGTACTCGATCTTCGAACGGGCGCGCTCCACGCCGTCCGCCAGGATCTGCGCGTGGTCGAAGGCGAGCGGAGCCGCCTGCTCGCCGTCCCTGCCGTAGCCGCCCTGTTGCAGCAGCTCTTCCACGGGCGCCCAGCGCGCGCTGTTGGCGTCTCCTCCGGGCCGGGGCGCGGGCAGGTCGGGGGCGAGGGCGAGATGGGCGACGCTCACCACTCTCATCCGCGGGTCGCGCTTGGGGTCGCCGTAGGTGGCCAGCTGTTCCAGGTGGGCGCCGTTGTCGAGCGCGGGTGCGGCCGGATCGTGTGCGCGCAGCCCCGTCTCCTCGGCCAGCTCACGCGCCGCCGCCTGCGACAGGTCCTCGTCCGCCCTGACGAAGCCGCCCGGGAGCGCCCACCGGCCCTGAAAGGGCGGCTCACCCCTCCGTACCGCCAGCGCGCACAGGGCATGGCGGCGCACGGTCAGCACGACCAGGTCCACGGTGACGGCGAAGGGGGGAAAGGCTGACGGGTCGTAGGGCATGCCGCGATCATAGTCGTCTGCCTGACGATAAACACTCCCCTCGCGGACCGCTTCCACAGGAGATCCGCATGTGTCCGGTACAGCTGTCGCCGGCGGCCGTTCACCGTTCGCTGACGCGTCTCCCGAGGTCACGCCCCCAGCTGTAGTCCGTCGGCCGCCTCCTCCACCATCGCGAGGCCAAGGCGCCCGACGCGCACGGAGAAGGGCGCTCCGGCGAGTCTCAGTCCTCTCAGCACGATCTCCCCCAGCGGTGCGCTGCGGACCGGGCTCAGGGTCACTGTCCCGGCCGGGGCGTCAGGGCGGATACCGACGAGCGCGGTCAGCAGCAGCACTCCGGCGGCGGCCGCGGTGGCGGCGGGGCGGCAGGCGGCCGGATGCGGCAGCGGGGCGCCCCTTTCCCTGCGCGGTTCTCCGGCGAACATCTCGGGCAGCCGGTATCCGAATGCCTCCGACGCCGCCAGCATCCCGTGCAGCAGCCCGCTCGCCTCCTTCTCGTAGCCGGCGGCGGCCAGTCCCGCGACGGCGATCGCGGTCTCCGGGACCCGCACGGCTCCGCCGCGGTGCCCGAACGGGTTGTACGACGTCTCCGTGGCGGCCAGGCCGCGCAACCCCCAGCCCGAGTCCATGGCCGGGCCGTCGAGCAGTCGGGCGAGCTGCTCGGTCCTCACCTTGTCGAGCAGCCCGGGCGCCTGCGTGCCGGCGCCGAGCAGGCCGGTGTCCAGGAGATGGGCGGCGCCCGCACCGAGATGCGGCACCAAGCGACCGTCGCGGGTACGGGCGGCCGCGGGTCTGCCGCCCGACCGGTCCTCGATCCAGAACTCCTCGCAGAACGCGCCGCGCAGCTCCTCCGCCCACCGGCGCAGTTGCGGGCCGCCGGGACGCCCGCACGTCTCGAGCAGATCGGCACCGAGCACAGCGGCCCGATGGGCGTGGGCCTGGGTCTCGCAGCGCAGCAGGCCGCCCGGCTGCGGATCCGGGAGGTAGACGCCGTCGCCGACTGTGGTGCGCAGCCACCGCAGACAGTGCTCGGCCGCGGGCAGCAGTTCCTCCGTCTCGCGTTCGGGAAGCCCCCAGCGCCGGGCCTCCGCGAGGAGCACGGGGAACAGCAGGGTGGCTTCGGTGCCCGTGCAACTCGGCGGAAGGTGAGCTCCCGCGTCCCGCCGGGGGCCCGGGATCATGCCCGAGCGGAGGCCCGGGCCGCCGAGCTGGGTGCGGGCCAGGATGCGCAGCGTGCACGCGGCGAGCCGGGTGCCGAGCGGCAGCGTCATCCGGGCCGCCGTCAGGGACTCGACGGGCGCCGGTCCGCAGCGCCACGGGGCTCCGGCCGCGATGTGGGTGTCGGAGGGGTGCAGGGGATCGCGCAGCAGCAGGGCCTGCAGGTCCTCGACACAGGTGCGCAGGAACGGCTCGACTCGGGGGTCGTCCCCGGTGGCCTGGGCCCGCGCGAACGGGCTGACCGCGGCGCGACCCACGGCTCCGGGCGGTCCGGCGCCGTCCGGCCGCACCCGCAGCTCCAGACTCCGTGTGCCGCCGGGTGGCAGCACCACCTCCCAGCGCAGGAGTCCGGCGGAGGCGAGCGCGTCGGTGGGCGGCGGGTCGGCGATGACCGCGCAGTCGCCCTTGGAACCGGACCACCGCAGCGCCGAGTCGTGCACGCTGGCGGTGAGATCGGGTCCCGGGTCTCCCGAGGCGATCGCACTCAGCTCCGCCAGGTCCGCGCCGAGGGCCACTTCCACCGGCAGGCGCAACGGGCGTGGCGCCGCGTTGTGCAGCGTGATCCGCTCGGCGCCGTCCGCGGACCGGATACGCTCCACGACGACGTCCGGATCGGGTCCGGCGTCCGGGGACGCGCGCACGGTCCCCACGAAGCGGGCACGGTCGGCCCCCATCATCCGGGCCTGCACCGGAAGCGGCTCCCGCCCCGCCACCCGCAGCAGGCAGCGGGACAGCACCCGCCGGCCCGCACGGTAGAACCCCTCCAGCCCTTGCCCGGTCAACTGGCCCTCCTGCGAGGAGATCACCAGGCCGGGCAGGGCGACGCAGATCAACGCGGTGTGGGCGGGGGGCAGGTCGGCGATGCGACGGGGCGGGGCGGGCGGGAGATGGGGCGGACCGTGGACCTGCCGGTCGGCGCGCGGCACGGAAGCCGGCGTGCCGACCGGCGCTCCGCGCCCGGCCGGTGGGGCACCGCCGGGCGCCAGGGGCGCCGAGGGGCCGTGGCCGAGCGGGCTGCCGTGGTGGGCGGGGGGTGGTGTGGGCGGGGACATGTGGCGGCTTCCTGGGCGCTCGGTACGCCTCGGGCGTGGTCGGCGCCGCGTGAGGGGCGCCGCAGGGTCGTGAGCGGTCGTCGGTGGCGTGACCCTGCTCCGGGTTCCGCCACTCAGGTGAACGGCACGGGTCCGTCGGGGGTCACGCCTGTGGGAGGGGAAGCCCGCCGAACGGTGGTGCATGGGACCGCGGAACTCACTCATGTGGCCGCTCCCCTGTACGGCGACCGGAGCCGCGGTGGGCCCCGAACGGGTTGTTCGCGCCCTCGGCCGGACGCGGCGGCCCATCGCGATGCGGGCCGTCACCGGAGGGAGTGCGGGGGTCGGCAGGGCGCCGTCGGCGGGCATCGAGCGCCCGCGGAGCACGACGGCTCGGCCTGCCGCCGCCCACCGGTCGCACCCTGCGGTGCTTACGGACAGGGCCAAGCCGCGGCGCGGAGGGCTCCTGGACTTGGGGGTCCTCCCGGGCCGTGTCACAGGGCGAGCCGGGAGGCGGCGTGGCGGTGGCGTCCGGCTCTGCCGCGGAAGCCTTCTCCCCTCCAGATCGGCCGGCTCGCTCCGTCCGCAGGCAACGACGGACGGTCTCCGGATTCAGCCCTTCGTTGCACGCCTGGTGCAGAAGGCGGGCGAAGAGGTAGTCCGGGTCCGCGCCCAGGGCCATGGCGAAGGCTTCGCGGGCCTCCAGTTCGTCCCCGGTCGACCATGCGACCCATCCGGCGAGCGTCAGCGGGGCTGCGGCATGCTCGCCGTACGGGCCGACGCAGCGGCGGGCCAGGGCTCGCCACAGCCGCAGTGCCACGGCAGCCTCGGCACCCTCCATCCACTCCGCGGCCCGGTCCCGTGTAGTGCGGTCCTGCAGACCGAGGATCAGAACCGCGGCCTCGTCGTCGGCCAGGAGCCCGTCGTCACGCAGGTCCGCCGTCGCCGTACCCGAAACGGGTGGCGCCTCGCCGAGCCGGAGCATGACCCGCTCCGCCAGTGCAAGCGTGTCAGCGGCCACGTCCTCTCGGGTGTCGCCGTCGAGGATCCGCGGGACGAGCGCACGGTTCGCGGTGTCCAGCGCAACCTCCTGTGCGTGGGCGGCCTCCGTCCGGCACGGGCTCAGCCGGGCCCTGAGCTCCTGGAGGCTGCCGCGCACCTGGATGCCCGCGTAGGTCGCGGCAGCGGCCAGGACGGAGGTGCCGGGCAGGCCCATCGGCTGCCCTTCCGGCGGGCAGCAGCCCGGGCTCGGGCAGCAGTACGACCAGAAGCGTCCGTCGGAGATGCACAGAGCCTCCACCACCGCGACGTCGAGGCCGCCGCAGGCCGTGCGCAGCGACTGGGCGAGCGGCCGGAGGCGTTCCATCACGTCGCGTCCCGTTTCGCCGCCCGAGGGTTCCTGGACGAGGTAGGCGACCATGCTCTCGGGGCGGGCGCCTCTGCGCTCGCTGCCCGCCACCAGTCCGCGGGCCAACTGCTGGGCCGCGGACGGCCAGTCCTCGGGGTGGGCGGGGATACCGAGCCGTGCCCGCCCGCCGAACCTCCCCCGCCATTCCCGGTCCTGCAGCGCGACCAGCACGATGCTGTCCTCCGGGCGGTACCCGAGCAGATAGGGCAGGGCGTCGGCCAGCTCTGCGGGGGTGCGCAGGGTGACCATGGGCTCGTCTCGCGGGCCCGAGGGGCCGTGACTCCTGTGGCCGGTGGTCTCACCGCCGCGGTGGAAGGGTCCGTCCATGTCACCGATGCCGGAGCAGCCGGCTGCTTCGTCGTGGTTCGTCATGCCGCGACCATCTCGCGGATCTTGGAGTTCCGCTTGGAGCTGTGGATAACCACGGCCATGGGCATGTCAGGGTTGTCCACAGGTCGCGGGGTCCGTTCGCACGATGTCCTGCCGATCGGGTTGCATGGACGCCATGACCGACGAACACCCGCACCCCACGACGCACGAAGCCACCCCGGCAGAAGGGGACGACGTGCGCGCCGCCGCCGGCCCCAGCGCCCCCACCACGGCCGATGGCGGTCTGCGCGCCGCCGCGGACGCCGTGCTCGCCCGGCTCGTCGGCGCGCCGACGGGCGGGGCCCGGCTGCGCGAGGACCAGTGGCGGGCCATCGAGGCCCTCGTGGCGGACGGACGCAGAGCTCTCGTCGTGCAGCGCACCGGCTGGGGCAAGTCCGCCGTGTACTTCGTCGCGACCGCGCTGCTGCGCGAGCGCGGCTCGGGCCCGACGGTGATCGTCTCGCCGCTCCTCGCCCTCATGCGCAACCAGGTCGAGGCGGCCGCCCGCGCCGGTATCCACGCACGGACCATCAACTCGTCCAACACCGAGGAGTGGGACACCATCCAGGCGGAAGTCGCCGCGGGCGCGGTGGACGTCCTTCTGGTGAGTCCGGAACGCCTCAACAACCCCGACTTCCGCGACCGGGTGCTGCCCCGGCTGGCGGCCGCGACCGGCCTGCTGGTGGTGGACGAAGCCCACTGCATCTCCGACTGGGGCCACGACTTCCGGCCCGACTACCGCCGGCTGCGCACGATGCTCGCGGACCTGCCGCGCGGCGTCCCGGTGCTGGCGACGACCGCGACGGCGAACGCGCGGGTGACGGCCGACGTGGCCGAGCAGCTCGGCACCGGGGCCGGTACGGACGCCCTGGTCCTGCGCGGGCCGCTGGACCGGGAAAGCCTGAGCCTGAGCGTGCTCCGGCTGCCGGACGCCGCCCACCGCATGGCCTGGCTCGCCGATCACCTCGGAGAGCTGCCGGGCTCCGGGATCATCTACACGCTCACGGTGGCGGCGGCCGAGGAGGTCGCGGTGTTCCTGCGGCAGTGCGGGTACGCGGTGGCGTCGTACACCGGGAAAACGGAGAACGCCGACCGCCGGCAGGCCGAGGAGGACCTGCTGGCCAACCGGGTCAAGGCGCTGGTCGCCACATCCGCCCTCGGAATGGGCTTCGACAAGCCGGACCTCGGATTCGTGGTGCACCTGGGCTCGCCCTCGTCCCCGATCGCGTACTACCAGCAGGTCGGGCGCGCCGGCCGAGGTGTGGAGCACGCCGAGGTGCTGCTGCTGCCGGGCCGGGAGGACCAGGCGATCTGGGAATACTTCGCTTCGGTCGCGTTCCCTCCCGAGGAGCAGGTGCGGCGCACGCTGGACGTCCTGGCGGGGGCGCAACGGCCGCTGTCGCTGCCCGCCCTCGAGCCACTCGTCGACCTGCGCCGGTCCCGGCTGGAGACGATGCTCAAGG
Organism: Streptomyces sp. NPDC046931; assembly: GCF_040644655.1. Lineage (NCBI taxonomy): Bacteria > Bacillati > Actinomycetota > Actinomycetes > Kitasatosporales > Streptomycetaceae > Streptomyces > Streptomyces sp. NPDC046931. The sequence goes on from NZ_JBEYWX010000017.1 coordinate 86,675, forward strand.
TGCTCGACGTGGACGGCGCGGTGCGCCGTGTCCAGGGCGGCTGGGTGGCGACGGGCGTCCCCTGGACGTACGACACCGAGCGCTACGCCTGGGTCGCCAAGCAGCGGGAGACGGAACAGCAGGCGATGCGGGACTACGTCACCACGACCGGCTGCCGCATGGAGTTCCTGCGCCGGCAGCTGGACGACGAGGGTGCCAGGCCCTGCGGGCGCTGCGACACCTGTGCCGGACCACGGTTCCCCGACTCCGTCTCCCCGGCCGCCCTGGACGCGGCGCGCGGTGAGCTCGGCCGCGCGGGCGTCGAGGTCGAGCCCCGCAAGATGTGGCCGACGGGTCTTCCGGCGGTCGGCGTGGAGCTGAAGGGCCGTATCCCGGCCGGTGAGCAGGCGGCGCCGGGGCGGGCCCTTGGCCGGCTGTCGGACATCGGCTGGGGCAACCGGCTGCGGCCGATGCTGGCGCCCCAGAACCCGGACGGCCCCGTACCGGAGGATGTGGCACAGGCCGTGGTCGGCGTACTGGCCGACTGGGCCAAGGGGCCCGGCGGCTGGGCCTCCACAGGGCCCGACGCACAGCCGCGCCCCGTCGGAGTCGTCACCATGGCCTCGCGCACGCGTCCGCAGCTGATCCATTCCCTCGGGGCGCACATAGCGGAGAGAGGGCGGCTGCCTCTGCTGGGCTCCGTCTCGTATACAGGCGATGTCCCGCGGCTGCCTCGCAGCAACAGCGCGCAGCGGCTGAAGGCACTCGACGGGGCGCTGACCGTACCCCCCGCCCTGGCCGCGGCCCTCCAGGCGGCGGAAGGTCCCGTGCTGCTCGTGGACGATATGACGGAGACGGGCTGGACCTTGGCAGTGGCGGCACGGGTGCTGCGACGGGCCGGGGCGGAAGGGGTGTTGCCGCTGGTCCTCGCCGTGCAGGCGTGACCCTTCCTTCCCCGGGAACACACTGGGCAGTTCTCCAGCGGGGATATAGGCCACACATCAGCACAAACCAGTCGGCGGCTCCAATTGCTCGTTGCCGCATTCCAGTTCGGCGGGAAGAATTGGGGTTCCGCTCACCTCACGGCTCGTCCGTGATCCGACAGAGTTCTGCTGCGGTGTGTGCGCCCCCTTAGTCCGACCCCGCCCGCAGTGTGGGCGCGTAGCCGAAGGGAGGATCGTGACCTTCGGATTCGCGCCGTCCTCGGCGGCATCCCTGTCGGCCTCCGCCGAAGCGTCCGCCGCTTCCGCCAATCCCGTGGCCCGGATGCTGGAGCCCGCGGAGTGGGCGGCCGCCGGGATTCCGCTACTGCGCAACCCCCGCGAAGTCGTCAGTGAACTGCACGCCCTCCACCGGCCACGGCTCTCCACGGCCGTCGTGGCCGTACTGGACCCGGACGAACGGCCACAGGCGAGCGCCTCGTTCACAAGGCGTCCGGCGCCCGCGGACGGCTGGGTGTTCCGCAACGCGCTGCTCGCCCAGCTGCGCAGGGTCATCCCGCACGACCTGCGCCGCCGTACACCGGTGCGGACGGCCGTGCTGCTCTACTGCCGTGAGGGCGACGGGCGTTGGACGGAGGAGGACGGGGCCTGGATGTGGGGTCTGCGCGACGCCTGCACGTTGCACGGGCTGCGCTGCGGCGCGTACATCACGCTGACCCGCGACGGCTGGCAGGTCCTCGGCGAGGGTCGCGGCGGACGCCGCCCCAACGCGGAGTCACCGCCGGAGGCGTTCGACCTGATGGGCGGGACGCCCCCGCTGCCGCGCACCGGGGGCGTCACCTCGGAGGCGCTGCGCCGGGCCGCCGCCCGCTGAGGCCCCCGAGGGCGCGGGCCGCCGCAAGCGCCGGGCTGCCGCATGCGCCGGGCCGCGATCGAGATAGGGGTCGGGGGCGGCCCACCATACGACTGCGGAAATGGCCGCCCCCGCGGAAGTGACGATGCGACACCCGTGGCCCGAAGCCGCCGCCACCTGCAGTCCCCGTGCCACCCCTCGGCACCTGGGCGCCGGGCGTACGGGGGGCCCTGCCGCCGTGGGTGCGCAGGTGCACATGTCCCCCGTGCACCTGCCCGCGAGCGTCGTACGCCACCGCTTCAAGGCGTTCCGATAGGGCCGCAGGCCGTCGCGCCCCGGCTCCACGCATGACGAGGCGACCGCCGTGCAGGTGCCGCCCACGCGGTACCCCACCGACCGTCTCCCCCGGGCCGGGCGGCAGCCCGGCTCCGGGCTGCCGGGGCGGGACGGGCGGCGTGCGAGCGGAACAGACCGGGTCCGGCCCGCTCAGACGCCTGCGCCCAGCACCGAGTCGATCTGCTTCGGGTCACCGCAGACGATCAGCAGGGCACCGGCCCGGCCGAGCGCCAGCGGAAGCGCGGCGGCGACCGTCGCGTCGGAGCCGCCGTTGACGGCGGTGACGACCACCGGGCGGGCGGCGGCACGGGATGCGATCGAGGCGTCGGCGTAGAAGACATCGTCGCGGGCGTCGTGTTGCGCCCAGTACGAGGCTTCACCGAACGACAGCTCGTGCGCGGCCCATGGATGCAACTCGCCGGTGGTGATCACCAGTACGTCGCCGGGGGCACGACCAGACTCCAGCAGCAGGTCGACGGCTTCCTCGGCAGCGTCCAGCGCGCCCTCGGCCGAGGCCGGGATCAGCTGGATCTGCGGAGTGGCGGCGGGAGCGGGCGGCCCGGACTTGGGCACCGCAGGCTCGCGCGTCGCGCGCTGGGTCGGCATCGGCCGGATCGGCCCCGGACGGCCGGGACGCACGGGCGCCGCAGGGCGGGGGCCGGGTACGGGACGGGGGGTCGGCGCGGTACGGCCGGCGGCCGGCGTAGCGCGGGGACCCTGGGCAGTCTCGTGAATCTGAGGCTCCTCGGGAATGAGAGGCATGAGCTGATTTTTATCAAACGCCAGCGCTACTCGCGTCGGCGGGTGGCATATGAGTGCGATCGGAATGGGTCAGAAGTCGAAGCCGAGCTGACCTTCGATCTCCGGCACGTTTCCGTCCGCCCAGCTGCGGACCTTCTTGAGGTGCCGCCACTGGGGCAGCGCATCAAGATACGCCCACGACAAGCGGTGGTACGGGGTGGGGCCCCGCTCCTCCAGCGCGGCCTTGTGCACCGGCGAGGGATACCCGGCGTTGGCCGCAAAACCGAAGTCTGCATGGTCGAGACCCAGTTCGGCCATCATTTTGTCGCGGTGGACCTTGGCGATCACCGAGGCCGCGGCGACGGCCACGCAGGACCGGTCGCCCTTGATCACCGTACGCACCTTCCAGGGAGTGCCCAGATAGTCGTGCTTCCCGTCGAGGATGACCGCGTCGGGCCGGATGGGCAGCGCCTCGAGGGCACGTTCCGCCGCGAGCCGGAGCGCGGCCGTCATCCCGAGCTCGTCGATCTCCTCGGGGGACGCATGACCGAGGGCGTAGGCCGTCACCCACTGCTCCAACTCCCGGGCGAGCGTGGTGCGTCGCTTGACGGTGAGGAGCTTGGAGTCGGTGAGACCCTCGGGCGGTCGGCGCAGGCCCGTTACCGCGGCGCAGACGGTGACGGGACCGGCCCAGGCACCGCGCCCCACCTCGTCGACACCGGCGATGACCTTCGCTCCGGTCGTTGCGCGAAGGGAGCGCTCGACGGTGTGAGTAGGCGGTTCGTACGGCATGGCGCCCTTAGCCTACGCTGCCGGGATCCCCTCGCGACACCCAGGTTTCCCCGGGCAACGGCACGCCCGCCGGCGAGCGTCGGCGACCGCACCCAGGGGCCGGTCACGGCTCCTCCCGGACGGGCTTTCGGACGCGGTTCAGCCGCGTTCCGGCCGTAGCAGCGGAATCATCAGCTGATCGATCATTTCCTCGATATCCCGCTCCCCCCATTCACTTCCGCACATCTTTGCGCGATACATCATCATGGCTGGAATGGCGTCGAAGACGTATCCGTTCACAGCGTCGGCGCGCACCTCCCCCCGCTCGATTCCTCGGGAGATGACCTCATGCAGCAGCCTGAGGGTCGGCTCTACGACCCCGTCGAAGATCACACCATGGAAGCGCTCGGCCTGCACTGCATCGCACTCGTGAATTACGGAGCGAAGTGCGAACCCAGAGCGTGAGTACATCGCCTCACGCGCCTGCCGGCACAGCTCCAGCAGGTCCTCGCGCACGCTCCCGAGATCCGGCGCCACATCGAAGCGCGGCAGCCCGGACTGGAGCGCATCGGCGACGAGGTCCTCCTTGGACGACCAACGGCGGTAGACCGCGGCCTTGCCGGTCTGGGCACCGGCCGCGACGCCCTCCATCGTGAGGCCGTTCCAGCCGACCGTGCTGAGCTGTTCCAGGGCGGCGTCGAGGATCGCGTGCTCGAGCACGGCACCGCGCCGGCGAAGGGAGGCCGGCTGGGCGGAGGCGTCCGTCCAGGGCGAAGTACCCATCTGTGTTTCTCCGTTGAGCATGAGGAAGCGGGGATTCCGGGGAAGGGGGCGAAGGCGGGGAGGCATCGCGCGGCAATGAAATCAGTGAACGCTTGCGTTCACTGACGGGGACTCACTACCGTTTGACGCGACAGTGAACGCTGGCGTTCACTAACGCACTCATGGGGGACCCATAGTGACAACCTCTCCGTTGATCCAGGAAAGAAAGCCGACAGCCGCCCGCCGCGAGGGGCGTCCCGGCATCGCGCTCACCGTCATCGCGGCCTGCCAACTCATGGTGGTACTCGACGCGACGATTGTGAACATCGCGCTCCCGCACATTCAAGACGCGCTCAAGTTCAGCACGACCGACCTGACATGGGTGGTCAGCGCGTACACCCTCACCTTCGGTGGCCTGCTCCTTCTCGGCGGCCGGGCCGGGGACATCCTCGGCCGGCGCCGGGTCTTCATGACAGGCATCCTGCTGTTCACCTTCGCCTCGCTGCTCGGCGGATTCGCCCAGGAACCCTGGCAGTTGCTGGCCGCGCGCGCCTTGCAGGGCATGGGTGGCGCGATAGCGTCGCCCACTTCGCTGGCGCTGGTCACCACCACCTTCCCCGAAGGCCCGGAACGCAACCGGGCCTTCGGAGTCTTCGCCGCGGTCTCGGCCGGCGGCGGCGCGATCGGCCTGCTGGCCGGCGGCATGCTCACGGAGTGGCTCGACTGGCGCTGGGTCCTCTTCGTCAACGTGCCGATCGGCGTTCTGATCGCTTCGCTCACCCCGCTCTACATCAACGAGTCCGAACGCCACCCGGGACGCTTCGACATCGCGGGCGCGCTCACCTCGACGGCGGGCATGGCGTCCCTGGTGTACGGCTTCATCCGTGCCTCCGAGAACGGCTGGCGGGACAGCGTCACGATCGGCTCGTTCGGGGCGGCCGTGGTGCTGCTGCTGGCGTTCGGCTTCGTCGAGGCGCGGGCGAAGGAGCCGATCACCCCGCTGAGGATGTTCACCGAACGCAACCGCTCGGGCACGTACGTGATCATGCTGAGCCTGGCCGCGGCGATGTTCGGCATGTTCTTCTACATCGTGCTGTTCGTGCAGAACGTGCTGGGATACTCACCGATCTCGGCCGGTGTGGCATTCCTCCCGGTGACGGTGGCGATCGTGATCGGCGCGGGTCTGTCGCAGCGGTTCCTGCCGGTGCTCGGCCCCAAGCCGTTCATGCTGACCGGGGCGACGCTCGTCGCGACCGGGCTCGGCTGGCTGACGTTCATCAGCACCGGGAGCTCCTACGTCTCCGGTGTGCTCGGCCCGATGCTGCTGTTCGGCCTCGGCATGGGTCTGAACTTCGTGACGCTGACGCTCACCGCGGTCTCGGGGGTCGCCCAGCACGAGGCGGGCGCGGCCTCCGGTCTGCTCAACGCGACGCAGCAGGTGGGCGGCTCGCTCGGGCTGTCGATTCTGACCACGGTCTTCGGTACGGCCAGCCGGAACGAGGCGGAGAAGCAGGTGCCGAAGTTCCTCGCGAGCGGCACGGCCGAGCAGAAGGCGGAGTTCGCGAAGACACACCAGTTGCCTGCTCCCTGGGGGCACGAGGTGCTCGCCCACGGCATCGGGACGGCCTTCCTGCCGGCCGCTGGGATGGCGCTGCTGGCGCTGGTCACGGCCGCGGTGGTCATCCGCGTACGCAAGAGCGACCTGGAGGCCCTGTCCGGCGCGGCGGGTCCCGCGGCGGGCTGAGACGCCGGGGGCCCGCGGCGGGCTGAGGCGCACCGGGTTCCGTCGCGGGCCGACACGCGCCGGGTGCCGCGGCAGGCCGGTACTCGCCGGGTACCACGGCGGGCCGGGGGTTTCCCTCCGCCCCCGCCTCAGCCCCCGCCTCCGTCCCACCGGAGGCGGGGGCTGAGGCGGGAGGCAGGAGCCGAGGGCGACGGGATGTCGCCCGCAGGAACGACGGCCGGAGTGCTGGTCCGGCCGTCCGCGGCACGACATCCCGTAGCGAGGCGGTCGGAGCCCGGCAGGGGCCCTCGCCTACGCGAGTGGTTTGGCTGCCTACGCGAGTGGTTTGGCCGCCTACGTGATCGCCGGAGCCCAGCCCGGCAGCGGCTCCACCCGGTCGACCCACTCCCCGGGCGGCACCCCGGCCTTCCCCGAAGCGACCACCGAGCCCACGATGGCGCAGGTCGTGTCCATGTCGCCGCCCACCTGGGCGGTGGTCCAGAATCCGCGCTCGTAGTCACCGAGGGCGCGCGCGGCGGACCACAGCGCGAAGGGCACCGTGTCGTGCGCCGTCACGCGCCGCCCACACCCCAGTACGGCGGCGACGGTCGCCGCGTCGCCGTAGTCGAGCATGTCCCGGGCACGCCGCAGGCCCATGCCGACGGCGCTCTTCGGCACGAGCGCGACGACCCCGTCCAAAAGCGCCTCGGCGCTCGGCGGTCCCGCCGGATCGGCGGCCAGCGCGGCGGCCGCGGCGACGGCCATCGCTCCCACCACGGCCTCGCGGTGCTGATGCGTCGGATAGGCGGAGATCTCCGCCTGGTGCGTGGCCTGCTCGGGGTCGTCCGCGTACCAGGCACCCAGGGGAGCGGCCCGTACCGCGGCGCCGCTGCCCCACGAGCCGTGGCCCCGGAACAGCGAGGCGGCCAGTTCCCGCCAGTCGTCGCCGGCGGCGATCCGCTCCAGCAGCAGGTCGATCGCCGGTTCGTGCCGGCGGGCGGCACCGTGGTGCTCCGCCAGGGACCGTGCCAGGGCGTCCTGGTCCACACGGCGGTGCGCGGCCACTACGGCGACCACGGAGCAGGCCATCTCCGTGTCGTCCGTCCATGGCCAGGGGCCGGGAGGCAGCTCGCGGCGCTGGAGCAGCGGATAGTTCGCGGGAAGGAAGAACTGTGCGCCCAGCGCGTCCCCCACCGCCAGTCCGCGCAGGGCTGCCAGGGCGCGTTCCAGACGTCCGTCGGGAGAGGAGTCAGCGGTCATCTTCCTGCCACTCTATCCCGTGATCCAGTACGGGTCCGGATCGCGCCAGCGGTCGAACGGCCGGTCGAGTGTGTATCTCCCGTCCTCCCCGAGGACGAGCATGCGCATCTCGCCGTTCCCGGGGTTGGAGAGCGACTCGAATTCGGCGACCGTCCAGTGGAACCAGCGCATGCAGAACAGCCGCATCGCCAGGCCGTGCGTCACCAGGAGCACGTTCGGCGGGTGGTCGGGGGCCTCGAAGCTCCGGAAGAGGCTCTCCAGGAAGCCGCCGACCCGATCGTAGACGTCGGCGCCGGACTCCCCCTGGGCGAAGCGGTAGAAGAAGTGTCCGTACGCGTCCCGGTACGTCTTCTGCACCCTTACGTCATCGCGGTCCTGCCAGTTGCCCCAGTCCTGCTCGCGCAGCCGGGGCTCCTCGCGGACGCGGACGAGCTCGGGGTCCAGGTGGAAGGCGCGGAGCGTCTCGTGAGTGCGGCGGTAGGGGGAGACGTATACGCTGACGCGCTCCCTGCCGAAGATCTCCCGCAGCCGTTTGCCCGTCTCCTCCGCCTGCCGCCATCCCCTCTCGGTGAGCGGAAGGGCGTGGTCGGGCTCGCGTTCGTACACGGAGTCATCGGCATTGCCCACCGACTCGCCGTGTCGGACAAGGACGATGCGCCGTGGTCGTGCCATGCCAAAACCCTAGATCGAGTGACGGCCGAACGGGCACCGGAAGAGCCTCCATACGGCACAGGTCACACAGGTGACCTCCGCCCCCCACTCGATCCGGACCGCAAACTCGGTCGGAAACGAACAGGCCGGTCCGCGGTACCGGTCCCGCACCCGGTCGCCCCCTCCTGGCTCGCGCGCGAGCGGCCCTCACACCGTCCAGGTCGGCTCCAACTCCACGATGTCGCCGGTGAGCGCCGCGACGTCCGCCTCCGTCTGAGCCCTCAGCGCCAGTCGCTCCACGCGCTCCTCGCGGTACTTGCCGTGCTCCGCCGCCGACTGCCACATGGACAGAATGAGAAACTCATGGCCCGGCGCCTCGCCGAACAGTCCGCGGATCATGCCCGGCGAGCCCGCCATGGCCGGGTTCCAGACCTTCTCCTGCATCAGGGCGAAGTGCTCGGCCCGCTCCTCGTGTACCCGGCAATGGGCGACGCGTACCACGTCGGCGTCCGAGAATCGGGGCTCGAAACCGGTCTTCACGTCGAAGCGGTAGTCGAAGAGCCGGACCTGCTGGTCCTTGAACGTGCCCGACTGCGACGCGGCCAGGCGGTCGTGGGAGCGCGCCATGAACGAGTCGTAGAAGGCGCGGCTCTCCCAGAACGCGAAGACATGCGCCACACCGGGCCTCACCCGGCTGAAGCCCCCGCCCTGTCCCCGGAAGCCCGGCTCCCCCGGAAGCCCCGCCCACTTCCGCTGCCCCCGTTCGAAACCGCGGCGGTCCACCACGGTGCAGCGAGTCCACTTGACCAGCACCGCGCCATCGTAAGGCCCCATCGCGTGGCGTCGGTCACGCTCGGGCGCAGTACACCCGGGCGAGCGCTCCGGCGCACCGAGGCACAATGGACAACTGAGCCCTGACACAGAGGAGTTCACGCGGGGCCGCGCCGACGGGGAGGGATGAGAGATGACCGGTCTCAACAAGGGCATCGCCAAGGCCGAGCTGGCACTGAAGTGGGACCCGAGTCCGAACAGTCAGTCGCCCACCGATCTCGACATCGTTGCCGCGACCTACTTGGCGGACGATCCCTATGGGGCTCCCGCCTATGTCGTGCACTTCGACAGCCGCTCCCCCGACGGCACGATCTCCCTCAACCGCGACAGCCCGGACGGCAAGGGCTTCGGCTGGGACGAGGTCATGACGCTCGAGCTCTACCGGCTCGACAGCCGGTACGCGCGCGTGGTGGCCGGCGTCGTCATCCAGCAGCGCGCCGGCCGCATGACGTTCGTCGACGTCCTGAATCCGGCGCTGCGGCTGCGTGAGGGGTACACCGTGCTCGCCGAGGACGACTTCGGCGGCGTTCTGGGGTCGACGGCGGCGACGGTGGCCGAGTTCGTCCGCGACGGCTCGGGCGAGTGGATGTTCCGCCCGGGGATCCACGGATACGACACGGATCCCGAGGGCTTCGCCCGTGTGATGGGCGGGTCCCCGTCGACTCCCGAGCCGCGCGAGTCCTGAGCCGCCCGGGGGCCCACTCGGGGACCGTCGCCCCCGAGGACTCTCCCGGAAGGGAGCCCCCGACGCCGAAGGGCGGCACGACCGCCGGCCGTACCGCCCTTCGAAGGATGCGGTCAGCTGCAGCCGCTCGTCGAGCCGCAGCCCTCGCAGATGTAGCAGGAACCGGCCCGCTGCATCTTCGTGCCGCAGGAGAAGCACAGCGGGGCGTCCGCCTGGATGCCCAGCTGCATCTCCACCAGCTCGGCGCTGGTGTGCGCCTGCTTCGGAGCCGGCTCGGCCGTCGCGGCCTCGGCCTTCGGAGCGACGACCGCCTTCAGCTCCTGGGCGCGCGGGGCCGACTGGGCCAGGCCCTCGACGTCGACCTCTTCCTCGGTGGGCTCGTACGAGCCGGTCTCCAGGTGGCGCTGACGCTCCTCGGCGGAGTGGATGCCGAGCGCGGAGCGCGTCTCGAAGGGCAGGAAGTCCAGGGCCAGGCGGCGGAAGATGTAGTCGACGATCGACTGCGCCATCCGCACGTCCGGGTCGTCCGTCATACCGGCCGGCTCGAAACGCATGTTGGTGAACTTCGAGACGTACGTCTCGAGCGGCACACCGTACTGAAGACCCACCGAGACGGCGATGGAGAAGGCGTCCATCATGCCCGCGAGCGTCGAGCCCTGCTTGGACATCTTCAGGAAGACCTCACCCAGACCGTCGTCCGGGTAGGAGTTGGCGGTCATGTAGCCCTCGGCGCCGCCGACGGTGAAGGAGGTGGTGATGCCGGGACGGCCCTTGGGGAGGCGCTTGCGGACCGGTCGGTACTCGACCACCTTCTCGACCTTCGGCTCCGCGACGGGCTCCTCGGCCTTCTCCTGCGCGGACTCCTTCTTCTTCGCGGAGAGCGGCTGGCCGACCTTGCAGTTGTCGCGGTAGATCGCGAGCGCCTTGATGCCCAGCTTCCAGGCCTCGAAGTAGATCTCCTCGACCTCCTCGACGGTCGCCGACTCCGGCATGTTGACGGTCTTGGAGATGGCGCCGGAGATCCACGGCTGGATGGCGGCCATCATGCGGACGTGGCCCATCGGGGAGATGGCACGCTCGCCCATGGCGCAGTCGAAGACCTCGTAGTGCTCGTGCTTGAGGCCCGGCGCGTCGATCACATTGCCGTGCTCGGCGATGTGGGCGACGATCGCCTCGATCTGCTCCTCCTGGTAGCCGAGGCGGCGCAGCGCCTGCGGCACGGTGCCGTTGACGATCTGCATCGAGCCGCCGCCGACCAGCTTCTTGAACTTCACCAGCGCCAGGTCCGGCTCGACACCGGTGGTGTCGCAGGACATGGCGAGACCGATGGTGCCGGTCGGCGCGAGGACGGACGCCTGGGAGTTGCGGAAGCCGTTCTTCTCGCCGAGGCGGAGGACGTACTGCCAGGCCTCGGTGGCGGCGGCCCACACCGGGGTGTCCAGGTCGTCCATGCGGACGGCCGTGGCGTTGGCGTCGGCGTGCTGCTTCATGACACGCAGGTGCGGCTGCTCGTTGCGGGCGTAGCCGTCGTACGGGCCGACGACCGCGGCCAGCTCCGCGGAGCGCTTGTACGCCGTGCCGGTCATCAGGGAGGTGATGGCGCCGGCCAGGGCGCGGCCGCCGTCGGAGTCGTACGCGTGACCGGTCGCCATGAGGAGGGCGCCGAGGTTGGCGTAGCCGATGCCGAGCTGGCGGAAGGCGCGGGTGTTCTCGCCGATCTTCTGGGTCGGGAAGTCCGCGAAGCAGATCGAGATGTCCATCGCGGTGATGACCAGCTCGACGACCTTGGCGAAGCGCTCGACGTCGAAGGACTGGCTGCCCTTGCCGTCGTCCTTCAGGAACTTCATCAGGTTCAGCGAGGCGAGGTTGCAGGACGTGTTGTCCAGGTGCATGTACTCGCTGCACGGGTTCGAGCCGTTGATGCGGCCGGACTCCGGGCACGTGTGCCAGTGGTTGATCGTGTCGTCGTACTGGATGCCGGGGTCGGCGCAGGCCCAGGCCGCCTCGGCCATCTTGCGGAAGAGCGCCTTGGCGTCGACCTCCTCGATGACCTCACCGGTCATCCGGGCGCGCAGGCCGAACCTCCCGCCGCTCTCGACGGCCTTCATGAAGGTGTCGTTGACGCGGACCGAGTTGTTGGCGTTCTGGTACTGGACGGAGGTGATGTCGTCGCCACCGAGGTCCATGTCGAAGCCCGCGTCACGGAGGGCGCGGATCTTCTCCTCCTCCTTGACCTTGGTCTCGATGAAGTCCTCGACGTCCGGGTGGTCGACGTCCAGGATGACCATCTTGGCGGCGCGACGGGTGGCACCGCCGGACTTGATCGTTCCGGCGGAGGCGTCGGCGCCGCGCATGAAGGACACCGGGCCGGAGGCGTTGCCGCCGGAGGAGAGCAGTTCCTTGGAGGAGCGGATCCGGGAGAGGTTCAGGCCGGCACCGGAGCCGCCCTTGAAGATCATGCCCTCTTCCTTGTACCAGTCGAGGATCGACTCCATGGAGTCGTCGACGGACAGGATGAAGCAGGCCGAGACCTGCTGGGGCTGCGGGGTTCCGACGTTGAACCAGACGGGGCTGTTGAAGCTGAAGATCTGGTGCAGGAGGGCGTACGCCAGTTCGTGCTCGAAGATCTCCGCGTCGGCGGGCGAGGCGAAGTAGTTGTAGTCCTCGCCGGCCTTCCGGTAGGTCTTCACGATGCGGTCGATCAGCTGCTTGAGGCTGGTCTCGCGCTGCGTGGTGCCGACGGCACCACGGAAGTACTTGCTGGTGACGATGTTGACCGCGTTCACCGACCAGAACTCGGGGAACTCGACGCCACGCTGCTCGAAGTTGACCGAGCCGTCGCGCCAGTTGGTCATGACGACGTCACGGCGCGCCCACTCGACCTCGTCGTACGGGTGCACGCCGGGGGTCGTGTGGATGCGCTCGACACGCAGTCCCTTGGTGGCCTTGGCGCCCTTCGCTCGGGAACCTCGTGCCGGACCGCTCGCCGTCTCTGTCATGCCGCCTCCCTGTATCAGGCAAAAACGCCCTGACGTGCCCTTTTCTTCCCAAGGCACGGTGTTGTGTCTGCTTGTCACGCGCGTCGTACGCCGGCACGCGTGACGGGTCTGTGTGCGCCCCCGACGGAGCCGGTACCCCCCGGCTCTCCCGTCAGTCGGCGGCGGTGGCGGGCACGGGGACGTCGGCCGTCCCTCCGGACCCGCGGTCGGTTCCCCGGCGCTCCGCGACAGTGTTCTCGTGGTCGTCGTCGTCCACGGCGGGATGCTCCCGCTGCTGCTCCCTGAGTTCCGTGATGGCGGCCTCGAAGTCCTCCAGCGAGTCGAACGCCCGGTAGACGGACGCGAACCGCAGATAGGCGACGAGGTCGAGCTCCTGCAAGGGGCCGAGTATGGCCAGACCCACGTCGTGGGTGGTCAGCTCGGCGCTCCCGGTGGCCCGCACCGCCTCTTCGACCCGCTGGCCGAGCTGGGCGAGTGCGTCCTCGGTGACAGGCCGCCCCTGGCATGCCTTGCGCACGCCATTGATGATCTTGGTGCGGCTGAAGGGCTCGGTGACTCCGGACCGCTTCACCACCATGAGCGAGCACGTCTCCACGGTCGTGAAACGACGGGAGCAGTCGGGGCACTGGCGGCGCCTGCGGATGGACGTGCCGTCGTCGGTCGTACGACTGTCGACGACGCGGCTGTCGGGGTGCCTGCAGAAGGGGCAGTGCATGGCTCCAACCCTCCTTTTCAGCACGACTCATTGACCTCGTGGGCCTCATGGGCCCCTCGAAGCAGCCCCAAGCATAGGCGATCTCCCGAGGCGGGGAGACCGCGGGGACCACAACTTCTGGGCCACTGTCGCAATCCAACCACTACATGTAGCGATTGGCTCGCACATGTGGTGGCGACACGCCCACGGCGGATGGATTGGCACATGCCCCGTGGCCCTACCGGATCAGGCCAATGCGCGAATACGGTGAACGCCGCATGAAGAAGGGGGCCGGTACAACGGCCGACGGGCGCGGGGTGGCAGACTGGGCACCTGCCGCGGCGGCCCACAAGGCCCTCACTCCGGCGGTGAAGAGTACAGCAATGAGTGCTTTCACCCTTCTCCGCCGCCGGCTCGCTCGAGCGGGGGACCCCCACGGAGCGGGCATCGGCCATACACCCGGAGCCCCGATCACGTCAGGTAATTCGCCGTTTTTCACTCGAACGTGTGTTTGGCGCAACCTTTCGAAAGCAACTACCGTTGTGCTGCACGGGAGACCATCGAGAGGGGCCGACGTGACCACCACCGCAGACAGTGCCACCATCACTGCCCAGGACCGCTCCCAGGGCCGACTCGAGCCGGTGCATGCCATGAACGAAGCCACGAACCACGAGGGGCCCAAGCGGTCCCTGCCGGGCCGACCTCCAGGCATCCGGGCGGACAGCTCCGGGTTGACCGACCGGCAGCGCCGGGTGATCGAGGTCATCCGGGACTCCGTGCAGCGGCGCGGCTACCCGCCGTCGATGCGGGAGATCGGCCAGGCCGTGGGGCTCTCCAGTACGTCGTCGGTGGCGCACCAGCTGATGGCTCTGGAGCGCAAGGGCTTCCTGCGCCGCGACCCGCACCGCCCGCGCGCGTACGAGGTGCGCGGCTCCGACCAGTCGCCCTCCGTGCAGCCCACCGACACCGCGGGCAAGCCCGCCGCGTCCTACGTACCGCTCGTCGGCCGAATCGCCGCCGGTGGCCCGATCCTCGCCGAGGAGTCGGTCGAGGACGTGTTCCCGCTCCCGCGGCAGCTCGTGGGCGACGGTGAACTCTTCGTGCTGAAGGTCGTCGGCGACTCCATGATCGAGGCCGCGATCTGCGACGGCGACTGGGTAACGGTCCGCCGCCAGCCCGTCGCCGAGAACGGCGACATCGTCGCCGCGATGCTCGACGGCGAGGCCACGGTCAAGCGCTTCAAGCGCGAGGACGGCCATGTCTGGCTGCTCCCCCACAACGCCGCCTACCAGCCCATCCCCGGCGACGAAGCCACCATCCTGGGCAAGGTGGTGGCGGTGCTGCGGCGGGTGTGACACCGTCGCGGTGGGCGGACCTTCGACCGCCCCCATGATCCGGGCCCCGGGACCCCTGCGCCGGTTCCGGGGCCCTGCGCTGTCCGGTGCGCCGGGCCCTGTCCTGTGCGGCGGGCACGGCCCCGGTCGGTCACGCACCCTCCGCCTTCGCCGCCGCGTCGATGGCCGCCAGCGACTTGCGCACCTGATGACGGTCGGTCGTGTACCAGAAGGCGGGAAGTGACGCCTTCAGATAGCCGCCATAGCGGGCCGTGGCGAGCCGCGGGTCCAGCACGGCGACCACACCGCGGTCCCTGGAGGCCCGTACGAGCCGGCCGGCGCCCTGCGCCATCAGCAGCGCGGCGTGCGTCGCGGCCACAGCCATGAAGCCGTTGCCCCCGTCGTCCTCCACCGACTTCTGGCGGGCGCTCATCAGCGGATCGTCGGGGCGCGGGAAGGGGATCTTGTCCATGACGACCAGTTGGCAGCTGGGTCCGGGGACGTCGACCCCTTGCCAGAGCGAGAGCGTGCCGAAGAGGGAGGTCTTCGGGTCGGCCGCGAAGTTCTTGATCAGCTCGCCGAGGGTCTCCTCACCCTGGAGAAGGATCGGGAACTCGGGGATGCGGGTGCGCAGCTCCTCGGCGGCGAGCTGGGCCGCCCGCATCGAGGAGAACAGGCCCAGTGTGCGGCCGCCGGCCGTCTGGACGAGTTCCGTCAGCTCGTCCAGCATGTCCGAGCGCTCGCCGTCCCGTGCGGGGCGGGACAGATGCTTCGCGACATACAGGATGCCCTGCTTCGGATAGTCGAAGGGGGAACCGACGTCGATGCCCTTCCACTTCGGCAGGTCCTCCCCCTCCGTACCCTCGGGGGCGAGGCCCAGGGATCCGCCCACGCCGTTGAAGTCGCCGCCCAGCTTCAGCGTGGCGGAGGCCAGGATCACCGAGCGGTCCGCGAAGAGCTTCTCCCTGAGCAGCCCCGACACCTTCAGCGGGGCGACCCGCAGGGACGCGCCGAAGCGGTCGTGACGCTCGAACCAGACGACGTCCCACTCGGAACCGTTGGTGATCCGCTCCGCCACGTCGTGCACGCTCTCCACGGAGGCCAGCGCCTGCTTGCGGACGGCGTCCTCGTCCTGCACCGATCTGTCCCGGGTGGTGCCGAGCGCGGAGATCACCGCACGGGCCGCGTCGCGCAACGCCATGAGGGCGTACCCGAGATCCTCCGGGATCTCCTCCAGGCGGCCCGGCAGGGCCAGTTCCATCAGCCGCTCGAAGCCCTCGGCTGCCGTCTGGAGCCGGTCCGCGGCCTTCTCGTCCACGAGCTTGGCGGCGCGGCGCACCGCGCGGTTGACCTGGCCGGGAGTGAGCTCACCGGTGGCGACCCCCGTCACCCGGGAGACAAGCTCGTGGGCCTCGTCGACGATCAGCACCTCGTGCTGCGGAAGGACCGGCGCGCCCTCGATGGCGTCGATCGCGAGCAGCGCGTGGTTGGTGACGACCACCTCGGCGAGCTTGGCACGCTCGCGGGCCATCTCGGCGAAGCACTCGGCGCCGTAGGCGCACTTCGAGGCGCCCAGGCACTCCCGGGAAGACACCGACACCTGGGCCCAGGCGCGGTCGGAGACTCCCGGAGTGAGGTCGTCTCGGTCGCCGCTCTCCGTCTCCTGGGACCAGTCGCGCAGCCGCAGCAGGTCCTGACCCAGCTTGCTGCTGGGGGCGGCGGCCTCGAACTGGTCGAAGAGGCCGTCCTCCTCGTCCTGGGGCATGCCCTCGTGCAGACGGTGCAGACACAGGTAGTTCGAACGCCCCTTGAGCATCGCGAACTCCGGTCGGCGGCGCAGCAGCGGATGCAGTGCCTCCACCGTGCGCGGCAGGTCCCGCTCGACGAGCTGACGCTGAAGCGCCAGGGTGGCGGTCGCCACCACCACGGGCTCCCCGTGCGCGAGCGCGGGCACCAGATAGCCCAGCGACTTACCGGTACCGGTGCCGGCCTGGACCAGCAGATGGGTGCCGTCGTCGATGGCCTCCGCGACGGCTTGGGCCATGGTCACCTGGCCGGGGCGCTCCGTGCCGCCGACGGCTGTGACGGCTGCATGCAGGAGTTCGGGGAGTGAGGGCTTCGTCATAGCCTGACCACCCTACGGCCCTGCACCGACAACAGGGGGATCAAGGCCGCGGCGCACGAGGCGTCCGCGGGTGGTGCGGGGAGTGGGGAGGGTTCCGCGGGTCGGTGAGTACGGGTGCGCCGGCCGGTCCGAGCGGAGCAGGCAGACGGATTCGGCACGAGGGCTCCCCGGCTCGGAACTCACACAGAGCACGCTTCGTTACGCAGAGTGATGGCAATGATGGCAGTGACGACCGTGATGGCCACTACAGCAGACGGCACAGGATCCGGTCCCGGACCATGAGGGCGGCCCGCTTGCCGGGCAGGTCCATCTCGGCGGAGAACCGGAAGCCGGCACTCAGGAAGGCGGCGATGGAGGGGGTGTTGCGAAGGTCGGGTTCGGCGACGACGCGAGCACAGGCGGGGCGCCGGTCGAGGACGAGATCGGCGACGGCGCGCAGGAGGGTGGAGCCGAGGCCGCGTCCCCGGGTGGAGACCTCACCGATGAGGAGGTGGATCCCGGTGTCGTGGGGACGGGCGGGATAGTGGCGGGCCAGGGGGTCGAGGTCGGCGCGGTAGATCTCCCAGTAACTCATCGGGGTGCCGTCCAGCACGCCCAGGCAGGGGACGCTGCGTCCGTCACCGTCGAGTTGGGCGCGCAGGTGCCGCTCGGTCACCGCCTCGCCTCCGGCGAGCCCCCAGAACACGGCGGCGACGGGGTCGTTCATCCATCGGGCGACAAGCGGGAGGTCGCGGCCGAGATGGACGGGGACGAACTGGAAGACGCCCGCGGGGGTGGTGGTCGGGCCCCAGTCGGCGACGTGACCGAGGAGGGCGTCGTCCTGCGGGACGGCGGATCGGACGGCGGGTGGGGTGGCTGCGGTGGCCGCCCGGTCCGGGTCCCCGGCCGGCGTGGGTCGGGCCGTCCCGCTGCGGCTCGCCTCCTCCTCCGCGCACAGCGCCTGGAACCCGTCGGGCAGCCGGAGGTCGAGGGTGTCCTCGCCGTCGGGTCCCGAACCGGGGCCCCGGCTGGGGACGGGGACGGCCTCGCCGCGGGACACGGGGTCCGTGCCGGTGTGGGACCCCCTGGGTGCGGAGGTGGTGCCGGCGTCGGTGCTCGCATCGGTGGCAGACACGACGACGCTCCTCTCAGACGACGGGGTGGGGCATGTTCCTCAGGGATGAAGGGGGTTGGCGATGGTGACGTAGACGGACTGGGTGTCCACCGGGCCGACGAGCTCGTCGAGGCCGTGCAGCCGGGTCAGCAGGTTGGCCTTGCAGCGCAGGACGGGTGAGTCGAGCAGGCGGGCGGGCAGGGATGTGCGCAGCCGGCGGGGGCCGGTGGCCGCCTCGGTGAGGAAGCGGCGGAACGCGGCGAGCAACAGCGCCTCATGGACGAGGCGTTGCGAGCCGAACGCGCCGATGAGACCGAGCACGTTGTTGATGCCGAGGTAGTAGGCGAAGCGCTCGTCGGTGACCTCGTCGGAGACGAAAGTGTCGCTGTGCTCGCCGATGCCGGGCAGCCGGGAGTGGAGTTCGCCGCGGCGGGACTCGCGGAAGTAGTAGCCCTGGTTGTCCCGGTAGCGGCCGCCCGCGGGCCAGCCCTCGGGGTCCAGCAGAAGTACGGTGTTCTGCTGGTGCGCCTCGAGAGCGATGCCGGCCTCGCCGTCCAGCCAGAGCACCGGGCGCACCACCTGTGCGAGGTAGCGCAGGAACCACTCGGTGGCGACGGCACCGAGCGGGCGACCGGTACGCCCGGCGAGGCGCGTGATGATCTCCGCGAGCCGGGAGGAGCGCGCAGGGCGCTGCTGCTCGGCGTTCCGGGCCCGGCAGCCGGGGGCGACGAGTGCGGCGATGCACGACGCGTTGTCCGCCGGGGTGAACGGATTGTGGCGGATCATCACGTCCAGGCCGCTCACGGGGTCGCCGTAGGGGTCGTCGACGGCGAGCCAGGCGGGGTCGCGGACGATGTCGAAGCCGGGGTGGGCCGACTGCCACTGCTCGCCTAGGCCGCTGCGCAGCAGGCGGTGCACCTCGACGCCCCGGTGGAGTTCCTTGCGGAGGTTCTCGCGGCGGGAGTTGGTGATGCGCAGGCCCAGCGACAGCTTGAGCATCGCGGGGGCGCCCGAGCGGTAGACGGTACGGACGGAGGAGGTGGGGTGCCAGGGTTCGCCGTGTGGGCCGAGATCCCGGAGCAGTCCGGCGTCCAGGAGGGCTCTGACCGCCGGTCGGTGCCGGATCTCGCGCGCCTGCCAGGGGTGCAGCGGTAGTGCGGCGAAGCCGTCGGGCAGGGGGAGCGCCGGTCCGGCGAGGCCTTGGGTCAGCCGGGCCGCGGGCATGGGCCGGCCGCGCTCCGTCCACGCCGAGTCGGTGGCGAGTACGGAGGGGGCGACCGCGAACCAGTGCAACGGGAAGGCGCCGCGCCGTTCGGGCGAGTAGAGGCGGTCCTCGGTGTCGGACAGCCCCTCGCGGCTCTTGGGCGTGGGGTGCAGGGGGTGCCCTGGCAGCAGCGCCTGCTCGGCCGAGAGGAAGACATCGGCCGCGCCCGCCGGGCGCGCACGGCGCTCCGCGAGGTAGGTGGCGGTGCGGTGCGCGGAGTCGGCGACACGGCGCACCAGGTCGGCGACGTGGCTCGGCGCGGAGCCCTGCAGGTGTTCCGCGCCGGCGGCTTGTGCGGGCCCCGGTGCCGATGGCGGTGTGGTGGAGGGTGCTGTTCCTGTGGTCTCCCGTGCCAGCAGTGCCGCCACGGTCACCGCGTCCACGGGCGGGGCCCACCCCGGTGCGCCCGCGAGGCGCGGTGGGCCGAAGCGGTGCCAGCCGGTCGCGGACCAGTAGCGGACCGGGGCGAGAAGGGCCGCACCGCTGGCGGGGAGCGGGATGCGCAGGACCGCATCGTCGGGAGCGCCGAGGCCCCTCTCGCGCACCCAGCAGCGCAGCAGGTTCTCGAGGGTCGCGGCCTGGGCCGCCGTGTGCGGGTCGGGGTGTTCCAGCGGGTCGGGGGCGCCGTCGGGTTCCGGAACCGCTGACTTCTGCCGGGGGATGGTGTCCGACGCCGGTGCGGGCGCGGCGGTCTCGGTGCGGTCGGGCTCCGGCTCGGGGAACGGCGGGCCGCCGTCGGACGTGGGCGTGACGTTCAAGGGCGTTCCTCGGAGGTCGTTCGAGTCCGTAGGGCGAGGGACGAGGGGCTAAGGGTGAAGGGCGTGGACAGTGGGGCCAAGGGTGAAGGCGGGATGTGGCGCACAGGCGTGCGGGGGGGGTGCGAGGGGTGCGGCGGGTGAGGCGGTTGTGACCGGGCGCCGGTTCCGATGGAGGGCGCGCGGGCTCAGGGCCGGACGGCGCGGACGGGTTCGCGGGCGACCGCCGCCACCGCGTCGGCGAGCCGGTCCAGGACCGCACTCGTCTGCTCGTCGCTGATCGTCAGGGGTGGGAGCAGCCGCACGACGCTCTCATGCCGCCCGCCCAGCTCGACGATCAGGCCACGCCGCAGGCATTCCCGCTGGACGGCCGCGGCCAGCAAGGGGGCGGCGGGCCGAGGCCCGGCATCTGCGGAATCGGCGCCCGAGGAAGGTGCGCCGCCGGAATCGGCGCCCACGGGAGGGGCATCCGGGGCGTCGGGCAGCGCCGGTTCGGGTGCGGACTCCGGGTCGACCAGCTCGATACCGATCATCAGCCCCCGGCCGCGTACATCTCCGATGCACGGGAACTCGTCGGCCAGTGCGCCCAGTTGGGCGAGCATACGGGTGCCGAGCGAGGCGGCGCGTTCGGCGAGGCGGTTCTCCCGGACGTAGGCGAGGGTGGCCGTGCCGGCGGCCATGGCGAGCTGGTTGCCACGGAACGTGCCGGCGTGCGCACCGGGTGGCCATACGTCGAGTTCGTCGCGGTAGACGACGACGGCGAGCGGCAGACTGCCGCCGATCGCCTTGGACAGAACCATCACGTCGGGGATCACGCCGCTGTGCTCGACGGCCCAGAACCGCCCGGTGCGTCCCACGCCCGTCTGCACCTCGTCCGCGATCAACGGGATCGACCGGCTCTCGGTGATCTGCCGCATACGGCGCATCCAGGCATCCGGCGCGGGATTCACCCCGCCCTCGCCCTGGACGGGTTCGAGGATCATTCCGGCGGGCAGCGGCACACCCGACTTGGCGTCGTCGAGGACGGACTCGGTCCAGCGGGCCGCGAGTTCGGCGCCGTTCTCGCCGCCGACACCGAACGGGCAGCGGTAGTCGTGCGGATACGGCAGGCGCGTGACCCGCACATCGGTCGCGCCTCCGGACACCTCGAGAGCTCCCGCGGTCATCCCGTGGTACGCCCCGGTGAAGGCGAGGATCCCGTCCCGGCCGGTGGCGATGCGCACCAGTTTGAGCGCGGCCTCCACGGCGTCCGTCCCGGCCGGACCGCAGAACTGCACCCGCGCGCGGTCGGCGAAAGCCGGCGGCAGTGTGCGGAACAGCTCGCTGGTGAAGGCGTCCTTGACGGGCGTGGCGAGGTCCAGCGCGTGCAGCGGCGCCCCGGAGTCGAGGACCTTGCGGATGGCCTCCAGGACGACGGGATGGTTGTGCCCGAGGGCCAAAGTGCCCGCGCCGGAGAGGCAGTCGAGGTAGCGGCGCCCGTCGGCGCCCTCGATGGTGAGCCCGCGGGCCCGCACGGGAACGATCGGGAGGGCGCGGGCGTAGGTGCGCGCCGCGGATTCGCGCGCCGACTGCCGGCGCAGAATGCCCTCGTGCGCCGAGCGCACTCCCCGGGTTGCCAAACCCCCTTCACGCGCTGGGCGCTGCGCCTCCGCTCCCGTGCTCCCCTCCGGCTCGCCCTCCACCGGCACCACCGCAGTCTCCGTCACGGTCACGACGTCAGTTCCTCCCACTGTTCAGAGGGGACGGGGTGAGGGTCCGGGCGCGAATGGCAGGTCACCCCGTACGTATCAACGACGTGAACGGCCTGTGGAAGCGGGTGAACTGAAGATCGTTGCGGGTGACCCCGACGCGGCCGCCGTGCACCCGCCCGGGGTGGGTGTCAGGCCGTGCTCCCAGGCCGGCTCTGCCGGACCGACGGCTCCCCAGCGGGCCCGCTCGTCCCAGGGGCGCCGTCCTCGGGACCCAGCGGGCGCTCCTCCCAGGCGAGGACTCGCCAAGCCCGGCCGGGAGCGCCCGAAAGTACGACGACACCGGTGTTGCGCAGTCGGTGAGCGGCTGCGAAGTCGATGTCTATGTTCTGCGCCCGGGCTGCCGCCCACATGCGGATCGCGGCGCCGTGGCTGACCATGGCGACCGTCCCTGCTCCCGTGCCGGCGGCTTCCTCGACGACGGCGTCGAAACGCTCCAGGGCCTCCGCACCGGTCTCACCGCCCGGCATCCGGCGCCCGAGATCCCCTGCCGACCACGCGAAGGCGGTGGTGAGGTAGATGTGGACGGCCTGATCGTCGCCTCGCATCTCCAGATCGCCTGCGGACAGCTCCCGAATCCCCTCTCGCACTCGGACCTCCAGCCCGGTCGCGGCGGCCAGCGGTGCCGCGGTGAGCCGCGCGCGGAGCAAGGTCGACGCGTAGAGCGCGCCGATGTCCTCCGCCCCCAGCGCCGCCGGAAGTGCGGCAGCCTGCCGCTCCCCCAGCGCGGTCAGCGCGGGCCCTGGCTCGGCGGTGTCCAGAAGGTGCTTCAGATTCGAGGGGGTCTGGCCATGACGGATGAGCAGCAAGCGCATATGAGGGTCTGTCTCCAGGGAGGCCGGCTGGGAGGTTTCACTCTGCCACCAACCGTCGGCCTTCGGACGATGGCCAGGTCAGACGGCTTGTAGCCGAACCGTTGCCGTTCCGTGGGAAGTCGCCCACAGCGGACGCATAGTGTGGGGGCCGTTCAACACCGGCTCGCCACGGGGGAGTTCAGACCATGCGACGCATACGCCCGCTCGTCACCGTTCGCCGGGAAGGGAGCGCGCGCGGCAGGACCTCCCCGGTGCTGGCGGCCGTCGGACTCGCCACGGCGCTGGCGCTGACCGCGACCGCGTGCGACTCCGGCGGCAGTTCCCGGGCGAGCGGCGGGGCCAGCGCGTCCGCATCCTCCGCCGGCGACGGAAAGATAAAGATCCCGGACGACATCAAGCAGAAGCTCAGGGAACACGGGATCGACGTCGACAAGTGGAAGAACGGCGCCTGGAAGAAGTGGAACAAGGACGACTGGCTGCGCGAGGCCGACGACTTCATCAACCCGATCATCAAGGATCTGTGGAACCCGGACCGGATGCGCAAGGCCCATGACCCCGGCAAGGTCGTCGACGCCGACGACCTCTCCGGCGACCAGGGCGTCACCGACCCGACTCCCGCGCCGGTGGAGGCGCAGGCCGTACCGGCCGCGTACCACGCCCATGCGCCCGCGGCGGGCAAGGTGTTCTTCGACTCCCCCAAGGGCACGATGGTCTGCTCGGCGACCGTGGTGAAGGACCCGGCGCACCCCGGCAAATCCGACCTCGTGTGGACGGCCGGCCACTGTGTGCACGCCGGCAGGCAGGGCGGCTGGTACCGCAACATCGCGTTCGTGCCCGCGTACAACAACGCCGGGCGGACGGCGGCCGAGCTGAGGTACACGCCGCGGCAGGAGGTCGCGCCGTACGGCGTCTGGTGGGGTGACTGGGCGCAGACCTCGCAGCAGTGGATCGAGCAGGGCGGCGAGACCGGCGGGCAGGGCGCGTCGTACGACTTCGCCGTCATCCATGTGACGCCGGAGAAGGGCAACGGCGGGAAGTCGCTGGAGGAGACGGTCGGTGCGGCACTCCCGGTGAACTTCAACGCGCCGGCCGTACCGAAGGTCGACGGCATCACGGCGACCGGCTACCCGGCCGCGGCACCGTACGACGGTCAGAAGCTCTACCAGTGCCAGGACAAGCCGGGCCGGCTCTCGCTCCAGCGGACGGACCCGACGATGTACCGCATCGGCTGCACCATGACGGGCGGTGCGTCCGGCGGCGGCTGGGTGGAGACGGACCCGGACGGCAGGCCCGCGCTGGTCTCCAACACGTCGATCGGTCCGGTGACCGCGGGCTGGCTGGCCGGACCGCGGCTGGGCGCGGTGGCCAAGCGCGTGTACGACTCGGTCTCCGAGAAGTTCGCACGTCAGTGAGAGTGCGTGACGGGTCACGCCGGACCGTGGGCGGTCTCCGCGGCGGCCGATGGCCCGGGAACACGCGAAGGCCCGCTCCCCGACGGGGAGCGGGCCTTATGGCCCTGCGGGGCGAAGGTCAGAGCGCGGGGAGCGCAACGTAGGGCGCCAGCTCCGCCGCCAGTTCCTCGTGCACCCGCACCTTGAGCAGGGTGCCCTCCGGGGTGTGCTCCTCGGAGATCACCTCGCCCTCGGAGTGGGCGCGCGCCACCAGACGGCCCTGCGTGTAGGGCACGAGCGCCTCGATCTCGACCGCCGGCCTGGGCAGCACGTCGTCGATGTACGAGAGCAGCTTCTCGATGCCCCGGCCGGTGCGTGCCGAGACCGCGATGGAGTGCTTCTCGACCCGCAGCAGCCGCTGGAGCACCAGCGGGTCGGCCGCGTCCGCCTTGTTGATCACGACGATCTCGGGGACGTCCGTGGCGCCGACCTCCCTGATCACCTCACGCACCGTGGCCAGCTGCTCCTCCGGGTTCGGGTGCGAACCGTCCACCACGTGCAGGATCAGATCGGAGTCGCCGACCTCCTCCATGGTGGAGCGGAAGGCCTCGACCAGGTCGTGCGGCAGGTGCCGGACGAAGCCGACCGTGTCGGCCAGGGTGTACAGCCGGCCGCTCGGGGTCTCGGCCCGGCGCACGGTCGGGTCGAGGGTCGCGAACAGCGCGTTCTCGACCAGGACGCCCGCGCCCGTGAGGCGGTTGAGCAGGGAGGACTTTCCGGCGTTGGTGTAGCCCGCGATGGCGACCGAGGGCACCTTGTTGCGCCGGCGCTCCTTGCGCTTGATCTCACGGCCGGTCTTCATGTCCGCGATCTCCCGGCGCATCTTCGCCATCTTCTCGCGGATCCGCCGCCGGTCCGTCTCGATCTTGGTCTCACCGGGACCACGGGTCGCCAGGCCGCCGCTGCCGCCACCCATCTGCCGGGACAGCGACTGACCCCAGCCGCGCAGCCTCGGCAGCATGTACTGCATCTGGGCGAGCGCGACCTGCGCCTTGCCCTCTCGGGACTTGGCGTGCTGGGCGAAGATGTCCAGGATCAGGGCCGTACGGTCGACGACCTTGACCTTGACGACGTCCTCGAGGTGGATCAGCTGGCCGGGGCTCAGCTCACCGTCGCAGATGACCGTGTCCGCGCCCGTCTCGAGCACGACGTCCCGCAGCTCCTCGGCCTTGCCGGAGCCGATGTAGGTGGCCGCGTCGGGCTTGTCGCGGCGCTGGATGACGCCGTCGAGCACGATCGCGCCGGCGGTCTCCGCGAGGGCGGCGAGCTCGGCGAGCGAGTTCTCCGCGTCCTGCGCGTTCCCCGAGGTCCACACCCCGACGAGCACGACGCGCTCCAGGCGCAGCTGCCGGTACTCGACCTCGGTGACGTCCTCGAGCTCGGTGGACAGGCCCGCGACTCGGCGCAGGGCCGCGCGCTCGGAGCGGTCGAACTGGTCGCCGTCCCGCTCTCCGTCGATCTCGTGGCTCCAGGCGACGTCCTCTTCCATCAGGGCATCGGCCCGAAGACCTTCGGGGTAGGCGTGCGCAAAGCGCTTGGTGTCCTGGGAAGGGGAAGAAGAGGAGGTCATTTGGTCCTTACGTCCTTGGGGATCCGTATGCGGCGATGGCACGGGCCGTCTCGGCCGCACCGCTCGTCAAAGGTCACAACGCTCGGGCTGCCCGGGACATTCCCGTCGCCCGGCCTGGGGCGCACCGCCGACCCGACGATGGTCGCACGGCACGGCCCGTCTCGTCATCCGAGTTCCCGACCCGCCTCGGGGGCTCAGACGGGGCCGCTCTTCCAGTCCGGGTGCCCCGGCATCGGCGGGGTCTTGCGGCCGTACAGCCAGCCCTGGAAGAAGACGCTCAGATCGCGCCCCGCCTCGCGGGACGCCAGCTGCTCGAAGTCGGCCGTGGTCGATGTGCCGTCCCGGTGCAGGGAGGTCCAGGCCCGCTCCAGGCGCTCGAAGGCGGGGCGCCCGATCTCCTGGCGGAGGGCGTACAGCACGAGCGCGGAGCCGTCGTAGACGTTCGGCCGGAAGATGCTGATCTTCTGGCCGTGCCGCGGCGGCTCGGGGGCAGCGGGCGGGCCCCCGCTGGCGCGCCAGCGGTCGGACAGGGTGTACGCCGCCTTCATGCGCTCCTGGAGCGGGCGGTGCCCGCCCTCCTCCGCGTACAGAGCCTCGTACCAGGTGGCGTGTCCCTCGTTGAGCCACAGGTCGGACCAGGTGCGCGGGCTGATGCTGTCGCCGAACCACTGGTGGGCCAGTTCGTGCACCATGACCGACTCGACGTACCACCGGGGGTAGGCGGGCTCGCTGAACACGCCTTTCTCGAAGAGGGAGAGCGTCTGCGTCTCGAGTTCGAAGCCGGTCCGTGCCTGGGCGACCAGCAGGCCGTAGGTCTCGAAGGGATACGGGCCGACCTTCTTCTCCAGCCAGGCGATCTGGCCGGGTGTCTTTGCCAGCCACGGTTCCAGCTGCGCCTCGTCCTTGGCGGGGACGACGTCGCGGACGGGCAGTCCGTGCGGGCCCTGGCGGTGCAGCACGACGCTGCGGCCGATGGAGACCTGGGCGAGTTCGGTGGCCATGGGGTGCCGGGTGCGATAGGTCCAGGTCGTGGCGCCGTGGGTGTGCCGGGTGCCCGCCGGCAGGCCGTTCGCCACGGCGGTGTAGCCGTCCGGCGCGGTCACGTGGAAGGTGAACAGCGCTTTGTCGAAGGGGTGGTCGTTGCAGGGGAAGACCTGGTGGGCGGCGTCGGCCTGGTTGGCCATCACCAGCCCGTCGTCGGTCTGCACCCAGCCGCCCTCCCGGCCCTTGTCGGACACCGGATCGCTGGTGTGCCGCACGGTGAGGAGCAGCACGCCGCCCTTGGGGAGCGGGGCGGCCGGCGTGATCACCAAGTCCTCTCCCGCGCTGGTGAAGTCCGCGGGCGCGCCGTTGACGTCGACGGACGCCACCGTGCCGTGCGTAAAGTCGAGGTTGATGCTCTCCAGGCGCTGGACGGCGCGTGCCCGGATCCTGGTGACGGCCGTGAGCGGCTTGTTGTTGCTGCCGGGGTACGTGAACGAGAGGTCGTACGACAGCACGTCGTAGCCGGGGTTGCCGAGCGACGGGTAGAGCCGGTCGCCGATGCCCTGGGGCTCGGCGGACCGGGGGGCGCTCGCGGCGATCAGACCGCCGGCGACGGCACAGGCGAGCAGGGCTGCCCGGGCACGCCGGGCACGGGGGATCAAGGAACGGAGGGTGTGCGGCATGGACCACGGCTACCAGCGCGCGTGCACCACGCGGTGACGGCGCGCGACGGGCCCACCCGAACGGATTCAACTCCGGCCCCCTGCACCCCCGCCGACGCCGGGCGGACGGCCGGGGTGACGTCTAACGGGCGGCCGCCGCGGCGTGCTGGGCGCGGCTGACGTCGTACACGCCGGGCACGTTCCGCATCGCGCGCATCAGGGCCGGAAGGTGTGCCGCGTCGGGGAGTTGCAGGGTGTACGTGTGGCGCACGCGCTGCTGGCTGGGCGGCTCGACGGTGGCGGAGACGATCGCCACCCCCTCCACGGCGATGGCCTCGGTGAGGTCCGCGAGAAGGTGGGGGCGCCCGAAGGACTCGACGACGAGGGTGACCCGGCAATCGGTGGTGTCGCCCCAGCGCACGCCGATCTCCGCGCGCCCGGCACTCTTCATGCGCGCCACTCCGGCGCATTCGACGCGGTGCACGGTCACCGCGCCCCCGCGCACGGCGAAGCCGGTGACCTCGTCGGGTGGTACGGGCGTACAGCAGCCCGCGAGACGTACGGAGGCGCCAGGCAGATCGACGACCGCGCTGGCGGCGCGTGCGCCGGGCGCGTCCGTTGTGGGGCGCCCGGGAGGCGCGGGTGGGCGTGCGGCGGTCTCGGACGCCGCGGTACGCGCTGCGGCGCCGTCCGGCGCGGCCTCGGTGTCGTGTCGCGCGGCGCCCGGCGCGGACGCGTCGCCGGACGGGTCCGCCGGCGCGGGGTGCGCCGCCAGCCGGCGCTGGATGGCGATCCGCGCGGCGGGCGTGCGCGCGTGGTCCAGCCACTCCCTGGAGGGCTCGGAGGCCGGGTCCTGGCCCATGAGGAGCTGCACGGTGTCGCCGTCCCTGAGGACGGTGCCCAGCGTCGCGAGCCGGCCGTTGACGCGGGCGCCGATGCAGGCGTGCGCGTCCTCTCCGTACTGCGCGTAGGCGGCGTCCACACAGCTCGCGCCCTCCGGGAGCCCCAGCGCGGCCCCGTCGGGGCGGAAGACGGTGATCTCCCGGTCCTGGGCGAGGTCCTCGCGCAGGGTCGACCAGAAGGTGTCGGTGTCCGGAGCGGCCTCCTGCCATGTCAGGAGCCGTGAGAGCCAACCGGGGCGGGTGGGGTCGGCGCGCTCGCCGTCGGAGGGGTCGTCGGACGCGGGGGCGTAGGGATTGCCGAGCGCGATCACGCCCGCCTCGGCGACCTTGTGCATCTGATGGGTGCGGATGAGGACTTCGGCGATCTCGCCGTCCTCGCGCGCGATCGCGGTGTGCAGCGACTGGTACAGGTTGAACTTGGGGACGGCGATGAAGTCCTTGAACTCCGAGACCACCGGCGTCATGCAGGTGTGCAGCTCACCGAGGACTCCGTAGCAGTCGGCGTCCTCGTTCACCAGGACCAGAAGCCTGCCGAAGTCGGCGCCGCGCAGCCGGCCCCGCTTGCGGGAGATGCGGTGTACGGAGACGAAGTGCCGTGGTCTGATGAGGACTTCGGCCTGGATGTCCGCCTCACGCAGCACGGTGCGCACCTGTTCGGTCATGTGGGCGAGCGGGTCGTCCCCGTGCGCCGCGTTCTCGAGGATCAGCTCCCTGGTGTGCTCGTACTCCTCGGGATGCAGGATCGCGAAGACGAGGTCCTCGAGTTCCGTCTTGAGCGCCTGGACGCCGAGGCGTTCGGCGAGCGGGATGAGGACGTCCCGGGTGACCTTGGCGATGCGTACCTGCTTCTCGGGGCGCATCACGCCGAGGGTGCGCATGTTGTGCAGGCGGTCGGCGAGTTTGATCGACATCACGCGGACGTCGTTGCCGGTGGCGACGAGCATCTTCCGGAAGGTCTCTGGCTCGGCGGCAGCGCCGTAGTCGACCTTCTCCAGCTTGGTGACACCGTCGACGAGGTAGCGCACCTCCTCGCCGAACTCCTGGCCCACCTGGTCCAGCGTCACATCCGTGTCCTCGACGGTGTCGTGGAGCAGGGAGGCGGTCAAGGTGGTGGTCTCGGCCCCGAGTTCGGCGAGGATCAGGGTCACGGCGAGGGGGTGCGTGATGTACGGCTCGCCGCTCTTGCGCATCTGGCCGCGGTGCGAGGACTCGGCCAACAGGTAGGCCCGGCGCAGGGGTTCGAGGTCGGCGTCGGGGTGGTGGGCACGGTGCGCCTCGGCGACGTGGCCGATCGCGTCCGGCAGCCGGTCGCGGGTGGCGGGGCCGAGCAGGGCGGCCCGCCCCAGGCGGCGCAGGTCGATCCGGGGGCGGCTCTTCCTGCGGTGCGCCCCCGGCGTCGCGGGGGCGGGGCTGGCAGGGTTCGTGGCCTCCGCACTCATGGGGCACCTCCGGCTCGTTGACCGGCGGACGGAGTGCCCCTTGCCCCACGCGGCGCAGGGGATGGCGTCGGTCCCCCGTCCGGGCCGGTGCTTGATGCTATCGAGCCCATCACGTCCGCCCGACCGGCTCTCGCCGAGCGTGAAACGGATCACCCATTCGAGCGATGAAACCGATGTTTGCGGCTTTCAGCCATGAGGCGAGGCATCGGCCGTCGATCCGAACACACTCCGCCGTCCTGGGCTGCGGATCGGAACGGTGCGGGGGGAGCGGGCTACGATCCGGAGCCTCGCGGGGTGTATCGGAGGGCGCTTTCCGGCCACCGGACTGTGCGGAGCATCACTGTCCGCGTGCTACCCCGTGCTTCAGCGCGCCACCCGTTCGCCCCCAAGGAGGCGCGGACCGGGGTGGGTTGGCGGGATGGCCGGGTCAGCGGGCCGCGGCCCGCAGCCGGTCGGTGTCGATCTCCCCCTCGGCGATGATCACCGCCGGACCGGTCATCTCGATCTCGCCGTCCGGGTGCTCGGTGATCCGGAGGGTGCCGCCCAGGACGTCCACGGTGTACGTGACCGGGGTGCCCGTGACGGCCGGGTCGGCGCCGTCGCGGCGGGCGGTGGCGACGGCCACCGCGCACGCGCCCGTGCCGCACGAGCGGGTCTCGCCGGAACCCCGCTCGTGGACGCGCATCGCGACATGCCGAGGAGCGCGGTCCACCACGAACTCGATGTTCACCCCGTCCGGGTACACGGAGGCCGGGCCGAACGGGGGCGGGGTGAACAGGTCACCCGCGTGCGCCAGGTCGTCGACGAAGGCGACCGCGTGCGGGTTGCCCATGTCGACGTTGCGCGCGGGCCAGCTGCGCTCGCCGACGCTCACCGTGACCTGTCCCTCCGGGAGGAGCGCCTTGCCCATGCCGACGGTGATGTCACCGTCCTTGGCGATGTGCACGGTCTTGACGCCTCCGCGCGTGGCGATCGCGAAATCGCCCTCGACCGCGAGCCCCGCGCGCTGGAGGTAACGCGCGAACACCCGTACGCCGTTGCCGCACATCTCCGCGATCGAGCCGTCCGCGTTGCGGTAGTCCATGAACCACTCCGCCTCGACGGCCATCTCCTCGGCCTCGGGGTGCGCGGCGGAGCGCACGACGTGCAGCAGACCGTCGCCGCCGAGACCAGCGCGGCGGTCGCACAGGGCGGCGACGGTGGCCGGGGGCAGGTCGATGACGTTGTCGGGGTCCGGGACGATCACGAAGTCGTTCTCGGTGCCGTGCCCCTTGAGGAAGGCGATCCGCGTGCTCATTCCTCGATCGTACGGGGTGGCCACGACACCCGGGACGACCGGTTCGGCGGGCGGACGGCCGGGGCGGACGGCCACGGCCGGGGGGGCTCACGGCGGAGCGGGCGCTCAGGCGTGGAAGGGGCGCTCGGGCGGAAGCGGGGCCCGGTGCGGCCGCGCCCGGTGCGGCCGTGACGGCTCAGCGCAGGCGGGCCACGCGCCACACGGCCAGCACGACCACCGCGGCGACCAGTACGGCGTAGCCGAGGACGACCCGCCAGTCCGGGCGCCGCCCGGAGCCGCGCTGCGGCAGGCCCGGCCACGTGTAACCGACCCGGCGGGCGGCCATCATGCCCCAGCCGGCCGCGCAGGAGAAGATCAGCAGACCGAGCATGGCGACCACGGCGCCGCCGTCACCGAACTCGAAGGCCAGCGGGAAGGCGAACATCAGGGAGCCCATCGCCGCCAGCGCCACGATGGGGGCGAGCTGCCAGATCCGCAGCCGGCGCTGCGGGCGCAGCTCGACCTCGACCTCGGGCCCGGCGGACAGTTCGTCCGCGCCCGGCCCGTCGTCCGTCACACCGCCCGGGGGCTGATCGTCGGGACCGTCGGAACTGAGCCTCTGGTCCCCGGCCTCCGCGGTGTCATGTTCCCCGCTCTGTGCGGTGTCGCGAGGGCCGGCCTCCATCGCCACGCGCCCTCCCAACTCGGACTCCACTTGGTCGATCGAAGCTCGATGATGGCATGCCGCCGCAGGCCCGTATGACGGGCGGGGCGTCCCGATGCCATCACGTGATCAGGCTGTAACCGGTCGTTCGACCAACGCCAGCGCGAGGTGCGGAAGTTCCCGCAGGTCCGCCGCGGCGCCGCTGAGCCAGTGCACCCGCGGGTCACGGCGGAACCAGGAATCCTGACGGCGCGCGAAGCGTTTGGTGGCACGCACGGTCTCCGTGCGCGCCTCTTCCAGCGTGCACTCCCCCGCGAGCGCCGTGAGCAACTGCTGGTACCCCAGCGCACGCGACGCCGTACGCCCCTCCCGAAGACCCTGCGCCTCCAGAGCGCGCACCTCGTCCACGAGTCCCGCCTGCCACATCCGGTCGACCCGCCGCGCGATGCGCTCGTCGAGTTCGGGGCGGGCCACGTCCACGCCGATCTGCACGGTGTCGTAGACCGAGTCATGGCCGGGGAGGTTGGCCGTGAAGGGCTTGCCGGTGATCTCGATGACCTCCAGGGCCCGGACGATACGACGGCCGTTGCCGGGCAGGATCGCCCGCGCTGCCTCCGGGTCGACGGCACCCAGGCGCGCGTGCAGCGCTCCCGGGCCGCGCAGGGCGAGTTCGTCCTCGAGCCGGGCGCGCACCTCGGGGTCGGTTCCGGGGAACTCCAGGTTGTCGACCGCGCCGCGCACATACAGGCCGGAGCCGCCCACCAGGATCGGCCAACGACCCTCGGCGAGCAGCGCGTCGATCCGGGCGCGGGCGAGGCGCTGGTACTCGGCCACGGACGCCGTGACCGTCACGTCCCAGATGTCCAGCAGGTGGTGCGGGATGCCACCGCGCTCCTCGGGGGTCAGCTTGGCGGTTCCGATGTCCATCCCCCGGTAGAGCTGCATGGAGTCGGCGTTGACGACCTCGCCGCCGAGGCGCTGGGCAAGGAATACACCCAGATCGGACTTTCCGGCCGCGGTCGGTCCGACGACGGCGATGACCCGCGGTGCGGGGGCTGCGCTACTCACCGGAACAGTTTCGCAAACCTACGGGCCCCACCTCGAACGAGCGACGTGACGCCCCGTATGCGGGGTCGTTGCCTGTTGCGAGGTTCCGGTCACCGGTTCGAGAGCGGGATGGCCGGGCGATGCAAACGGGCGCACCGAGCTACGCGGTATTTCGCCCGCACGAGTAACGTATGGAGTGGATATGGGCGTTTTTGCACGGCTCTTCCGGCGGTCGAGGACAACGGAGGAGGCGCAGTCCGCCGTGACGGAGGCCGCGCGGACGACGGCTGGGACGGAGGCGGAGGCGACGGACGAGGACAAGGGAGCGGCCGAGGCCGGGACCGGTTCGGAGACGGTGACGCAGGAGACCGCTCCGGCCGGTGACGACGGCGTCGCCATTCCCAGGCAGCAGTCCGCCGCGGAGGCCGCCGAGACCGAGGCCGAGGAGGGCGCCCGCACGTAACCGCGCTCCGCAGGGAAGGTGGACCATGGGTCTCGTGGACAACCTGATGGCCAAGGTCACGAACTTCGCGCAGCAGCACGAAGAGAAGGTCGATCGGGGCCTCGACAAGGCCGCGAAGATGATCGACGAGCGGACCAAAGGCAAGTACAGCGGCAAGATCGACACGGGCACGGGCAAGGCGAAGAACGCGATGGAACGCCTCGCGCACCGGGGCACCGGCCCTGCGACCGGTGACAGGACGCCGGGAGCACCGCCACCGCCCCCGGCCTCCTGACACGGCATGACGCATCGGCGGACGGCCGCGAGGCACACAGCCTCCCGGCCGTCCGCCGTGTCCGGGGCCGGGACGTCACCGGCCGCCGATCCGAGTCGCGCACGGGCACGCGCCCATGCCGGGCGCAGGCGCGCGCCGGGCCGTCCATGCCGCCGTCCATGCCGTCGTGGCGGTACGCCCCCGCCCCCGGTGGCCGAAGACGCTACGACCAGACCGCCACCAGATACCCCACGCCGTACGGCGCGTCGTCGTACAACAACGCGCCGGCGAGATCCGCGCCCTCCGCCGCCCCCGCGAGGACCTGCCAGGGAGCTCGGCCCCAGGCCTTCAGCTCGTGCGCAAGCCGGACGTCCAGCGACCTCAGGGCCGCCACATCGGCCGCGCCGAGCGCACGCGCCACGGCGGCGTCGAAGCCGGCCGCGCGCTCGTCCAGGTAGCCCGGCGCCTTGACCGTGCGGCACGCGCTCGCATCCCCCATGACCAGCAACGCCACCCGCTCGTCCTGCCGGGCGAGTTCCGCCCCCACCTCGACGCACCGCTCGGGGGCCAGGAGTTCGGGCACGCCGAGCCCTTCCACGGGCACGCCCTCCCAGCTCAGGCGCTCCAGGAGCCCCGCGGCGACGGCCAGCGAGAGCGGAAGCTCCCGCTCCGGCACTCCCGGATGCGTCCCCCCGTCGCCCAGCCGTACATCGACATCCACGCCGAATCCGCGAAACGATCCCCGCCCGCCCCGCGGATACCGTCCGCACCCGCTCTCCGGCGCGGGTCCGACGACCACCAGCCGGCCGGGGCGCGCGGCGGCCAGCACGCCCAGTGCGTCCCTGCACGCGGCACGGGCGCCCTCCAGCTCGGGCGCGGCACCCGCGGCGACCTCGGGCACGAGCAACGGCGGACAGGGGCAGACGGCGGCGGCGACAAGCACGATCCGCAGCGTAACCCCGCCGGACGGCCCCATGCCGCTGCCCGGGCACAACGGCGCCGTACGCGCAGGCCCCATGCGGCCATGCGCGCACGCCCTCACAGGTCCGTGACGCCGCTGTCCCTCAGTCGCAGCCGCACGCAGCCGCCGTGGCCGCCGGCAGCGGCTCCGGGATCCCGACCTTCGGCAGCCCCAGCATGACGCCGGCCGGCTTGGCGGCCTCCGCCGCGTTCCGCTTCGCCCACGCGTCGCCCGCGCGGGTGCGGCGCACGCCCAGGACGGGGCCCTCGGCGAGCAGATGGTGCGGGGCGGCGTACGTGATCTCGACCGTCACCACGTCACCGGGCCGGGCCTCCTCGTCCGGCTTGGTGAAGTGGACCAGACGGTTGTCGGGGGCACGGCCGGACAGGCGGTGGGTCGCGCCGTCCTTGCGGCCCTCGCCCTCGGCGACCATCAGCTCCAGCGTGCGGCCGACCTGCTTCTTGTTCTCCTCCCAGGAGATCTCCTCCTGGAGGGCGACGAGACGCTCGTAGCGCGCCTGGACGACCTCCTTGGGAATCTGGTCCTCCATGGTGGCCGCCGGGGTGCCGGGCCGCTTGGAGTACTGGAAGGTGAACGCCTGTGCGAACCGCGCCTCGCGCACCACATGCAGCGTCTGCTCGAAGTCCTCCTCGGTCTCGCCCGGGAAGCCCACGATGATGTCGGTGGTGATCGCGGCGTGCGGAATGGCGGCCCGCACCCTCTCGATGATCCCCAGGTAGCGCTCCTGGCGGTACGAGCGGCGCATCGCCTTCAGGACCGTGTCGGAGCCGGACTGGAGCGGCATGTGCAGCTGCGGCATCACGTTCGGCGTCTCGGCCATGGCCGCGATGACGTCGTCGGTGAAGTCACGCGGGTGCGGCGATGTGAAGCGGACCCGCTCCAGGCCCTCGATGGCCCCGCAGGCGCGCAGCAGCTTGCCGAAGGCCTCCCGGTCGCCGATGTCGGAGCCGTAGGCGTTGACGTTCTGTCCCAGCAGCGTGATCTCGGAGACGCCCTCGGCGACCAGGGCCTCGACCTCGGCGAGGATGTCGCCGGGACGGCGGTCCTTCTCCTTGCCGCGCAGAGCGGGGACGATGCAGAAGGTGCAGGTGTTGTTGCAGCCCACGGAGATCGACACCCAGGCCGCGTATGCGCTCTCGCGGCGCGTCGGCAGGGTCGAGGGGAACGCCTCCAGCGACTCGGCGATCTCGACCTGCGCCTCCTCCTGCACACGGGCACGCTCGAGCAGGACGGGCAGCCGGCCGATGTTGTGCGTACCGAAGACGACGTCCACCCAGGGCGCCTTCCTCACGATGGTGTCGCGGTCCTTCTGCGCGAGACAGCCGCCGACGGCGATCTGCATCCCGGGGCGCTCGGCCTTCCTGGGCGCGAGACGGCCGAGGTTGCCGTAGAGGCGGTTGTCGGCGTTCTCGCGGACGGCGCAGGTGTTGAAGACGACGACGTCGGCGTCGCCGTCCGACCCCTCGGGCGCGCGCACATACCCGGCCTCTTCGAGCAGACCGGCCAACCGCTCGGAGTCGTGGACGTTCATCTGGCACCCGTAGGTGCGGATCTCGTATGTCTTGGAGGATCGAACGTCCACTGCCGGGCTCCGGTCGCTGCTGCTGGTCATGCGTCAAGGGTAGGCGCTGCCGGCGGACGTCCGTCCCGCGTATCCGGCAGGGGGTGCGCGGCCGCCTAGCCTGGTGGTGTGGTGACCCGCTCATGAACCCTCTGCCCAGGCAGCCCGACGATCTCCTGCGGGCCCTTCGAGCCGCCGGGATCGGGGACGAGCGGCTGCTTCAGGCGGTGCGGGCCACGCCCCGGGCGGGATTCGTACCGACCGGTGAGGTGGCCGCCGCCTACCGGGATGTGCCCGTCGCGATCGGGCACGGACAGGTCACCACCCAGCCCTCGCTGTCCGCCAGGATGATCGAGAGCCTCGCGCTGGACGGGAGTGAGTACGTCCTCGAGGTCGGTACCGGTCTCGGCTTCCAGACCGCGCTGCTCGCCCGGCTGGCCGCCGACGTGGTCAGCATCGAGATGCGGCCGGACATAGCACGGCGGGCGCGCGCGAATCTCTCGCGGCAGGGCGTACGGAACGTGGAACTGCGGATCGGCGACGGCAGCGGCGGTGTGCCCGACCGGGCCCCGTTCGACGCGGTGGTGGTGTCGGCCGCGTTCCCGGAGGTGCCCGCGCCACTGGCCGCGCAGGTACGGCAAGGCGGCCGCCTGGTACAGCCGATCGGGCCGGGCGGGCACGAGGAGGTGGTGTGCTTCGAGCGCACCCCGTCCGGACTGGTGCGGCTGCGTGTGGTGACCCCGGCCTGCTTCGTCCGGCTGCATGGGCGGTACGGCTTCCCGCCGGACGGCACGGACGGCCTGTGACCGTTCCCCGAAGTGAGCGTCCCCGGCGAGAGATACGGAGATGTTCCTCCAGGCGCGCCGCATGCGGCCACGCGCGGACGCGCCCTCATGCCGCCACGCCCGACGCACCCCATGCCGCCATGCCCGGACACGCCCCATGGCCGCCGCGCCCGGACACGCCCCATAGCCGCCGCGCCCGGACACGCCCTATGCGTCCGCGACGCGTACGACCGCCAGCGTGATGTTGTCGGGGCCGCCCGCCGCGATGGCGGCCTGCCACAGCTCGAAGACCGCCCGGCCGTCGTCGTGCTCCCGCATCACCCCGTCGAGCACGTCCGTCGGCACGGGATCGGTCAGACCGTCGCTGCACACGAGGTAGCGGTCGCCGGGGGACAGGGACTCCGCCGTCACATGGGGCTGGACGGCCCGGTATGTGCGGGTGCCGCCCAGGCACTGGGTGACGATGGACGTGGTGCGCCGCCCGGGTTCGAGTGGGGGGCTGTCGTCGACGCTCACCTGGCGCAGCCCGTCAGGGGAGGCCGCCAGGACCCGGCTGTCGCCCACGTTGAACACCAGCAGCGAGCCGGGCCGCACAACGGCCCCGGCGACCGTCGTCCCCATGGCCGCGAGCTCACCTCCCGCATCGCCGCCGGCGGCCTCGTACACGGCGCGGTTGCAGGCGTTCAAGGCGTCGCGCACCGCCTCCTCGCTGCTCAGGGCGGGTCCGATCGAAGCGATCCGGCGCACGACCAGGGCGCTGGCCACATCGCCGCCGGGATGCCCGCCGAGCCCGTCGGCTACGGCGACGACCAGGGGTGTCCCGAGCGGGAAGACCAGGGTCTGCGGACTTTCGGTCACCGTGGCGCACAGGGTCCACGGCCCGATCACCAGGCTGTCCTCGTTCCGTTCGCGGAGCAGTCCGGGATGACTCAGCGCACTCACCGCCACGTACCGCATGCAACGCCACCGCCTTGCCGCCGGTCATGGCTCAAGCGTAGGCGGTGTCCGGAAACCGCTCCCCCCGGCGCTCGCGGGCAGCGGATCACCGGATGGCGGCCGCCGGGATCGCCGCCGGGTCACGGCATGGAGTCGGTCACGGGGTACGGCACGAAGGTGCTGGTGTTCTGGTCGATGCGCAGGGGACGTCCCAGCGGCGGCGCGGCTCGCTGGGGGCAGTCGAGGCGTTCGCAGACGCGGCAGCCCATGCCGATGGGGGTGGCGGCGGAGGTGTGGGCGAGGTCGAGTCCCTCGGAGTAGACGAGTCTGTGGGCGTGGCGGATCTCGCAGCCCAGGCCGATGGCGAAGGTCTTGCCGGGTTGCCCCAGCCGCCGCGGTGCCGGGTGACGGCTCGGGCGGTCCACAAGTAGCGCTGCCCGTCCGGCATTTCGGCGATCTGGACATGGATGCGCCCCGGGGGCGGCGAAGGCCTCGTACACGTTCCACAGGCTTCGTCGTCAACGCCCTGCTGGTCCCGTATCTGCTGTCGGCGATCCGCATGGCGGAGTCCGGCTTCGCCACCGCCGCCGACATGGACACCGGCACGGAGCTGGGCTGCGCCCACCCCATGGGACCGCTCAAACTCGCGGGCCTGATCGGGCTCGACACCGTCGCCTCGATCGCCGAATGTCTCTACGACGAGTTTCGGGAACCCCTCTACGCCCCTCCCACTGCTCCAGCGGATGGTGGAGGCAGGGCTGCTGGGCCGCAAGACCGGGCGGGGGTTCCACGTGTACGCCTCGACGATCCGAGCTTCGGCCCGGGAAGCCTGGGCTAGGCTGGCCGCGGCAGCGGGTTCGCCCGGCCCTTCAGGCGGGAGACATCACAAGAGAGCTGTGTCCCCGCCAGGGCCGGGAGCCAGGGACAGGGCCGGGAGCCGAAGAAGGCGATCGAGGGCTACCGGAAGAAACGCGTCACCACCGACGCCCTGTGCGCCACCACCGCCGTACTGCCTCAGCCCCTGGGCGAGCCACAAGGAGCAACCGCGTGACCAGCCGTGTCACCCTCATCTCGCCGGCGATCACGCCGTCGCTGCGGCGGGCCCGCTTCGACGACGGTGACTCGATCGAGGACAGCGCAGCCGTACGCGCCGGATCGGCGGCGCTGTCCCTGCCCGCCGCGGCCCGCGTCTTCGCCTCCCCCAGCGTGCGCTGCCGGGAGACGGCCTCGGCACTCGGCCTCGACGCCTCGGAGCACAGGGAACTCGCGGGCCTGGACGTCGCCCGCTGGCGCGGGCGGACGCTGGACGAGGTCGGCGCCGCCGAACCCGAGGCGGTGGCCCACTGGCTGGCCGATCCGGGCGCCGCGCCGCACGGCGGGGAGTCGGTACGGGAGCTGTGTGAGCGGGTCACGCGCTGGTGGGAGACGGCCGGGGCGGCCGAGGGCAGGACGGTCGCCGTGGTGGAGCCGGAGGTCGTGCGGGCCGTGGTGGTACACGTGTTGGGCGCGCCCGAGGCCGCGTTCTGGCGCGTCGACGTCCCACCGCTCACGGCGACGGAGTGCACCGGCCGTTCCGGGCGCTGGAATCTACGGGTCGGACACGTCCTCGCCTCCCCAGGCGACGTCTCGGATCGCTGAGCCGGTCGTATGACGTGTGCTCAGCAGGCCTCGTCCCGGTGGCGACGCAGCAGCGCCGCGATGGCGCAGCGCAGGCAGTCGGTGTCCCCGTCGCCGGTGGCGCCCTGGTGGCCGCGGCACTCGGCCGCCCGTGGGAACCCGGCCTCCTCGTCCTGCGTGCGACAGGCCGGCGCGGTGGCACCGACCAGGGCCTCCAGCTCCTGAAGCAGTCGCTCGGTCCGTTTGGCCTGCTGGCCGAGGACCCGGACGCGCGCGCTCTGGCCGCCGATCTGACGTCGGCTGGCGATGAGTTGTTCGTACTCCTCCAGGGTCAGGGCGACCGCCTCCCGTCCACCGAGAGTGATGTGGCTCGGTCGGGGATGTCGTCTGGGCACGGGGCTCCTCCGCTCGTCGCCTGCGCCGGTGTCCCGGGAACGCCAGAGGGCCCTCGGACAATTCCGGAGGGCCCTCTGGTGTCGTGAAGGGTTCAGTGCGCGGCCGGAACCGCCCGCCCCGACGCGGAGGCCGCGGGCTTCGGATTCAGCAGCCGCTCGGCCAACTCCCCGAAGACCAGGCCGAATCCACCCCACAGCACCGCCTGCATGGCCAGGGCGGACAGGCGGAACCGCCACAGCAGGGTGGCCGGGAAGTCCTTCGGCACCTCGTTGACGACCGGCAGGAAGGCGTACGCCAGACCGATCACGAGGACGAAGCCGGCCACCGCGACGACGGTCGCGTACCAGGTGCCCAGATTGGGTGCGAGCCGTTTGCCCAGCATCGTCGCGGCGATCGCGAGGAGGACGCTGAGCACCATCATCAGGAAGTACAGGCCGGTCCGCTTGCCGATGGTGTCGGGGTCGCCGACCGACGGCGGGTTGGCCGGGTACTTCAGGAACGGTACGACGTACACGGCGAGAAGCGCGCAGCCGGACAGCAGCAGTGCGGTCGCCCGCGGGCCGAAGCGGCCGACACGGCCGAGCGCGAAGCAGAAGGCGAGTGCGGCTATGCCGCCGAAGGCGACTCCGTAGACCAGGACACCGGTGGCGAGACCGGCGGTGGACTGCAGAGAACGCGAGACGACCTCCATCTCGTGCTCATGGGAGTGGGCCTCCTCGAAGCCGATCGCGCTGTCGACGTTCGGCTCGCCGAGGAAGTAGGCGGCGATCAGGGCGAGCACGCCGG
Source organism: Streptomyces sp. NPDC046931 (assembly GCF_040644655.1). Classification (NCBI taxonomy): domain Bacteria; kingdom Bacillati; phylum Actinomycetota; class Actinomycetes; order Kitasatosporales; family Streptomycetaceae; genus Streptomyces; species Streptomyces sp. NPDC046931. Next base: position 126,809 of record NZ_JBEYWX010000017.1, read on the forward strand.
CACCAAGGCCGGCGAGCATGCCCCGCACCAGGAGATTTCTTACCGTTGCGGAGTTCATCGGGTGCGCGGCGCCCCCCGCGTCAGTGGCAGGGGAAGCCGAGCAGGTGGCGGGCGTCGTGCACCCACTCATGGACGTCGGTGCCGTTGAAGACGGAGGTGGCGCCCTGCTCGGCGCCGACGAAGTAGAGCAGGACGAGCATCAGGATGCCGAAGAAGACCGCCCAGGGGGCTATCGCCTTCAGCGGCAGCGTGGCGGGAACGGCGGGGGTGGTGGCTGTCGGCTGGGCGACGGTCTGCGCCATGGCAGGACCTCCTCTGGGAGTTCGCGTCCCATCTCGGTGGTGCACAGGACGACGGCCACGGGTCTGACTTACGAACTGCCCGGGGGCGCTCGCATACAGTGGCGCGACCGTGCCGGACTCCCACCGGCTTCCGTCGTACCGTCGTCGATATCGCACAGACCGTACCGCGTGGCGCGTGCATGGCCAAGACCGCGTCCGCCTGGGTGATCTTCCTCTCCCCGAACGGCCCCGGAGCGCGGACCGCAGGGAGGTGGCACAGCTCACAACACTTCAGCGATTGCGCAACTTTAAGGTACAGACATGGATCTTCATGTCCCGACGAAGTGGGAGACGGCGGTGCTGGCGGGCGGGCCGGCCGACGGCATGCGCATGCAGGTCGCGGGCCGGCCCTCGGTGGTGCAGGTGACCCGTCCCTGCCGGGTCGAGACCCCTGCGGACGGCGTCCAGGTGGCGGCGCTGTACGTATACCGGCGCCGGCTCGGCGAAACCGGTGGGATCCTGACCTACGGCTACGACAGCGCCAGCCCCTGAGCCGGCCTCCGACGGACCCGGGTCAGGAGGCCGCGGCCGGAGGCTCGGCCGCAGCGGCCTCGGCGGACGTGCGGACCTCCGACGGCGCCACGGGGACTGACGGGGAGGCGCCCGGCGAGGGAGCGTTCTCGTTCTTCATCGCCTTCGCCTCGCTCTTGAGGATGCGCAGGGACTTGCCGAGCGCGCGGGCGGTGTCCGGCAGTTTCTTCGAGCCGAACAGCACGATCACGACGATCGCCACGATCAGCAGGTGCCAGGGTTCCAGTCCGTTGCGGAGCATCGGCCGCGCCCGCCCTTTCCTCGCTCGGCCGAGGACGGTTTCCGTCGCTCGACCGTCCAGTAATGCTTGCCACTTTGCGCAACTGTACAACCGTCAGGGCGGATCGGAACGGAGGAGGGGGCGCTCGGTCCGAAACGTGACCTAGGGGTGGTCGTCGCTCGCCGCGCGCCGGCGCTCGTAGCGCGCCCTGACCGCCCACAGGGCGAGCGCGTACAGCGCCAGGACGGCGGCGAGCAGCAGGTAGTACCCCACCGGCAGCGCGATCATGCCGAGCGTTGCACCGAGCGGAGTGAAGGGCAGCAGGAGGGCGACCGCGGCGAGGACGGCCGCGGCCCGCCCGACCGGGCCCGGGGCACGTCCCTCGGCAAGGCTCCGGCCGGAGCGCAGGAGCACCATCACCAGGGCCTGGGTGAGCAGGTTCTCGGTGAACCACGCCGAGTGGAAGACGGCTTCGTCGTCGAGCGCGTCGGGCCCGTACAGCGAGAGCGCGAGGACGCCGAAGGTGGCGAGGTCGGCGACGGCGTTGAGCAGGCCGAAGCCGGTGATGAAGCGGAGCAGGTCACGCGGGCCCAGAAGGGTCGGGCGGGTGAGCACCGCGGGCGCGGGGCGGTCGTGGGCGAAGGCGAGCTGGGCCGCGTCGAAGCACAGGTTCTGGACCAGGACCTGGGCCGGGAGCATCGGAAGGAAGGGCAGCAGCAGACCGGCGGCGAGCATCGCGACGACATTGCCGAGGTTGGAGGAGAGGGTGACGCGCAGATAGGTGGCTATGTTGCCGCTGCTGTGCCGGCCTGCGGCGACGGCGTGGTCGATGGCGGTCAGGTCCTTGTACGCGAGGACGGCGTCCGCGCTCTCGCGGGCCACGTCGACGGCGTCGCGCGGGGCGATCCCCACGTCGGCGGCGTACAGCGCCGGTACGTCGTTGACGCCGTCGCCCAGGAAGCCGACCGTGTGCCCGGCCCGGCGCAGCCCGGTGACGATCCGCGCCTTGTCCTCGGGGGTGCACCGGGCGACGACGGTCGCGGTGTGGTCGTCCGCGGCGCCCGCGGTCCGTACGTCACCCGGGTCGAGGCCGAGGTCGCGGCAGACGCGGGCCGCCGTGCCCGGGTGGTCGCCGGTGAGGACCCGCACGCTGACACCGCGGGCGGCGAGGTCCCGCAGCGCCCGCGCGGCGGTCGGGGCGAGGGCGTCCCGGAAGGTGACGAAGCCTCGGAAGGTGAGCCCGCGCTCGTCGGCGGGGGTGTAGGGGCGGGTGCGGGCGGGGCGGGTGCCGGTGGCGACCGCGACCACCCGCAGGCCCTCCCGTGCCTCGCGGGCGGCGAGCGCGAGCAGCCGCTCCCGCTCGTCGGGCTCCAGCGCACAGCGCTCCAGTACGGCCTCGGCGGCGCCCTTGACGAGGAGGGTGTGCATGCCGAGGCCACCGCGGACGACGGCGGTGGCGAGCCGGCGGACCGGGTCGAACGGCACGACGGCGACGCCTTCGTAGGCCTCCCAGCTTCCGTCCGCCGCGTCCAGGAGCGCCTCGTCGAGGGCGTCCGGGGCGGGCAGGTCGGCGAGTTGGAGGGTCCACCAGGCGGCCGTGGCGGCCTGGCGCAGCACCTCGGGCGCGTCCTGCCCGGTCCCGTCCAGGGCCCGCTCGACGACCGGCCGGTCCTGGGTGAGGGTGCCGGTCTTGTCGAGGCACAGCACGTCGACCGCGCCCAGGTCGTGCAGGGCGGGCAGGCGTTTCACGATCACGCCGTGGGTGCGGGCGAGCACCCGGGCGCCGCGGGCCAGGCAGGTGGTGACGATGACCGGCAGCATCTCGGGGGTGAGACCGACGGCGACCGCGACGGCGAAGGGCAGCGTCTCCAGGCCCCGGTCGCGCAGCGTCGCGTTGGCCATCAGCACCAGCGGCGGGGTGAGCAGCATGAACCGGATCAGCACCCAGGAGATGCCGTGCACGGTCCGCTCGAAGGCACTCGCCGCCCGCCGGGCGGGGGCTCGGTGGGCCCGGGCGAAACGGGTCCGGGCGCCCGTCTCCAGGACGAGCGCGGTGCCGCCGCCGGTGGCCACACCGCTGCCCTGGAAGCACAGGTGGGGCTGCTCGAACGGGCCGGCTTCGGCTGGTGCGGGCGCGTCGAGCGCGTGCTTGGCGACCGGTGCCGACTCCCCGGTCAGCGCCGCCTGGTGGACCGTCAGGCCGTGGGTGCGCAGCAGTCGTACGTCGGCCGGGACCAGGTCGCCGGGCGCGAGGCGGATGACATCGCCCGGCACCAGCTCGGCGGCGGGCACCTCCCGTTCCCGTGGCGGCCGGTCCGGGTCCGGGCGGCGCAGTAAGGTCGCGGTGGTGGCGACCAGGTCGCGCAGCGCGGCCATCGAGCGGTCGGCCCGGTACTCGCCGGAGGCGCGCAGCACACAGCTGACGACGACGAGACAGAGGATCACGCAGGCGGTGCCCCAGGCGCTTACCGTCGCGGACACCAGGCCGAGGCAGAGCAGGACCGTGGTGAACGGATCGCGCAGGCCGCGCACGAAACGGCGGGACCAGGAGGGTGTGCGGGCCTCGGGGAGCGCGTTCTCGCCGATGTCCGCGAGCCGGGCCTCCGCCTCCGCGTCGGTCAGCCCGCGCGGACTGCTGCGCAGGCGGCGCAGTTCCTGGAGGGAGGTGGGCGCCGCGGCATCGCGGCCGAGGCCGGCGTCGGCGGGCCGGGCCGGTGACGGTGCGGCGCTCTCAGAGGCCACGGAGCCGGGATGCCGGGGCGCGGGTGCGTGCGGCGCGATCACTGAGCTGGTCCACCACGAGGCGGACCACGGTCACGACGTCCGCGTCGTCGACGAAGTAGACCTGGCGGCGGCCCTCACGACGGGAGCGGACGAGTCCGGCGAGCTTCAGCTTGGTCAGGTGCTGGCTCACTGCGGGCAGCGCGCCGCCGACGCGCTCGGCGAGGCCGGTGACATCGCTCTCGCCCTGCGCGAGCGCCCACACGATGTGCAGCCGCGCGGGCGAGGCCAGCAGCCCGAACGCGGCGGCCGCCTCCGACAGCACCTCGGCGGACGGGTCCTCCGCGAAACCACCGCCACCTGCCGCCACCGTCGTCGTCCCCTTCCCGTTACGGGTCCTGTCCTGGAAGTCGCCCCAGTCTAGGGGCGGCCGCCGGGCCCGGCCCCGCGAGGGCACCGGGCCGCCGACGCGCGAGGGTTCCGGTGACCGGCAGGGACGACGGACGGAGATGCGACCACGCGGCGGACGGAGAGCCGACCACGGGACGGACGGAGAGCCGACCGGGAAGCGGACGGTTCACGGCCGTGGAGCGGTTTCTTCGCCGCTGAGGGCGTTCGGCCCCGGCGGCGCGGCGCTTCCTACGCCGACGAGGGCGTCCATCCCTGGCGGCGCAGTACCGCCGAGACATCCGGGGCACGGTAGTGGTCGCCCTTGAGGACCTTCCCGTCCGCCCGCCGGGCGACCGCCCCGTCCGGGCCGATCTTGGTCATGTTCGCGCGATGGATCTCGGCGATCACGGCGTCGAGGTCGATGCCGTGCACAAGGGCCGTGCCGTAGGCCACGTACACGAGGTCGGCCAGCTCGTGCGCCAGCCGGTCCAGCGGACCGGCGACCGCCACCTCGGCGACCTCGGCTGCCTCCTCCGCGAGCAGCTCGCCGCGGTGCGCGGCCAGCTCCGCGGACACCTCGGTCGGCACGGTACGGGCGTCGAGGCCGAAGGCGCGGTGGAACTCACGGACCAGGGAGGCGGGCGAGAAGGAGTCGGACGAAGGGTGCATTCGGCGACCCTACCGGTCACCGCCGCCGTGCCGCCGGCGGTCCACGAGCGCACCCCGCCCTGGTCAGGGGTGCGTGCGGCCTGGCAGGATCGCCCGCATGCTCCAGGCACTCCCCCGTATCGGCAGGCGTCGCGCGCTGCTGGCCTCGACGGCCGCCTTCGCGGTCTTCGGGCTGCTGCTGTGGTGGCTGCTGCCGCTCGGCGAGGAGTCCCCGAGCGGCACGGTCACCCTCAGCACCGGCACTCCGACCGGCGTCTACGAGAAGTACGGCACCCTGCTCCAGCCCGCCTTCGCCAAGGACCTGCCGGAGCTGCACGTACGGCTGCTGCACAGCGACGGCTCGCAGGAGAACGTGCGGCGGGTGGCCACGGGCCGGGCGGACTTCGCGATCGCCGCGGCCGACGCCGTCGAGACATACCGGCTGGAGAACAAGCCGGGCGCAGACCGGCTGCGCGGCTGCGCACGCCTGTACGACGACTATGTGCATCTGGTGGTGCCGCGCTCGTCACCCGTGCAGTCCGTGGCGGACCTGAAGGGGCGGACGGTCGCCGTCGGACCGGGCGGATCGGGGGTCCGGCTGATAGCGGAACATGTGCTCGCCGCGGCCGGGCTGAATCCGACGAAGGACATCACCGCCCTGCCCGACGGCATCGGTACCATGCCCGACCTGCTGAAGCGGCACAAGATCGACGCGTTCTTCTGGTCGGGCGGGCTGCCCACCAGCGCGATCACCCAGCTGTCACGGCACTCCGCGATCCGCCTGGTGCCCATCGGCAGCGATCTGGTGGCGAAGCTGCACGAGCAGGGCAGCGCCTCGCGCTACTACCGGGCCGCGGTGATGCCCGCCGACGCCTACCCGGACATCGAGCAGGGGTCCTCCGTGCAGACCGTGGCCGTGGCGAACCTCCTGATCACCCGGGAGGACATGAACGCGGACCTGACCGAGAAGCTCACCCGTACGGTGATCGACAGCCGCGACCGGATCGGCGCCCAGGTGCACGCGGCCCAGCTGGTGGACCTGCGGACGGCGATCTACACGGATCCGTTGCAGCTGCACGAGGGCGCGCGGCGGTACTACCAGTCGGTGAAGCCGTAGCCGCCCGACGCGGCCTCGTCCTCAGGCGCCGGGCGTGCCGGACCTTGGAGCCGTCCGTGGCACCATGACCGTCACCTTCAGCCCGTGCGGCTCGTGACGCGCGTACACGATCGATGCCCCGCCCGCCGCGAGCAGCGCCCGTGAGATCGACAGCCCGAGTCCCGAGCCCTTGATGTTCTGGTGGCCGGCACTGCGCCAGAAGCGGTCCCCGATGCGGGCCAGTTCCTCGTCGCCGAGTCCGGGACCGCCGTCGGTGACCACCACCGTCGCCCACTCCCCGTCCGCCGCGACCTCGACCTCGACTCGCTCCCCCTCCGGGGTGAACTTCACCGCGTTGTCGATGACCGCGTCCAGCGCGCTGGAGAGGGCGATGGAGTCGGCCCAGGCGGTGGTGGCCGGGCAGTTCCCGGTCAGCGCCACCCCCTTGGCCTCGGCGGCAGGGCCCCACGCCGCGACCCGCTCGGCGGCCAGCTCGCCGACGTCGGTGACGCACAGGTCGGCCTCGGCGTGCTCGGCGAGCGCGAGGTCGAGCAGGTCGTCGAGGACCTGCGCGAGGCGCTTGCCCTCGGTACGCACCGAGGCGATCTCCTCATTGCCCTCGGGCAGTTCCAGGGCGAGCAGCTCGATGCGCAGCAGCAGCGCGGCGAGCGGATTGCGCAGCTGGTGGGAGGCGTCCGCGACGAAGGCGCGCTGCTGCTCCAGGACTTCCTCGACGTTGTCCGCCATCTCGTTGAACGATCGGGCCAGGCGCCGGAGTTCCGGTGGTCCGCCGGCGGCCGCGACCCGGGACTTCAGGCGCCCGGTCGCGATGTCGTGGGTCGTCGCGTCGAGGACCCGTACGGGTCTGAGCACCCAGCCCGTCAGCCGCAGCGCCGCACCCACCGCCAGCAGCATCGCGGCGATCTCCCCGGCGCCGATGAGCAGCCAGCCGTGCAGGATCCTCGACCGCATCTGCCCGGTGGGCGAGTCGGTGACGACGACGGCGACGACGTCACCGTCGCGGATGACCGGGGAGGCGACCACGAGCCCGGTCCGCTGCCAGGGCCACACCTGCTGCGGGTCGTGACTCCGGCGCCCGAGGAGGGCTTCGTTGAAGGCCTCCCGGCCGTCACCCTCCTGGAGGAGGTACCAGTCCTCCGGCGCATTGGCCATGGGTACGTCGTCACGGTAGAAGACACCGGCCTTGATGCCGTAGACGCTGTAGTACATGGCGAGTTCCTTGCGCAGGGTCTCGCCGCGCTCGTCCTCCTTCCCCACCCGGGAGCCGGTGGTGGGCCGGTCGGTGACGAACTGCGCGAGGGCCGCGAAGCGGGCCGTGTCGTCGATCCGGTCGACGACGACCCGCTGCTGCTGTGCGGCCGCGAGGCTCACCGCGAGCGGCACGCCGAGCGCGAGCAGCACGGCGGCCATCAGGACGATGAGCAGCGGAAGCAGTCGTGAGCTCACCCGTCCCCGCTACGCGGCCGGGGCGACGAGCCGGTACCCGACGCCACGCACGGTCTCGATCAGCGCGGGCATGCGCAGCTTGGAGCGCAGGGAGGCGACATGCACCTCCAGAGTGCGCCCGGTCCCCTCCCAGCTGGTCCGCCAGACCTCGCTGATGATCTGCTCACGGCGGAACACCACACCCGGGCGCTGGGCCAGCAGGGCGAGCAGATCGAACTCCTTGCGGGTCAGCTGGACCGTGGAACCGTCCACGCTGACCCGGCGGGTGGGCAGGTCGATGTGCACCGGGCCGAGGCGCACCACGGTCTCGGTGGCGCCGGTGTCGTCCAGGTGCGGGGTGCGCCTGCTGACGGCGTGGATGCGCGCGAGCAGTTCCCCGGTGTCGTACGGCTTGACCACGTAGTCGTCGGCGCCGAGGTTCAGGCCGTGGATCCGGGAGCGCACGTCGGAGCGCGCGGTGACCATGATCACCGGAGTGCTGGTGCGCTTGCGGATCTTGCCGCAGACCTCGTAGCCGTCCTGGTCGGGCAGGCCCAGGTCGAGCAGGACGACGCCGAAGCCGGAGCCTTCGGGGACCAGCGCCCGCAGGGCCTCCTCGCCGTTGCGGGCGTGGGTGACGTCGAAGCCGTGCCGCGCCAGCACGGCGGACAGGGCGGCCGCGACGTGGTTGTCGTCCTCGACAAGAAGCAGTCTCATGCCGGCCCCCTCCGGTCTCAGGTCCAAGGTCCCCGCTCGGTGTCGGCCTGTACAAGGGCCGGTCAGCGCCCTGTACTGGAAGGCGTCATCCACACGAGCGAAGGCGTCATCCGCACGAACAGGTGCACGCGTGCGCGTGCACCATGGCAGTCACGCCGATGAACACGGACGGCGTCAAGAGGCTTCCGGTTGCGGAGGCCTACCGTTATTCAGCCGGTACCGGGCTGAGCACTCCGGCTACGGCATGTGTCCGGCCGCTACCGGATCGTGATGCTCAGATCTCCCTCAGATGTAATGACGCTGGTCGCACCACGTTATTACTGTCCTCCGAAACCGAGTGAGGACGGAGCCAACCAGCAATGACCGCAGTATCGGTGGCCAAGGACTCGGTGGCCGCGACCGACGAACTGGTCGTCCTGAAGAACGTCAACAAGCACTTCGGCGCGTTGCACGTGCTCCAGGACATCGACCTGACCATCACCCGTGGTGAGGTCGTCGTGGTCATCGGCCCCTCGGGGTCGGGAAAGTCCACCCTGTGCCGCACCATCAACCGCCTGGAGACCATAGACTCGGGCGAGATCCTGATTGACGGCAAGCCGCTGCCCCAGGAGGGCAGGGAACTGGCCCGGCTGCGCGCCGATGTCGGCATGGTCTTCCAGTCCTTCAATCTGTTCGCGCACAAGACCGTGCTCGAGAACGTGATGCTCGGCCAGCTCAAGGTCCGCAGGACGGACAAGAAGAAGGCCGAGGAGAAGGCGCGTACCCTGCTCGACCGGGTCGGCGTCGGCACCCAGGCGGACAAGTACCCGGCGCAGCTCTCCGGCGGCCAGCAGCAGCGTGTCGCCATCGCTCGGGCGCTGGCCATGGACCCGAAGGTGATGCTTTTCGACGAGCCGACCTCCGCCCTGGACCCCGAGATGATCAGCGAGGTCCTGGAGGTCATGCAGCAGCTCGCCCAGGACGGCATGACCATGGTGGTCGTCACACACGAGATGGGCTTCGCCCGCTCGGCCGCCAACCGGGTGGTGTTCATGGCCGACGGCCGGATCGTCGAACAGGCTGCTCCCGACCAGTTCTTCAGCAACCCGCGCAGCGACCGGGCCAAGGACTTCCTGTCGAAGATCCTCCACCACTGACACCGGCCCCGCGTCGCCGCCCGTGCCCGCTGCGTCCGGGTCGGGTCCCAGACAACGCCGAAACCCGCCGACTCTAAGGATGTCCACCATGAAGTTCCGCAAGTCCGCCCCCGCAGCAGTCCTCACCGCCCTGGCACTGGCCTTGACGGCCTGTGGCGGCGAATCCGGCAACGCCGGTGACCAGCCCGCCGGCGAGAGCACCGGGGCGAACGCGCCCAAGCTGCCGACGTACGCCGTCGCCGGCGATGTGAAAATCGACTCGGCCACGCTGAAGAAGGCCCAGCAGGCGGGCAAGCTCGTCATCGGCGCCAAGAACGACCAGCCGTACCTCGGCTTCGAGGACACCACCGGCAAGCGGTCCGGCTTCGACATCGAAATCGCCAAGATGGTCGCCGCCGACCTCGGTTTCAAGCCCGACCAGATCGAGTTCAAGACCGTGGACTCCAACGTCCGCGAGACCACCATCTCCAAGGGCGAGGTCGACCTGTACGTCGGCACGTACACGATCAACGACGAGCGCAAGAAGCAGGTCGGCTTCGCGGGACCGTACTTCCTGGCAGGCGCGGACCTGCTCGTGCGCAAGGACGAGCAGGGCATCACCGGTCCCGACTCGCTCAAGGGCAAGACGGTCTGCTCCATCAAGGGCTCGACGCCGTTGCAGGAGATCAAGAAGCCGAAGTACGGCGCGAAGACCGTCGAGCTGTCGAAGTACTCCGAGTGTGTGCAGCAGCTGCTGAACAACGAGGTCGACGCTGTCACCACCGACGACGCGATCCTCAAGGGCTATGCCGCGCAGCGCCCCACCAAGCTCAAGGTGGTCGGCAAGCCGTTCACCAAGGAGCCGTACGGCGTGGGCATGAACAAGGACGACAAGGCGCTGCGTGACGCCGTGAACGACGCGCTGGAGAAGCACGAGAAGAACGGCGACTACAAGAAGGCGTACGAGGCGACACTCGGCCTGTCCGGCTCCCCGTACTCGGAGCCGCCGGCCGTCAGCCGCTACTGACGCGCCGCTGAGACGTCGCCCTCGCGGCGTCGAGTGAGCCGGCCGCCGCCGACCCGGTGCCCTGCGGGTCGGCGGTGGCCGGTCGGCCCGTCCCGGCGACGCCTCCGGCGCCATCGCCCCCGACACGGCCTTCCCTGCCCGCACATCGCCACGAGGACCTCCCCGTGAACGTACTGCTCGACCATCTCGCGGAATTCCGCGAGGGGTTCATCGGCACCGTCCTGCTGACCCTCGCCAGCGGACTTCTCGCGATGACACTGGGTGTCGTCATCGCCGGGTTCCGCGTCTCCCCGGTCCCTCCGCTGCGGATGTTCGGAACCGCGTGGGTCACCCTCTTCCGGAACACCCCCCTGACGCTTCTCTTCCTCATCGCCTGGTTCGTCGTCCCGGTCATTTTCGTGCCGGGCCTGAGCCCGTGGACGAAGGCCCTGCTCGCGCTGGGCTTCTACACATCGGCGTTCGTCTGCGAGGCGGTGCGGTCGGGCATCAACACCGTGCCCCTGGGTCAGGCGGAGGCCGCCCGCTCCCTCGGCATGACCTTCTCGCAGACACTGCGCATGATCGTCCTGCCGCAGGCGACGCGCACCGTGATCGCGCCGCTGAGCTCGATCTTCATCGCGCTGACGAAGAACTCGGCGATCGCGGGCGCGTTCAGCGTCACCGAGTTGTTCGGTGTGCAGAAGCTGCTGAGCGACAAGGGCTTCGCCATCACCTGGATCTTCCTCTGGGTGGCTCTGGGTTATCTCGTCGTCACCTTCTCGATCAGCGGCCTGTTCCGGCTGCTGGAGCGGCGCCTGGGGGTCGCGCGATGACTGCAAGCGTTCTGTACGACGCGCCGGGCCCCAAGGCCCGGGTGCGCAACCGCATCTACTCGGTGCTCGGCTCGCTGGCGCTTGTCGCGCTGCTCGCCTTCGCCGTGTACCGGCTCGATGCCAAGGGCCAGCTGGATCCGAAGGTCTGGGAAATCTTCAACAACGCCGGCGTGCGCACCAACATCCGCGACGGTGTGCTGACCACCTTGAAGGTGTTCGCCGTGGCCGGGGCGCTGTCCCTGGTCGTCGGGCTGCTGCTCGCCGTGGCGCGGCTGTCGGAGCACCGGGCGGTCCGCTGGTTCGCGACCGGATTCATCGAGCTGTTCCGTGCCGTCCCGCTGCTCATCACCATCTACGCCCTGTGGGTGCTGTTCCTCACCTACAAGGAAGACCTCGGCGTGATCGGGGACAACACCGCGTTCTGGGGTCTCGTCATCGGTCTGACCATCTACAACGGCTCGGTGCAGGCGGAGGTGTTCCGCGCGGGCATCAACGCCGTGCCCCGGGGACAGGTGGAGGCTGCCTACGCGCTCGGCCTGCGCAAGTACCAAGTGATGACGACGCTCCTGCTGCCGCAGGCGATCCGCTCCATGCTGCCGACGATGATCAGCCAGTTGGTGGTGACCCTGAAGGACACCTCGCTCGGCTACGTCATCACCTACACGGAGCTTCTGTTCGCCACCCGGACGATGGCCAACAACATCATCGTCAATGGGGAGAACCCGTTCACGGCGGTCACCATCGTCGTGGGCGCGATCTACATCGCGATGTGCCTCGCCCTCTCCTCGCTCGCGAACTGGATCGAACGACGGGGGCGCCGCGCGAAGACCGGTGTCGCCGTGGCGGCGGCGGCCGAGCCCGCCGAAGCGCCCGGAGTGCTCGACGCCTCGGGCGGCCCACTCGGTCCCACGACCGACCGCGAGCCGCGGCCCTGACGGGCGGTCGTGGGCCCGCAACGGCAAGACGGCCGGTTCCTTCCGCGGCATGGCGGATGGAGCCGGCCGTCACGTCACCCCTGGAAGCGCCGCGGGAGCCTGCGAACGACTACGCCCGGCACCTGATGCGCGGGGCACGGGCCGTGCTGCTTCGAGTCCACGCCCACCGGATTGTCACCGATCACCATGGTGTGGCCGGCGGGTGATCTCCTTGCCGACGGCGATCGGGGGGGCGGCGGCTCCCGGCCCGGGCCACTGCCTCGCTTGACGGCAGCCTCGGCAGTGGGTTGCATACGTTCTGTGATCGTTCGCCCTGCTCCCCTCCTGTGTTCGTACCAGTCCGTCAGAACACCGCTGCGGGCAGGGGGCGCCGCGCCGTGGACCCGGTGATCGTCGTCGGAGCGGGGCCCGTCGGGCTCACGCTCGCACTGGCGCTGGCCCGTCAGGAGGTGCCGTCGGTCGTCCTCGACGAGGGGCCGGGCAGGGACGCGCCACGTGCGGCGCGCACGGTTGTGCTGCGCGAGGACACGGCCACGCTCGTGGAGCGGCTTGCGGGGGCCCCGCTCGGGGGGACCGGGCTGCACTGGGTCGGCTGGCGGTCGGTCAGGCGCAGGCAGGTGATGCGCGAGGTCTCCTTCGGCGATGCCGAACCCGCCCCTCTGCACATCGCCCAGCATGCCCTGACCGGCGCCCTGCGGGCCGCCGTCGCGGCCGAGCCGCTGGTCGAGCTCGCCGCGGACAGCCGCCTCGACACGATCGAACAGGAGTCCTCGGGCCTCACGGCCCACACCCGCGGCCCCAAGGGCACGTGGTGGCGCGGCAGTTACCTCGTCGGCTGCGACGGCCCGCGCTCGACCGTGCGCAAGCTCCAGGACATCCGCTTCCCCGGCCGTACGGCGGTGGAGCGGCACGCCGTCGCTGCGCTGCGGACGGAACTGCCCTGGCCCGGCCAGGCGTTGCTCCACCGGACGCCGCCGTGGCGGATGCCGGGCCCCTCGGCCGGGGAGATCACCGCGCGCCCTCTCCCGGACGGCGTCTGGCGCCTGGACTGGCTGCTGCCGCCCGGCAAGGACCTGGTCACGCCCGAGCTGCTGATCGCCCGTATCCGGGAGACGCTGACCGGCTGGACCGGTGAGCCGGCACCGTCGTACGAACTGCTGGACACCGGAGTCCATACCGTCCACCACCGGCTCGCCCGCCGCTGGCGCGTCGGCCGGGTCTTCCTCGCCGGGGACGCCGCGCATCTGCTCGGCACACTCGGCACCCAGGGCCTGGACGAGGGGCTCAGGGACGTGGACAACCTCGCCTGGAAACTCGCCTTGGCCTGGCACCACAGCCCGAGCGAGACACTGCTCGACAGCTACCAGGCCGAGCGCCGTGCCGTGGTCGCGGCCCGGCTGCGCGCCGCCGACCAGGCGCTGCCGTTGCTGCGCGGCGGCGGAAACCTGCGGTCGTACGTTCCCGGGTCCGCGCGCGGCCAGGACGCGCTGCTCTCGGACGGCCATCTGGGGCGCGGAGCGCTGGGTGCGCCGGGCACATACGCCGGCTCACCGCTCACGCCTGCGCCGAGCGACTCGGAGGCACGGCTGGACACCGAGCCGGGCGCGGTGGTCGCGGATGTGCGGGTGACCGCCGAGGACGGTTCGTTCGTACGGCTGCGGGACCGGCTGGGGCGCGGATCGCTGCTGGTGGTGCTGGTGGCGCCGGGCACCGGGGTGTGGGAGCGCAAGCATTGGGTGTCGGCCGGGATCATGCCCCGGCTGGCGGCGGCGGTGACGGCCCTGCCGCACCCCGCGGAACTGCTGGTCGCCGAGAGCTACCCGGGCGCGGCCGCCCATACGGTCCTTCTGGTCCGCCCGGACGGTCATCTGGTGACGGCGCTGAGCGGGGTACGGCCGGCGGACCTGTACCGGGCGGCGGAGGCGACGCTGGGCGGCCCGGCGAAGGAACAGGCCGCCGCGAACGCTGGGTGAGAGGCACGGGACGCCTCCCTCGCACTCACCGTCACCACGGGGTCCACATGGTGACGGTGAGTTGACCCGTCGGCACCACCATGGTGTACTCCGGATCGTGACCGACACCTGTGTGCACCTGTGGCGGAGGGTCCATATGGACCTCGTCCGCTATGCGGGCTGCGTGTGTCGTCCGTCCTGCTGATCTCGCCACCCCTTCACCCGCGCGCGCCGTCTGGCACCACCGCGCGCTCCACGCGAACCTCAGGACGGTCCCGTTGTCTCTGCACCCTTCTGTCTCATCGGTCCCCCCTGTCTCTCCCCTCCCCTCCTCTTCCGGCCCCGCCCCCGCCCCCACACAGACCGAGCTGCTCGACTTCGCGCGCCGCACGGCGGCCGACGCGAAGCTGGTCTCCTCGCTCCCCCTCGACCCCGAAGGCCGTACCTGGGTACGGCTGAAGGGCCCCGGTGGCAGCGAGGCGTGGCTGATCGGCTGGCCGCCCGGCACGGGCACCGGCTGGCACGACCACGCCGACTCGGTGGGCGCCTTCGTCACCGCATCGGGCGAACTGAAGGAGAACTCCCTCGCGGCCCGGCTGCCGTCCGACGGCTGGAAGACCCTGGAACTCACCGAGGGGGTGGACCGGGAGCGACGGCTGACGGCGGGCAGGGGCCGCTCTTTCGGGCAGCACCATGTGCACGAGGTGCTCAACGAGTCCCCCGACCGACATGCGGTCTCGGTCCACGCCTACTACCCGCCCCTGCCGCGGATCCGCCGCTACAGTCGCACAGGGCAGGTACTGCGCCTGGAGCAGGTCGAGCGCCCGGAGGACTGGCAGTGACGTCCGTACCCGAAAACCCCACAGGCATCGACGTGTTGCTGGAACGGGTCCGTGAGGGCCTCGACCGCGTGGAGGCGAAAGAGGCGTACGAGGCCGCAAGCGCCGGGGACGTCCTGCTCGTGGACATCCGCTACGCGGCCCTGCGCGACCGGGACGGGCTGATCCCGGGCGCCCTCGTCGTCGAGCGCAATGAACTGGAGTGGCGCCTGGATCCACAGGGCAGCCACCGTGTCCCCGAGGCCACGAGCCACGACCTGCGCGTGGTGATCGTCTGCAACGAGGGCTACGCGTCGAGCCTCGCCGCCGCCTCCCTGCGCCAACTGGGGCTGCACCGCGCCACGGACCTGGTGGGCGGCTTCCAGGCATGGAAGGCTGCGGAGTTGCCGGTGGCACCGTAGGCCGCGGCGGGCGGGCCTTACGAGCCCTGAACGCGATCGGCGCCCCCGCGCGTCCACCGCGTTCAGGGCTCGCGTCCCATGCCGGGCGCACCGGGCCGCGTATCGCTCCCCACCGGACCGCGTATCGCTTCCGACCGGGCCGCGTGTTGCCTGCCGAGCCGTGTCGCCTGCGACCGGGACCTCATCCCGCGTCCCGCATACCGCTTCCGTGCCACCGAGCGGCCCGCGCGCTCAGAACTCCCCCTCGTCCAGCCCTTCCGTGTCCTCCCCCTCGTCCTCCAGTGCCTGGCGGACCACCCGCAGGGCCATCCCCTCGGGGTAGCCCTTGCGAGCGAGCATGCCCGCGAGGCGGCGCAGGCGCTTGTCGCGGTCGAGGCCCCGTGTCGAGCGCAGTTTGCGGGCGACGAGTTCGCGCGCGGTGGCCTCCTCCTGCTCGGCGTCGAGCTGCCCCACCGCTTCGTCGATCAGCGCGGAGTCCACGCCCTTCGTACGCAGCTCCTGCGCGAGCGCCCGGCGGCCCAGGCCCCGGCCGTGGTGCCGGGACTCCACCCAGGCGTCCGCGAAGGCACCGTCGTCGATGAGCCCGACCTCCTCGAACCTCGACAGCACCTCCTCCGCCGCCTCTTCGGGAATCTCCCGCTTGCGCAGGGCGTCCGCGAGCTGCTTCCGCGTACGCGGTGTCCCGGTGAGCAGGCGCAGGCAGATCGCCCGTGCCCGCTCCACCGGGTCCGCCGGGGGCTCCCCCTTCTCGGCCCTCGACGAGAAAGCGGACCCTCCGTCCTGTGGACCGTCGGCCGGTTCCCCGGAACCCCGCCGCCGCTCCCGTCCGCGCCCCCCGTGCGCGCGGCCGTCGCCCCACGGAGTGCCCGCACCCCGGGCATCCGCGTCGCCCCGTATGTCCTCGTACGCCCTGTCGCCGCCCCCGGCCGACCCCCCGTCGCCCCGGCTCCCCCGCCCCTTGGGGGCCACCGGGAGGGTGTACTCGGCCCAGTCGGTTCGCCGTGTCACGGGCTAGCTCTTGGCCGCCGGAGCCTTGGCCTTGGTCGCCTTGGCCGTCGGTGCGGACGCCGTCTTGGCGGTCTCCGCGGCGGCGGGCGTGCCACTCGCCGCGTCCGCGCCCGGCTCGGCGGCGGGCTCCTCGGGCCGCACGCCGACGCCCAGCTTCTCCTTGATCTTCTTCTCGATCTCGTTGGCCAGGTCGGGGTTGTCCCTCAGGAAGTTGCGCGCGTTCTCCTTGCCCTGGCCGAGCTGGTCGCCCTCGTACGTGTACCAGGCGCCGGCCTTGCGGACGAAGCCGTGCTCGACGCCCATGTCGATCAGGCCGCCCTCGCGGCTGATGCCCTGTCCGTAGAGGATGTCGAACTCGGCCTGCTTGAAGGGCGGGGCGACCTTGTTCTTGACGACCTTGCAGCGGGTGCGGTTGCCGACCGCCTCCGTGCCGTCCTTCAGGGTCTCGATGCGGCGGATGTCGATACGCACCGAGGCGTAGAACTTCAGCGCCCGGCCACCGGTCGTGGTCTCCGGGGAGCCGAACATCACGCCGATCTTCTCGCGGAGCTGGTTGATGAAGATCGCGGTGGTCTTCGACTGGTTGAGCGCGCTGGTGATCTTCCGCAGGGCCTGGCTCATCAGACGGGCCTGAAGGCCCACATGGCTGTCGCCCATCTCGCCCTCGATCTCCGCGCGCGGGACGAGCGCGGCGACGGAGTCGATGACGATGAGGTCGAGAGCGCCGGAGCGGACCAGCATGTCCACGATCTCCAGCGCCTGTTCGCCGTTGTCGGGCTGGGAGAGGATCAGGTTGTCGATGTCGACGCCCAGCTTGCGCGCGTACTCGGGGTCGAGGGCGTGCTCGGCGTCCACGAAGGCGACCTGGCCACCGGCCTTCTGGGCGTTCGCCACCGCGTGCAGGGTCAGGGTCGTCTTACCGGAGGACTCCGGTCCGTAGATCTCCACCACTCGGCCGCGGGGGAGACCGCCCACGCCGAGGGCCACGTCGAGCGCGGTCGACCCGGTCGGGATGACCTCGATGGGCTCCTTGGACCGCTCGCCCATGCGCATGACCGCGCCCTTGCCGAATTGCCGTTCAATCTGTGCGAGCGCGGCGTCCAGGGCCTTCTCGCGGTCGGTACCTGCCATGGGTTCCACCCGGTTTGCTTGAGTCGATCGCTTCACGTCAAAGACGCTAACGCCTGCCACTGACAATGCGCCCCGACGCTCGTCCGGCCTGTGGATAACTCGGGCACTTCTCCAGGAAAACCGCGTCGAAGTCCCGCGGATCCCGCGGAGAGCCGAGCCGGAGGCTCCATAAGAATGGATGTTCGATTTTTGTGTCAAGCGCACCGCGTGGCATCTCCGAGCCTACGTTCGCGGACCGACAACGCCGGTGCCCGGCCGCGGCGGGACTCTGCTTCGCGGGGCGTACGGCAGGAGTCTCCGTCGGTACGACGACCCGGCGGCCCCTCGCCCCGACGCTGTCCCCATGGACCGACACGGAATCCGCATCGCCGCCGCCACCGCCCCGGCCCGCCCGTCCGGCGCCGCCGCCCCGGTCCCCGCCGGCCGGGCGAGCACGGTGTGGCGCGCCGCCCGCCCCGGCGAACGCCTCTGTCTGGCGACCGGCACCGCCCTCGTCCTGTCGGGGCTGGCCCATCTGCTGGTGTTCGCCGTCGACGGCGGCCCCTGGGACGGTCCCGTCTCCTGGCGCAAGCCCATCACGTTCGGGCTCTCGTTCGGACTGACGCTGATCGCGGTCACCTGGGTGACGTCGTACCTGCGCATCGGTGCGCGGGCGCGCACGGCGCTGCTCGTCGTCTTCGCCGCCGACTGCGTCGTGGAGGTCGCCGGAATCACCCTCCAGGCGTGGCGTCACGTCCCCTCGCACCTCAACACCTCCACGCCCTTCGACACCGGGGTCGCGATGACGCTCGCGGCGGGCGGCGGCGTCCTGGCCGTCGTGCTCTCGGTGTTCGCCGCCGCCGCGTTCCGGCACGTGCCCGACGGCCCCCCGGGCATGCCGCTCGCACTGCGCTGCGGTTTCGCGATCCTGATCGTGGCGCTGCTGTCGGGAGCGGTGATGATCGCGCGCGGGGTCGTGCTGTCCCGCACCGGGCACCAGGAGGCGGCATACCACTCGACGGCGCCGCTCAAGCCCCTGCACGCGGTCGGCCTGCATGCGGTGCTGGTGCTGCCCGCACTGGCCTGGCTGCTGTCCCGCACCGCCTGGAGCTCCGCCGCGAGGCAGCGCATCGTGCGCGCGGCGGCCGGCGGTTACACGGCCGCCGTGCTCGGCGCGGGAGTCTGGGCGGCGCTCACCTGGTGAGCCCGGCCGGCGGCGCTCAGCGGGTGAAGAGCCGCCGCAGGCGCACGGTGAGGTTCCCCGAGCCGCGGATCCGGTGCCCGTGGACACGCGGGTCGTCCGTGACGGCGTACCGCTTCACATACGCCCCCAGGAACGCCTGGAGGGTCGCGACCGCGGGGATGGCGATCAGCGCGCCGACCGCGCCGAGCAGGGCGGTGCCCGCGATGACCGACCCGAAGGCGACCGCGGGGTGGATGTCCACGGACCGCGCGGTCAGCTTGGGCTGGAGCATGTAGTTCTCGAACTGCTGGTAGACCACGACGAAGACCAGCACCCACACCGCGTACCAGGGGTTCACGGTGAAAGCGATCAGCATCGGAAGGGCGCCCGCGAGATAGGTGCCGATGGTGGGGATGAACTGCGAGACCAGACCCACCCAGACGGCGAGCACGGGCGCGTACGGGATGCCCAGCGCCTCCAGCAGGACGTAGTGCGCTATGCCCGAGATGAGGGCCATCAGTCCGCGCGAGTACAGGTAGCCGCCCGTCTTGTCGACCGCGATCTCCCAGGCGCGCAGCACCTCGGCCTGGCGGGCGGGCGGCAGCACCGAGCACAGCGCGCGCCGCAGCCGGGGCCCGTCGGCGGCGAAGTAGAAGGAGAACAGCCCGACCGTCAGCAGCCGGAAGAGACCGCCCAGCACCTGCGCGGAGACGTCCAGCACGCCGGTGGCGCTGTTCTGGACGTACTTCCTGAGCCAGTCGGAGTGGATCAGGCTGTCCTGCACGTCCACGCGTCTGAGCTGGGTGTGGAATGTGGTGTTGATCCAGTGGATGACGGAGTCGAGGTAGGCCGGGAAACCGTCGACCATCTTGATGATCTGGCCCGCGAGCATCGAGCCGAGCAGCGTGACGAATCCGGCCACAGTGATCGCCAGACCGAGGAAGACCAGGAAGGTGGCCAGTCCCCGGCGCATGCCGTGGGAGGCCATCCAGCTCACCGCGGGCTCGATGGCCAGCGCCAGGAAGAACGCGATGAGGATGTTGATCAGCAGGCTGGTGAGCTGGTGGAACGCCCAGCTGCCCAGCTGGAACACCGCGATGAGGGCGAGCGCCAGCACCATGGCGCGCGGCAGCCAGCGCGGCATGCGGGCGCGCGGCACGGCGCCGTCACCCGCCGGGGGCCGGTCGGGCGGGGGTGTGCCGAGCGGTGATTCCTGCTGGGCGACCTGTGCGGTCTCGTCTGTCGGGGCCACGGGGCAAGTCTCCCCGACGCGAACGACAATCGGGTACCACCTGCGGATCCTCGGGCGCCGGGCGCTTCCGGGGTGCCCTCAGCGCTTCTCGTGCGGGACGTCCATGGCCCGGCACACCACCCGCCACACGTCCCTGGCCTCCCAGCCGGCGTCCAGTGCCTGGTGCACCGTGCGACCGCCCAGCTCCGCCATCACATGGTCGCGCGCGAAGGTGTCGGCGTACGCCTCACCGAAGTGATCCGCCATCCTCTGCCAGAAGACCGTCAACCGCATGACACCAGTATCACGCCCCTGAGAGTGGGCCCTGCCCGGTACCTCTCGCCGAGACCGCTTTCCGTCCTACGGTCTGACCCATGGCCGAATCCGGAGCATCCCCACTCCCCGCTGCGCCCCCGGCGCACACCCCGCTCTCCCGCGCCGAGCAGTTCGTCTGGCTCACCGCGCGCGTGCTGGAGCAGCGCCGCTTCGCGCACCACTTCCTGGGCGGTGGCGCCGACCCGGTGGAGACCGCGCTGGCCGCCTACCGAAACGAGGACGAGGGGTACGGTCATGCCCTCGAACCCGACCTGCGGGGCCCGGTCAGCCAGCCTCTGCACACCGCGCACGCGCTGCGCGTCCTGGACTCGATCGGGCGCTGCGGCGGACAGCGGGTGGAGCGTGTGTGCCGCTATCTGACCGCCGTGTCGACACCGGACGGTGCTCTTCCGGCGATCCATCCGAGCCAGCGCGGCTACCCGGCGGCTCCCTTCGTGCCGGTCGTCGACGATCCGCCGGGCGACCTGCTCGCCACCGGGCCGGTGGTGGGCCTGCTGCACCGCAACGAGGTGTGGCACGCATGGCTGTTCCGGGCCACCGACTTCTGCTGGCAGGCCGTCGAGTCCCTGCGGACCACGCATCCCTACGAGGTGGAGGCGGCGGTGGCGTTCCTGGACTCCGCGCCCGACCGGCCGCGCGCGGAGGCGGCCGCCGACCGGCTGGGCCGCCTGGTGCGGGAGCAACGGCTCGCCTGCCTGGACCCCGGCCACCCGGAGGCTTACCCCGTCGCGCCCGGGTACGCGCCGGACGAGCACCACTTCCCGTACGACTTCGCGCGTACGCCGGACTCCCTCGCGCGCGCGTGGTTCACCGACGAGGAGATGGCCCGTGCCCTGGACCACCTCGCGGGCGAACAGGGGCAGGACGGCGGCTGGCCCGTCCGGTGGCGCCAGTGGGCGCCGGGCACGGCCCTGGAGTGCCGCCCCATGGTGACCATCGAGGCGCTGCGCACGCTCCGGGCGTACGGACGGGCCATCGGCTGACGCCGGTCGTTCAGCCCGTCAGTGCGCGCAACCCCGCCGTCACCACGACCGCGGCCCCGACGACGACCAGGAAGGGGGCCCGCACAAGCAGCGCTACGGCGGCCGCGGCGAGCCCCGCGGCCCTGGCGTCCAGCACCAGGACACGACCGTCGGCGAAGGTCTGCTGGGCCGTGAGGGCGGCCAGCAGGGCGACGGGCAGCAGGGCCGCGAGCCGCTGGACGAGCGGCCTGTCCAGGACCCCGGCCGGAACGAGCAGACCGAGGAGCTTGACGGCGTAGCAGCCAAGGGCGGTGGCACCGATCGCGATCCAGACGTTCAACGGTCTCCCCCCTGTTCCCCGTCGGCCCCCTGCGGGGCATCGGTCCCCGCGCCCCGAGCGGCCGCCGACCGGCGGCCCTCCAGAAAGAGGACGACCGGGGCCGCCAGCGCCGCCGCCAGGACCGGGACACCGGCGGGCAGGACCGGCAGCAGCCCGAGCCCCAGTACGACGGCCGCGCCCGCCACAGCACGCTCCGTGGCCGTCCGCAGCATCGGCGCGAGCAGCGCCAGGAAGACCGCGGGCCCGGCGGCGTCCAGACCCCACGCCCTGGTGTCGCCGATGGCCTGCGCGCCGACGGCCCCCAGCAACGTGGTCAGGTTCCACAGCACGTACAGGGACAGCCCGGTCACGGTGAAGCCGATGCGGACACTTCGCCGGGTCGGCTGGGCGAGCGCCACGGCGGTGGTCTCGTCGATGACCCACTGGGCGGCGAACGGCCGCACCGCGCGCGGGAGGGCCAGCAACTGCGACAGCCGCAGCCCGTAGAACGCGTTCCGCACCCCCAGGAAGAAGGCACCCGCGGCCGCCGTGAACGGGTTGCCTCCCGCCGCGAGCGCGCCTACGAGCGCGAACTGCGAGGCGCCGGTGAACACCAGGAGGCTGAGCGCGCAGGTCTGGAGCAGCGTGAGCCCGCTGCCGGCCGAGGTCACCCCGAAGGCGAAGCCGGACAGGCCGACCGCGACCCCGACCCCGAGGGCGTCCCGGACGACGGCGGCGTCCGGCTTCCCCCCGTCCGACCTGTGTATGTCCGCGAGAGCGGTCTGTTCCGTCACGCCCCGGACGGTACAGGCAGTCACTCCCCCGGGTCTTGTACGTTCTTGCGCCCGGAGGCCCGGGCGCCGTCCCCCCTGCGCTCCCTCTGGTAGGCCCCCGGAGGCACGCCCACGATCCGCGTGAAGTGACGGTTGAGGTGCGGCTGGTCGGTGAAGCCGACCGCGACCGCCGCCTGAGCGGGTGCGGTCCCGGCGTCCAGCAGCCGCCGCACCCGGCGGACGCGGGCATCGGTCAACCAGGCGTGCGGTGGCATGCCGTAGGTGTCACGGAAGGCACGCAGCAGCGAGAAGGGGCTGATGCCGAGGTCGGCGGCGAGCCGTTCCAGGGTCGGGGGCTGCGTCATCCGCTCCTCGAGCACGGCACGCGCGCGTGCGGCGGCACGGGCTCCCGCGGTGCGCACGGCCCGCTGCGGCATCGGCCCGCCACCCCGCCGCAGCAGCCGGGTCACGGCGACCCGCAGCAGGGTGTCGGCGGCGAGCGCGTTGCCCTCGTCCGCGGCCCGGAGCACCTCGTGGACCAGGCCGACGGTGTACGGATCCTCGAGCACCGGGACGGCGAAGCCGGGGGTGCCGCGGATGGCCGTGGTCTCGGCGGCGATCTCGGCCACCAGCTGCGGCGACGGGTAGACCGCCCCGTACCGCCAGCCTTCCGGCACGCCGGCCCGGCCCGTGTGCGCGGTGTCCGGGTTGATCAGCGCCAGGGCTCCCGGACCCGCGTACTGGTTCGAACCACGGTGGTGGAAGATCTCGACGCCGTCGGCGATGGCCGCGATCACGAAGTTCTCGTGGGTGTGCCGCACGAAGGTCTTGTGGATGTAGCGGGCCCGCAGCAGGTCGACGCCCGGCAGGTCCTCGTACTGCCAGTGCCGCGCCCGCTCCCCGGAACCTGCCATGGCCCCATTCTGCGGCACGGCCCGGCGGAACCGGACCGGCCCGCCATCCGCGATGCGCGCGTCTGCCCAGGTCGGAGTGGTTGTCAGTGGGCGGGTGCAGGATTGAGGACATGGTCAGTCCCGCACACCGAGCCCTGGACGGCTTCTCGCCCGCGACCCGCGGCTGGTTCACGGGGGCGTTCTCCGCGCCCACCGCGGCCCAGGCCGGGGCATGGCGTGCCATCGGCGAGGGCTCGGACGTGCTCGTGGTCGCCCCGACCGGCTCCGGCAAGACGCTGGCCGCGTTCCTCGCCGCGCTCGACCAGCTGGCGTCGACCCCGCCGCCCGCCGACCCGAAGAAGCGCTGCCGGGTGCTGTACGTGTCCCCGCTGAAGGCCCTCGCGGTCGACGTCGAGCGGAACCTGCGCAGTCCGCTGACGGGCATCCGCCATGAGTCGGTCCGGCTCGGCCTGCCCGAGCCGGAGGTCAAGGTCGGCATCCGCTCCGGCGACACCCCGGCCGCCGAGCGCCGCGCCCTTGCCACGCGTCCGCCGGACATCCTGATCACCACGCCGGAGTCGCTGTTCCTGATGCTGACGTCCGCCACGCGCGATGCGCTGACGGGCGTGGAGACGGTCATCCTGGACGAGGTGCACGCGGTGGCGGGCACCAAGCGGGGCGCGCATCTCGCGCTGTCCCTGGAGCGCCTCGACGAGCTGCTCCCGAAGCCCGCGCGCCGCATCGGCCTGTCGGCCACCGTCCGCCCGGTGGACGAGGTGGCGCGCTTCCTCTCCCCGCGCCGCAAGGTCGAGATCGTCCAGCCCGGGTCCGGCAAGGAGTTCGACCTGTCCGTCGTGGTCCCCGTCGAGGACCTCGGCGAGCTGGGCGGCTCCCCGGTCAGCGACGGGTCCGAGGGTGCGGAGCGCCCGTCCATCTGGCCGCATGTCGAGGAGCGGATCGCCGATCTGGTCCAGGCCCACCGCTCCACGATCGTGTTCGCCAACTCGCGCCGTCTCGCGGAGCGGCTGTGCAACCGGCTGAACGAGATCGCCTACGAGAGGGCCACCGGCGAGTCACTGGAGGAGCACCACTCCCCCGCCCAGCTGATGGGCGGCTCGGGCGCGGCGCAGGGGGCTCCGCCGGTGCTCGCACGCGCCCACCACGGCTCGGTCTCCAAGGAGCAGCGTGCCCTGGTCGAGGAGGACCTGAAGGCGGGCCGGCTGCCGGCCGTGGTCGCCACCTCCAGCCTCGAGCTGGGCATCGACATGGGTGCGGTGGACCTCGTCGTCCAGGTCGAGTCGCCGCCGTCCGTGGCTTCCGGGCTCCAGCGCGTGGGCCGCGCGGGACACCAGGTAGGAGCGGTCTCCACGGGTGTGGTCTTTCCCAAGTACCGGGGCGACCTGGTCCAGGCGGCCGTGGTCACCGAGCGGATGCGTTCCGGCTCGATCGAGTCGCTGAGGGTTCCGGCCAACCCGCTGGACGTGCTGGCTCAGCAGCTCGTCGCCATGACGGCGCTCGACACCTGGCAGTTCGACGATCTCCTCGCCACGGTCCGCCGGGCGGCCCCCTTCGCCTCGCTCCCCGAGTCGGCCTTCACCGCGGTGCTGGACATGCTCGCGGGCCGCTATCCCTCCGACGCCTTCGCGGAGCTGCGCCCGCGCGTGGTGTGGGACAGGGTGGCGGGCACGATCACCGGGCGCCCGGGTGCCCAGCGACTCGCTGTCACCTCCGGGGGCACGATCCCCGACCGCGGGCTCTTCGGGGTCTTTCTCGCCGGGTCCGATCCGAAGAAGGGCGGCGGCCGGGTCGGTGAGCTGGACGAGGAGATGGTGTACGAGTCCCGGGTCGGGGACGTGTTCACGCTGGGCACCAGCTCCTGGCGGATCGAGGACATCACACGCGACCGCGTGCTGGTGTCCCCCGCGCCCGGTGTCCCCGGCCGGCTGCCCTTCTGGAAGGGCGACCAGCTGGGCCGCCCGCTCGAACTGGGACGGGCGGTGGGTGCGTTCCTGCGCGAGGTCGGCTCGCTGTCCGCGCAGGACGCGCGGCTGAGGCTGCTGGCCGCGGGACTCGACGCCTGGGCGGCGGACAATGTGCTGTCGTATCTGGCCGAACAGCGGGAGTCCTGCGGCCACGTCCCGGACGACCGCACGATCGTCGTGGAGCGCTTCCGTGACGAGCTGGGCGACTGGCGGGTCGTGGTGCACTCCCCGTTCGGTGCGCAGGTCCACGCCCCGTGGGCGCTCGCCCTGGGCGCCCGGCTGGCCGAGCGGTACGGCATGGACGCCCAGGTGATGCACGCCGACGACGGCATCGTGCTGCGGCTGCCCGACGCCGATCTGATGGGCCTGGACCTGCTCGACCAGGAGCCGTCGAAGGCGGGCGGGGGGTACGACGCCGAGCAGGCACCCGTAGGCGCGGCGGACGTCGCCTTCGACAAGGGCGAGGTCGACCAGATCGTCACCGACCAGGTCGGCGGGTCGGCGCTGTTCGCGTCCCGGTTCCGCGAGTGCGCGGCCCGTGCTCTGCTGCTGCCGCGCCGCAACCCCGGCCGCCGTACCCCGTTGTGGCAGCAGCGCCAGCGGGCGGCCCAGCTGCTCCAGGTCGCGAGCGAATTCGGCTCGTTCCCGATCGTCCTGGAGGCGGTCCGCGAGTGCCTCCAGGACGTCTTCGACGTTCCCGGTCTCGTCGAGCTGATGGGGGACATCGAGTCCCGCAAGGTACGGCTCGTAGAGGTCACCACCCCGGAACCGTCCCCGTTCGCCCGCTCGCTGCTGTTCGGGTACGTCGCCCAGTTCCTCTACGAGGGGGACTCCCCGCTCGCCGAGCGGCGCGCCGCCGCGCTGTCGCTGGACTCCCGGCTGCTGGCGGAGCTGCTGGGCCAGGCGGAGCTGCGGGAACTGCTCGACGCGGAGGTGCTGGTCGAGCTGGAGCGGGAGCTCCAGTGGCTCACGGAGGACCGGCGGGTCAAGGACGTCGAGGGGGTGGCGGACGTGCTGCGGCTGCTGGGCCCGCTCACCGACGCCGAGCTGGTGGAGCGGGGGGCCGAGCCGCACTGGGCGCCCGAGCTGGCCGCCGCCCGCCGCGCGATCAAGGTCCGTGTCGCGGGCGCCGACCACTGGGCGGCGGTAGAGGACGCGGGCCGGTTGCGGGACGCGCTGGGCACGGCGCTGCCGGTGGGTGTCCCCGAGGCCTTCACCGAGCCGGTCAAGGACCCGCTCGGAGACCTTCTCGCGCGATATGCGCGCACCCATGGTCCCTTCACATCGGCCACCGCGGCGGCGCGTTTCGGCCTCGGGGTGGCCGTCACCGAGGGCGCGCTGCAACGGCTCGCGGCGTCCGGCCGGATCGTCCAGGGCGAGTTCCATCCGGCGGGGATCGGCCAGGAGTGGTGCGACGCGACCGTGCTGCGCAGGCTGCGGCGGCGTTCGCTGGCGGCGCTGCGGCATGAGCTGGAGCCGGTGCCCGAGGCCGCGCTGGCGCAGTTCCTGCCGCAGTGGCAGCACGTCGGCAGCGGGCACGGTCTGCGGGGCGTGGACGGTCTGGTGCGCGCGATCGAACAGCTCCAGGGCGCGTCCGTGCCCGCTTCCGCCCTGGAGAAGCTCGTCCTGCCGTCCCGTGTCGCGAACTACACGCCCGCGATGCTGGACGAGCTCACGGCCGCCGGCGAGGTGGTGTGGGCGGGCGCGGGTGCGCTGCCCGGCAAGGACGGCTGGATCTCCCTCTACCTCGCGGACACGGCCCCCCTGCTGCTGCCCGACCCGCGTCCGCTGGAGCCGACCGCGCTCCACGAGTCGGTCCTGGCCGCCCTCTCGGGGGGCTACGGCCTGTTCTTCCGGCAGATCGGAGACCAGGTCCGGGCCACGACACACCCGGACGTCACCGACCCTCAACTGGCCGACGCCATCTGGGACCTGGCCTGGTCGGGCCGGCTGACGAACGACACACTGGCGCCGATGCGGTCGCTGCTCGGCTCGGGCCGCACGGCGGGTTCCACCGCACACCGCGCCAAGCGCGCCCTCCCGCGCGGCCGCTACGGCTCGCTCACGGCCGCCGCCCGTCCCCAGTCCCGTACGGGCCCACCGACCGTCGCGGGCCGCTGGTCACTGCTGCCCGCCCGCGAGGCGGACCCCACCGTCCGCGCCCACGCCCTGGCCCGGACCCTGCTGGACCGGCATGGTGTCGTGACCCGGGGCGCGGTGGCGGCGGAGGGCGTGGAGGGCGGCTTCTCGGCCGTCTACCGTGTTCTGTCCGCCTTCGAGGACAGTGGACAGGCCCGGCGTGGCTATGTCGTCGAAGGGCTCGGTGCGGCACAGTTCGCGATGGACGGCGCGGTGGACCGGCTGCGCGCGGTGGCGAACGCACGCGAGCGGGGCGAGCCGCTGCCCGGGGCGGGGACGGCCACGGGCAACGGCTTCGCGAACGTCTTCACGAACGGGCCCACCGGGGCCTACGCACCATCGTCCGGCACCGGAGACCACGACGGCTTCGGTGCCCCGTCCGCCACTGGGTTCGACGACCCCTTCACCATGGATCCGGCGCTCTCCGACCCGCTGTCCGCCCCTGGTTTCGGAGGCCCGCGCTCTGGTTCCGGGCCCGCCGTGGAATCCGGCCCCCGCTCGCCGTACGGGCAGCGTGGACCCGGGCTTCCGCCGAACCGCACCCGCTCCACCGGCCCGGCTCGCACGGTGGTCCTCGCGGCCGCCGACCCGGCCAACGCATACGGCGCTGCGCTCGCCTGGCCCGAGCCGCCCACGGGCGCGGGGCACAAGCCCGGGCGCAAAGCGGGTTCGCTGGTGGTCCTGGTCGACGGCGAGCTGGCGATCTACATGGAACGCGGCGGCAAGTCCCTGCTGGCCTGGCCCTCCGACCCGGAGGCCAAGCCGACGGACGACGCGCGTCTGCGAGCGGCCGCCGAGGCTCTGGGGTCGGCAGCGCGGGAGGGCGCCCTGGGCACGGTCACGGTCGAGCGCGTCAACGGCACGTCCGCCCTCACGTCTTCCTTGGGCATCCTCCTGGAAGGAGCCGGGTTCGTCGCGACCCCGCGAGGGTTGCGCATCCGCGCGTAAGCCTCCGGCGCCCCGGCGACGGCACCCGACGTGTCACCCTTGACCCATGCCCGAAGGCGACACCGTGTACCTGGCCGCGAAGCGTCTGCACGGGGCGCTCGCGGGGAAGGTGCTGACCCGTTCCGATCTGCGGGTGCCCCGGTACGCCACGGCCGACCTGACCGGACGTACCGTCCTCGACGTCACCCCGCGCGGCAAACACCTGCTGACCCGGATCGAGGGCGGACTCACCCTGCACTCGCACCTGAAGATGGACGGCGCCTGGAGGATATTCGCGGCAGGAGAGCGCTGGAGCGGCGGCCCGGCCCACCAGATCCGGGCGATCCTCGGCACCGCCGACCGCACGGCCGTCGGCTACCGGCTGCCCGTTCTGGAGCTGCTCCGCACCGCCGACGAGCCCCGCGCCGTGGGCCACCTCGGCCCGGACCTCCTCGGCCCGGACTGGGATCCGGATCTGGCCCTGGAGAACCTGCTGCGCGACCCCGCCCGGCCTCTCGGCGAGGCCCTGCTGGACCAGCGCAACCTGGCGGGCATCGGCAATGTCTACAAGAGCGAGCTGTGCTTCCTGCTCCGGGTGACCCCATGGCTGCCCGTCGGCGCCCTCCCTGCCGAGCACGCCGCACGGCTGCCTGCCCTCGCCCGGCGGCTGCTGGAGGCGAACCGCGACCGCCCGGCCCGCAACACCACGGGACGGCGCGAGCAGAACCTCTTCGTCTACGGCCGTGCGTCCCGTCCCTGCCTGCGCTGCGGCACCCCGGTCGGGGTGGCCGACCAGGGCGACGGCTCCCGTGAGCGCCCCACCTACTGGTGCCCGGCCTGCCAGTGGGGGCCTGCTCCGCCGCAGGGCCCGGCAGACCTCCCTGACAACCGCCCTCGTCCAGCTAATTGACGACCCGTCAGATAGCCTCGTACCGTCGGGGCCATGCCCGTCACGGCGTACGACCTCAGCGGACGCACCGCCTTCGTCACCGGCGCCGCCGGCGGTATCGGCCGGGCCTCGGCCGTGCTGTTCGCGGAGGCGGGCGCGACCGTGCACTGCGCGGACCGGGACGCACACGGTCTGGAGGCGACGGCGGCCTTGATCAAGGATCGCGGCGGCACGGCACACCTCCACCCGCTGGACGTGACGGACCGAGCGGCGCTGGAGCAGGCGGTCGCCTCCTGTGAGCGCCTCGACGCGATGGCGGCCATCGCCGGGATCATGCACAGCAGCCCCGTGCTGGAGACCCGGGACGAGGACCTGGACCGGGTGCTGGCCGTCAACTTCAAGGGCGTGCTCTACGCCTGCCAGGAGGCGGCCCGCCGCATGATCGC
Organism: Streptomyces sp. NPDC046931; assembly: GCF_040644655.1. Classification (NCBI taxonomy): domain Bacteria; kingdom Bacillati; phylum Actinomycetota; class Actinomycetes; order Kitasatosporales; family Streptomycetaceae; genus Streptomyces; species Streptomyces sp. NPDC046931. Next base: position 156,198 of record NZ_JBEYWX010000017.1, read on the forward strand.
GGACGGTGTCCGAGGCAGCATCGTCACCATGGCGTCGGGCGCCATCGACACCGGCGGTCCGGGGCTGCTGTGCTACGGCGTGGCGAAGGCGGCCGTGGTGCAGCTGACGAAGACACTGGCGGCCGAGGTCGGACGGCATGGGATCCGGGTCAACGCGGTGGCGCCGGGATGGACCCGTACACCGATGACCGACCGGCACGGGGAGACCCGGGAACGGACGGAGGCGTCGATGGCCCGGCTGTCACCGCTCGGCCGGGTCGGTGAACCGCAGGACATCGCCCACGCGGTCCTGCACCTGGCCTCCGACGCCGCCTCGTTCACCACGGGCCAGATTCTCCGCCCGAACGGCGGTGTCTCGATGCCCTGGTGAGACACCCCTGGCCTGTGTCGGTGCGCGGCCGCGCGGTTCCACGCAGAAGCCGTTCCGGCCTGGCGGCCGGGCCGGCCACAAACCGCCCCCAGGAGCCACCTGAATGCCCCCGGACGCCGTCTCCAGCCGACCCCGCACGCCCCCCTGCACCCACCCTCACCCCGGTTGCGCGCCCCTCCCGCGCTCCCTCGCGGTCCACCACCGGCGCCAGGACCGAGCCCACCGGTCCGACCCGCCCGCCCCCACGGCCCGGGTCTTCGGCACACAGTGCACCGGCAGCAGGCTCAACCCCCACCCCCCGGCTGCGACCGCACCTTCCAGCACCCCCGCATCGGGTGCCAGCACGAGTCGGAGTGCCCCCCACCACCACAGCGCACCCAGCGCCAGCGTCGCCCCCCAGCGCGCCGCGCGCCCCGCCATGGCCGTCACCTCCAACCCGAGGAACCAGACCCTAGACCGCCCTGTCACCACCAGGGAGGGCGCACCAGCGGCACACAGGCGCACTGGACCCAGCGCATGACCCCGGCATCTGTCGCACACGGCGCATCCCGCGCACGCCCTCCCCCGCGCCCGGCCCCACCAGGCGAGCCGGTGGCCCCTCGTGGCACGCCCGCGCGCCCGTTCCTCTCACCCGTTCTCCGCCTGGAACATCCAGTGGTGCTTCTCGAGGTCCGCGGTGATGCCGATGAAGATGTCCTGGCTCACCGGGTCCGGCTGGGCGGTCGCCTGTACCCGCTCCCGCATACGTGCGATCACCGCGCCGAGCGCGGAGACGAGCGTGCCCACCGCGTCGGTGTCCTTGACCCAGCCCTGAGGCACCGCTCCGATGCCGCTGCGCTGGGCGATGGTCACGGCGCGCCCGTCCGGCGGAACGCCGAGCGCCGAGGCCCGTTCCGCCACCGTGTCGGAGTGCCGCCGCGCCAGCTCGACGACCTCGTCGAGCTGGAGATGGATGGAGCGGAAGCGCGGCCCGATCACGTTCCAGTGCACCTGTTTGGCCACGAGAGAGAGGTCCACCAGGTCCACCAGGGCTCCTTGGAGGGCCTCGGAGACGGTCTTGAGGTCCGTGTCGGACAGCGGGCTCTTTACGACGTACATCGGCATCCTCCGTGAGCGTGCGTACGGTCCCGAGCCCCCGCCACTCCACGATGACCGGACCCCACGGGCCCGGCAAACGGGCCGCGCGCCCGCCGGGCCGGCCCCCTGTGGCCCCGGGCGGCACCGGCCGAGGTCACCGCCCAGGACGCACGAGAGCCCCGGCCGCACCGCCTCCAGGTCTTCTGGAGGGGCCCCGGCCGGGGCTCTCGCACACATCACCGCCTGCCCGCCCTGTGTGCGGGTGTCAGGCGGCGACCACGTCCACTGCCTCGGTGGGCGCCTTGATCGTGACCCGTTCCGGTGGGACACCGGCGACGGACACGGAGTTGAGCATCGGGCGACGCACCGGTGCGGGCACCGGCTCGGTGGCCGCTGCCGACTGTGCCAGCTCGGCGAGCGCGAGCTCGTCGCTCACTTCTCTCATGAGCTCGGACATCCGTACGTCCAGCGCGTCGCAGATCGCGGAGAGCAGTTCGGAGGACGCCTCCTTCTGCCCCCGCTCCACCTCGGAGAGATAGCCGAGCGAAACTCGGGCGGACGAGGAGACTTCGCGCAGAGTACGGCCCTGGCGCTGGCGCTGCCGACGCAGCACGTCACCCAGCAGGCGACGGAGCAGAATCATCGGTGGCTCCCTCCTCGGACCGCGTAGCCGCATCCTTCACGCCCCACCGTACCGCCTTGCGCCGCGGCCGTGCGGGGAGCGCTGTTGTGTTCACTCAGGGCTGCAAACATCAAGTCCCCCCGTTCTGTTCCGTATCCTGTGCCCGCTCATTCCCGGTCTGTTCGCCCGCAAGCTGCTCCAGAAGCAGGGCGAGTACGCTCCGTACACTCTCCATACGGATTTCCGCACGGTCGCCGTTCAACCGCAGCGCGGCCACTTTCCCGCCACCAAGTTCGTCGGACACTCCTTCGAACGGCCCGTCCACGGCCACGAAGACCGTGCCGACGGGCTGCCCGTCCTGCGGATCGGGGCCGGCCACGCCGGTCGTCGCAAGCCCCCAGTCCGCGCCCAGCGCCTTGCGCACACCTGCCGCCATCTGGGCGGCGACCTGCGGGTCCACCGCTCCCCGCTCGGCCAGCAGGGTGCCGTCCACCCCGAGGACGTCCTGCTTCAGATCGGTGGCGTAGGCGGTCACGGAGCCACGGAAGACCTGGGAGGCCCCGGCCACCGCCGTGATCTCCGCTGCCACCAGACCACCGGTCAGCGACTCGGCGACGGCGAGCGTCTCGCCCCTCACCGTCAGTAGTCGCAGCACGTCGGCGGCCAGGGAATTCAACGCTCCGCCTCCTCGGCCGCGGCACGGCGCTCGTCGATGCCGCGCCTGCGCAGCACAATGGCCTGTCTCACATAGTCGAGCCCGGTGACGACGGTCAGCACGAGTGCGACGGCCATCACCCAGAACCTCAGGGTCGCCAGCCACCCCGTGAGCGCCAGGACGTACATCCCGACGGCGACGCCCTGCGTCAGTGTCTTCAGCTTGCCGCCTCGGCTCGCCGGTATCACCCCGTAGCGGATGACCAGGAAGCGCAGCAGGGTGATGCCCAGCTCACGGCCGAGGATCACCCCCGTCACCCACCACGGCAGGTCGCCGAGCCAGGACAGACAGATGAGGGCCGCTCCCATGATCGCCTTGTCGGCGATGGGGTCGGCGATCTTCCCGAAGTCGGTGACCAGGTTGTACGTACGCGCCAGATGACCGTCGAACAGATCGGTGATCATGGCGATGGCGAAGGCCGCCCAGGCGAGCGAGCGCCACGCCGGGTCGTATCCGCCGTCCGCCAGCATCAATGCCACGAAGCCCGGTACGAGGACCAGGCGCAGCATCGTCAGGAGGTTGGCGACGTTCCAGACACTGGCCTGGTTGACCGCGGCGGCCGTCAGCTTGCCGCCCCGCGGCGGCCGTACCCCGTCCGGGGAGTCGGAGGAGCCGGGTGCATCCGGGCCCGGGACCGCCTGGGCGGCCGGCGCACCGGAAGGTCCCTTGCCCGCCTTGGGGCCGGACATGGCCGAGGCGCCAGTGGCGCCCGGCATGGACGCCGCGCCCCGCGCGCGGGAGGAGCCGCCCGCCGCGGATGCCGGGATTCCCGTCATCTGCCCGCCTCCTCAGGACACCCGAGCGAGCCCGCGAGCGGCTCGGCCACCAGGTCGACACCCTCCGTACCGACCACCTTCGCCTCGACCATACGGCCCACGGTCAGACCCGCGCCCTCCGTGAACAGCACCTGGCCGTCCGTCTCGGGCGCCTGGTGCGCGGCGCGGCCGTAGGCCCCCTCCTCCGCGTCCACCGACTCCACGAGCACCTGGACCGTCTCGCCGACGCGCTCCTCCGCACGCTGGGAGACCAGCTCCTCTGCGAGCCGGGAGATGTGGGCCAGCCGCTCGGCGACGACGTCCTCGTCGAGCTTGTCGTCGTACGTCGCGGCCTCCGTGCCCTCCTCGTCGGAGTAGCCGAAGACACCGATCGCGTCCAGCCGGGCACCGCTCAGGAAGCGCTCCAGTTCGGCCAGGTCGGACTCGGTCTCGCCGGGGAAGCCCACGATGAAGTTGGAACGCACACCGGCCCCCGGGGCCTTGCTTCTGATGGTGTCCAGCAGCTCCAGGAAGCGGTCGGTGTCACCGAAGCGCCGCATCGCGCGCAGCACGCCGGGCGCGGAGTGCTGGAAGGAGAGATCGAAGTAGGGCACGACCTTCGGCGTCGAGGTGAGCACGTCGATCAGGCCGGGCCGCATCTCGGCCGGCTGGAGGTAGCTGACGCGGACCCGCTCGACGCCGTCCACCTCGGCGAGCTCGGGCAGCAGGGACTCCAGGAGACGGATGTCACCGAGGTCCTTGCCGTACGAGGTGTTGTTCTCGGAGACCAGCATGATCTCCTTCACGCCCTGCTCGGCCAGCCAGCGCGTCTCGTTCAGCACATCGCTCGGGCGGCGCGAGATGAAGGAGCCGCGGAAGGAGGGGATGGCGCAGAAGGAGCAGCGCCGGTCGCAGCCGGAGGCGAGCTTCACCGAGGCGACCGGGGAGCCGTCCAGACGGCGGCGCAGCGGCGCACGGGGGCCCGAGGCCGGGGCGACGCCCTCCGGGAGGTCGGCCGGACCGTGGCCCGGCAGCGCGACGCCCGCGGCGGACTCCTGCCGCTCCGCCGGCGTGATCGGCAGCAGCTTGCGCCGGTCGCGCGGGGTGTGGGAGGCGTGGATGCCGCCGTTCAGGATGGTCTGGAGGCGGTCCGAGATGTTCGCGTAGTCGTCGAACCCGAGCACACCGTCGGCCTCGGGGAGGGCCTCGGCCAGTTCCTTGCCGTACCGCTCGGCCATGCAGCCCACCGCCACGACGGCCTGCGTTCTGCCGTGTCCCTTGAGGTCGTTGGCCTCCAGGAGGGCGTCGACGGAGTCCTTCTTCGCGGCCTCGACGAAGCCGCACGTGTTCACCACGGCGACGTCCGCTTCCTGGGCGTCCTCCACGAGCTGCCAGCCGTCCGCCTCCAAACGGCCTGCGAGCTCCTCCGAGTCCACCTCGTTACGGGCGCAGCCAAGGGTGACGAGTGCGACGGTACGGCGTTCAGACATGGGCTCAAGACTACTTCGTCCCGCTGACAGCCCACGTCGACGGGGTTGGCCGATCTTGGCCAACCCCGTGTGTCCGTGTCCCTTGCGTACCGCCCGGCGGCTTTCCCGGGCGCGGCGGCCGTCCGTCACCCGGTGACGGGGTCGCCCTTCGTATAGGTCAGGCGCTCGACCTGACCCGGCTGGAAGTCGTCCTGGATCTTCTTTCCGTTGACGTACAGCTCGATGGCGCCCGCGTCACCGAGGACCAGGTCGATCTTCTCCTTGTCCTGGAAGGTCTGCGAGTCGCCCTTCTTGAGCAGCCCGTCGAACAGGGTGCGTCCGTTGTGATCCTTTGCGGAGATCCAGCTTCGGCCGTCGGCGGCGCTGACCTGGACGGTCACCTTGTCGCGGGGCGCGGCCGCGATGGCGCTGTCGGACGGCTCGGGCTTGGGCTCGGCGGGCTTGCTGCTCTTGGGCGTGGCCGAGACGGGCTTGCCGGTGCTCGCCTGGGGGCCCTTGGCGATCGGCGTCTTGGCGCTCTGCCCGGCGTCGTCGCCTCCCTTGACCAGGGTGAACCCGACGAAGCCGATCACGGCGACGATCGCCGCGACCATGGCCGCGGTCCAGTTGGGCCCGCGGCGCTCGGGGCGGATACGTTCCGCCTCGAAGAGCGGGGCCGCCGGGGTCGGGGCGGGCCGTCCGCCGTGCTCGGCGGCGAACTGTTCGAGCAGTGGGGCGGGGTCGAGGTGCACGGCCCGTGCGAGCGTGCGAATGTGGCCGCGGGCGTAGACGTCGCCGCCGCACGGTGCGAAGTCGTCGTGTTCGATCGCGTGCACGATGGCGATGCGGACCCGGGTGGCATTGCTGACCTCGTCGACGGTCAGCCCGGCCGCGATGCGCGCCTGCTGCAGGGCCCGGCCGACCGAGGGGCGGTCCGACGCCCCGGCGTCTTCACGGGCGTCTTCTCGGTCGTCGTCGAAGGGACGTGCGTCCTTTGGGGAGTTGTCGTCAGGGGAGTTGCCGATGGACACGGGGACGCCTTTCGAGCGTGTAGCCACCTGTGCTGGAAGTTCAGTCTAGGGGGGTAACGAAAGGGTGGGGCAACCGGGCGGTAGGACTTTGTACGCCATCAGAACGGCCGGTCATCCTGATGGTGGGACATATTCCTGTCGTCTTGCTCAGCTTGACGTACGTGGCGGGGGAACGGTTGCTCACGGAACACTTACGAGTGGGTCACGGTCCAGCGCCGGGCGCGCCGCCGGGGGTGCCGGCGATGCGCCCGGCCCACCCGCTCGTACGGTGGACCGGGAACGTCCGGACCTACGGTTGAGACTCCCCGCGAATCAGGGCGAGCACTCCGTCCAGTTCGTCGGGTTTCACCAGGACGTCGCGGGCCTTGGATCCCTCGCTGGGGCCGACGATGTTCCGCGACTCCATGAGGTCCATCAGACGGCCGGCCTTGGCGAAGCCGACGCGCAGCTTCCGCTGGAGCATCGAGGTGGATCCGAACTGGGTGGACACGACCAGTTCGGCCGCCTGGCACAGCAGGTCGAGATCGTCGCCGATGTCCTCGTCGATCTCCTTCTTCTGCTTGCCGCCGACCGTGACGTCCTCCCGGAAGACGGGCGCCATCTGCTCCTTGCAGTGCCGGACGACCGCCGCGACCTCCTCCTCGGTCACGAACGCGCCCTGCATACGGGTCGGCTTGTTCGCGCCCATCGGCAGGAAGAGCCCGTCGCCCTTGCCGATCAGCTTCTCGGCGCCGGGCTGGTCGAGGATGACGCGCGAGTCGGCCAGGGACGAGGTGGCGAAGGCCAGCCGGGACGGCACGTTCGCCTTGATCAGACCGGTGACGACGTCCACGGACGGCCGCTGCGTGGCGAGCACCAGATGGATGCCCGCCGCGCGCGCGAGCTGCGTGATGCGCACGATCGCGTCCTCGACATCGCGCGGCGCGACCATCATCAGGTCCGCCAGCTCGTCGACGATCACCAGCAGGTAGGGGTACGGCTGGAGTTCGCGCTCGCTGCCCTCGGGCGACTTGATCTTGCCGTTTCTGATCGCCTCGTTGAAGTCGTCGATGTGCCGGAAGCCGTACGCCGCGAGGTCGTCGTAGCGCAGGTCCATCTCCCGTACGACCCACTGGAGCGCCTCGGCGGCCCGCTTCGGGTTGGTGATGATCGGCGTGATCAGGTGCGGGATGCCCTCGTACGCGGTCAGCTCCACGCGCTTGGGGTCGACGAGCACCATGCGCACGTCCTCCGGGGTCGCGCGCATCATGATCGAGGTGATCAGGCAGTTGATACAGGACGACTTGCCGGAGCCGGTGGCACCGGCGACGAGGATGTGCGGCATCTTCGCGATGTTCGCCATCACATAGCCGCCCTCGACGTCCTTGCCGAGCGCCACCAGCATGGGGTGGTCGTCCTCGGCGGCCTCCGCGAGGCGCAGCACGTCACCGAGGTTGACCATCTCCCGGTCGGTGTTGGGGATCTCGATGCCGACCGCGGACTTGCCGGGGATCGGACTGATGATCCGCACGTCGGGACTGGCGACGGCGTACGCGATGTTCTTGGTGAGCGCGGTGATCCGCTCCACCTTCACGGCCGGGCCCAGCTCCACCTCGTAGCGGGTGACCGTCGGGCCGCGGGTGAAGCCGGTGACGGCCGCGTCGACCTTGAACTCGGTGAAGACGTTCGTGAGCGCGGCGACGACGGCGTCGTTTGCGGCGCTGCGCGCCTTGCCGGGGCCGCCGCGCTCCAGAAGGTCCAGGGCGGGCAGGGAGTAGGTGATGTCGCCGGAGAGCTGGAGCTGCTCGGCGCGCGGCGGCAGGTCACGGTGTTCCTGCGGAGGCGCCTTGGTGAGGTCGGGCACCGCCGGCTCGGCCGTGAGCCGCTCCTGCTGGGGCCGTGCGGCCGGCACGGGCGTCGGCGTCGTCGGCTCGCGGTCCCCGACGCTGACCCCCTGGGTGAGGTCGGCGACGAGCGGGGACGGCGGCATGCCGTGCAGGACGGCGCCGTCCAGGGCGGCAGCGGCGGCCGCCGCGACGTCCACGGCGTCCGTCTGCCGGTCCATGGCGGGCTGCTGCACGGCGGGGCGCCGGGAGCGGCCGCGCCGCCGTGCGATCGCGTCCCGCTCGGCCGCCTCCGGGTCGTAGGACTGGTCGGCGGAGCCTCGTCGCCGGGAACGGGGCAGCGCCTCGCGCCACTGCTCGTCGTACCGCTCGTCGTCCTCGCCGGGGAAGTCGTCCGGGGCGTGCAGAAGGCCCAGCTTCACACCGAGCAGCCGCAGCCGCTGCGGAATGGCGGTGACGGGTGTGGCGGTGACGACGAGCAGCCCGAAGAAGGTGAGCAGGACGAGCAGCGCCACCGCGAGGGCATCGCCCATGGTGTACGTCAGCGGTGTGGCCGTGCCCCAGCCGATGAGGCCGCCGGCGTCCCTTATCGCCTGCATGCCGTCGCTGCGGGCGGGACCGCCGCAGGCGATGTGCACCTGCCCGAGCACCCCGATCACCAGTGCGGACAGGCCGATGACGATACGGCCGTTGGCCTCCGGCCGCTCCGGGTGCAGGATCAGGCGCACCGCGATCGCGCCGAGCAGTATCGGCACGAGCAGGTCCAGCCGGCCGAACGCGCCGGTGACCAGCATCTCGACGAGGTCGCCCACGGGGCCGCGCAGACTGGCCCAGGTGCCCGCGGCGACGATCAGCGACAGGCCGAGCAGCAGGAGCGCGAGGCCGTCCTTGCGATGCGCCGGGTCGAGCCCCTTCGCGCCCCGCCCGAAGCCCCGAAGCATCGCCCCGACGGCGTGCGCGAGGCCGAGCCAGAGGGCGCGTACGAGTCTGTACACGCCCGCGGTCGAGCTGGGCGCCGGCGCGGGGGCGGGCTTCTTCACCACGGACTTCCTGGCGGGCGCCTTCTTCGCGGCGGCCTTCTTCGCGGGGGCCCTCTTCGCCGGAGCCTGCCTCGGAGCGGCCGCCTTCTTCGCGGGCGACTTCTTGGCTGCGGGACGTGAGGCCATGAGTGTGAGGTTACCGGTGGAGGCGACAGGGGACACGCGTGGCCACTGCTTCACCCGTTCGTGTCGCCCTGGGGGAGGCACGAAACTGACGCGGGCTCAAGCGGCTGCGCCGCTTGGCGGAGAAGCGTGGCCGGACACAGGACTGACACCAGAGCTCCGGGACCGGCACCGGGGGCCACGACCCGCGGCCGTCGCCCTCCTGCTCACCCGTGGAGCGAACCCCCGTCAGCTCTGGGACGGAACCGGCGCCGTGCCGCTGCCCGTGCCCGGTTCCAAGGCGTCCAGGGCGCGGCGCAGGCCCGTGAGTTTGCGCTCCAGATGGGCCGCGGTCGCCACCGCCGCCGCGTCTGCCGACTCGTCGTCGAGCTGCTTGGACAGCGCCTCGGCCTGCTCCTCGACCGCTGCGAGCCGAGCGGACAGCTCGGCGAGCAGCCCGGCCGGCTCCTTGCTCTCGCCGGCCGCGGACTTGCCGCCGCCCTCCAGCTGGAGCCGCAGCAGGGCCGCCTGCTCGCGCAGCTGGCAGTTCTTCATGTACAGCTCGACGAACACCGAGACCTTCGCGCGCAGCACCCACGGGTCGAACGGCTTGGAGATGTAGTCCACCGCGCCTGCCGCGTACCCCCGGAAGGTGTGGTGCGGGCCGTGGTTGATGGCGGTCAGGAAGATGATCGGGATGTCACGTGTCCGCTCCCGCCGCTTGATGTGCGCGGCGGTCTCGAATCCGTCCATACCCGGCATCTGGACATCCAGCAGAATGACCGCGAAGTCGTCCGTCAGCAGTGCCTTGAGCGCTTCCTCCCCGGACGATGCCCTGACCAGCGTCTGATCGAGCGCGGAGAGGATGGCCTCCAGCGCCAGCAGATTCTCCGGCCGGTCATCGACCAGGAGGATCTTGGCCTTCTGCACCATGGCCCGCCCTCCTCGCCCCGGCGTGGGGCCTCCCCTGTCCTCAGGACTCGGAGTGACACCTTCCGGAGCCACCCCAGGGGACGACTCCCTTGCGCCGCCCGTCCTTGTGCCGGTCATCGTAGCCGCACCCCGCCTGTCGCCACACCCTGTCACCGCGATGTCACTGTGCACATAACAGAAACGCGGCCGGGGACCAGAAGGTTCCCCGCACACCGCACTTCTACACGGCCCCGGCAACACCCGATCAGCAACTCCGAGTGAACATTCGGCGCCCCTTCCACCGCCCGGACGTCCACGTCACTGCACACGCATCCACTGTTCCATCACGGAGAGGAGATGATCGGGGTCGACCGGCTTGGTCACATAGTCCGATGCGCCCGACTCGATGGCCTTCTCACGGTCCCCCTTCATCGCCTTCGCCGTCAGCGCGATGATCGGCAGCCCGGCGAACTGCGGCATCCGCCGGATCGCCGTGGTCGTGGCATAACCATCCATCTCGGGCATCATGATGTCCATCAGGACGACCGCGACATCGTCGTGCTGTTCCAGCACCTCGATGCCCTCCCGGCCGTTCTCGGCGTACAGCACCGACAGGCCGTGCTGCTCCAGAACGCTGGTGAGCGCGAAGACGTTGCGGATGTCGTCGTCGACGATCAGCACCTTCTCGCTGTCGAACCGCACGCCCTGCCGCACCTTGGGCCCCTCCTGCTGCTCAGCGGGCCACTGCTCCTGCCCCCCGACGGCGCCGCGCTGCCCACCCGCGGAGACCGCCCTGCGCCGCCGCCGGAAGAGGGCCGCGGGCCCGTTCTGGGTCTCCTGGTACGACTTGACCTCGGCCGGGGTCTCGATGTCCGGCGCGGACAGCTCCGCCTCGGACGCCAGCAGCTCGTCCGCCTCCATGGCGGGCGCCAGCTGCGAGTAGCCCTGCGGCGGCAGTTCACTGGGATGCAGCGGCAGATACAGGGTGAACGTCGAACCGCGTCCGGGTTCGCTCTGCGCATGGATCTCGCCGCCCAGCAGCCGCGCGATCTCGCGCGAGATGGACAACCCGAGGCCCGTGCCGCCGTACTTGCGGCTCGTCGTGCCGTCCGCCTGCTTGAACGCCTCGAAAATCACCCGCATCTTGCTCGCCGCGATGCCGATGCCGGTGTCGGCCACCGAGAAGGCGATCAGTTCCGCGTCCGGCTCCCGCAGCGCGCCGGCCTCCAGCAGCTGCTCCCGGATGGCCAACGGCACATCGCTGCCCGCCGGGCGGATGACCAGCTCCACGGCCCCGGTGTCGGTGAACTTCACCGCGTTGGACAGCAGGTTGCGCAGCACCTGAAGCAGGCGCTGCTCGTCGGTGTGCAGCGTGGCGGGCAGCTCCGGCGACACCCGTACGGAGAAGTCGAGTCCCTTCTCCGCGGTCAGCGGCCGGAACGTGGCCTCCACGTAGTCGACGAGCTGCACGAGGGCGATACGCGTCGGCGAGACGTCCATCTTGCCCGCCTCGACCTTCGACAGGTCCAGGATGTCGTTGATCAGCTGGAGCAGGTCGGAACCGGCACCGTGGATGGTCTCCGCGAACTCCACCTGCTTCGGCGAGAGGTTCCCCTCGGCGTTGTCGGCGAGCAACTTGGCCAGGATCAGCAGCGAGTTGAGCGGCGTGCGCAGCTCGTGCGACATGTTGGCCAGAAACTCGCTCTTGTAGCGCATGGAGACCGCGAGCTGCTCGGCGCGCTCCTCCAGGACCTGCCGCGCCTCCTCGATCTCGGTGTTCTTTACCTCGATGTCCCGGTTCTGCTGGGCCAGCAGCTCGGCCTTGTCCTCCAGTTCGGCGTTGGAGGCCTGGAGTGCCTTCTGCCGCTGTTCCAACTCCTCCGACCGGAGCCTGAGTTGCTCGGTCAGCTCCTGCGACTGCTTCAGCAGCACCTCCGTCTTGGTGTTGACGGAGATGGTGTTGACGCTCGTCGCGATCATCTCGGCGATCTGGTTGAGGAAGTCCCTCTGGATCTGCGTGAACGGGGTGAAGGACGCCAGCTCGATGACGCCGAGCACCGTCCCCTCGAACAGCACCGGAAGGACGATCACCTGCGCGGGGGGCGCGTCCCCGAGCCCGGAGGAGATCTTCAGATAACCGCTCGGAGCGTTCTCCACGAGGATCGTGCGCTTTTCCTTGGCGGCCGTGCCGATCAGCGCCTCACCCGGCCGGAACGACGTCGGCATGGAGCCCATGGAGTAGCCGTAGGACCCCAGCATGCGCAGCTCGTACGCCTCGTCCGCGTCGGCCGCCAGGTCCTTGCCGTCGACCAGCGGCATGGAGAGGAAGAACGCGCCGTGCTGCGCGGAGACCACCGGCGTCAGCTCGCTCATGATCAGCGAGGCCACGTCCTCCAGATCACGGCGGCCCTGCATCAGGGCGGAGATGCGGGCCAGGTTGCCCTTGAGCCAGTCCTGCTCCTTGTTGGCGATCGTGGTGTCACGCAGGTTGGCGATCATCTTGTTGATGTAGTCCTGAAGTTCCTGGATCTCGCCCGCGGCATCCACATCGATCTTCAGGTTGAGGTCGCCGCGGGTCACCGCGGTCGCCACGCGCGCGATGGCACGCACCTGCCGAGTCAGGTTCCCGGCCATCTCGTTCACCGACTCGGTGAGGTCCCGCCAGGTGCCGTCGACGTCACGCACGCGTGCCTGACCGCCCAGCTGTCCCTCGGTGCCCACCTCGCGGGCCACCCGGGTGACCTCCTCGGCGAAGCTGGACAGCTGGTCGACCATCGTGTTGATCGTCGTCTTCAGCTCGAGGATCTCACCGCGGGCGTCAATGTCGATCTTCTTCGTCAGGTCACCCTTGGCGATGGCCGTGGTGACCATGGCGATATTGCGCACCTGACCGGTCAGGTTGGACGCCATCTGGTTCACGGACTCGGTGAGGTCCTTCCACGTGCCGGCCACGCCGGGTACGTGCGCCTGACCGCCGAGGATGCCGTCCGTGCCCACCTCACGGGCCACCTTGGTGACCTGGTCGGCGAACGAACTCAGCGTCTTCACCATGGTGTTGAAGGTGTCGGCGAGCTGCGCGACCTCGCCGCGCGCCTCGATCGTCACCGTCCGCGTCAGGTCACCGTTGGCGACGGCCGCCGCGACCTGGGAGATGTTGCGCACCTGCATGGTGAGGTTGTTGGCCATGAGGTTGACGTTGTCGCTGAGGTCCTTCCAGATGCCCGTCACGCCGGGCACGTGCGCCTGGCCGCCGAGGATGCCCTCGGTGCCCACCTCGCGGGCCACCCGCGTCACCTGCTCGGCGAAGGACGACAGCTGGTCGACCATCGTGTTGACGGTGGTGACCAGCTCGAGGATCTCGCCCTTGGCGTCGACGGTGATCTTCTTCGACAGGTCGCCCTTGGCGACGGCGGTGGTGACCTCGGCGATGTTGCGCACCTGGATCGTCAGGTTGTTCGCCATGAAGTTCACGGACTGCGTGAGGTCCTTCCAGGTGCCCGAGACACCCTGCACCTCGGCCTGGCCGCCGAGGATTCCCTCGGTGCCCACCTCACGGGCCACCCGCGTCACCTGCTCGGCGAAGTTGGAGAGCTGGTCGACCATCGTGTTGATGGTGTTCTTCAGCTCCAGGATCTCGCCGCGCGCATCCACGTCGATCTTCTGCGACAGATCACCCCGCGCCACCGCCGTCGCGACCTGCGCGATGTTGCGCACCTGGGTGGTGAGGTTGCCCGCCATGCCGTTGACGGAGTCGGTCAGGTCGCGCCACACACCGGCCACGCCCGGCACCTGCGCCTGACCGCCGAGCCTGCCCTCCGTACCCACCTCACGGGCCACCCGCGTCACCTGCTCGGCGAACGCCGAGAGCTGGTCCACCAGGTTGTTGATGGTGTTCTTCAGCTCCAGGATCTCGCCGCGCGCATCCACGTCGATCTTCTGCGACAGATCACCCCGCGCCACCGCCGTCGTCACCTGGGCGATCTGCCTCACCTGCGAGGTGAGGTTGCCCGCCATGAAGTTGACGGAGTCGGTGAGCTCCTTCCAGGTGCCGGAGACACCCGGCACCACGGCCTGGCCGCCCAGACGGCCCTCCGTACCGACGTCCCGGGCCATGCGCGTGACCTGGTCGGCGAACGCGGACAGCTGGTCCACCATCGTGTTCACGGTGTTCTTGAGCTGGAGCATCTCACCGGACACGTCCACGGTGACCTTCTGCGACAGGTCGCCGTTGGCCACCGCCGTCGTGACCTGCGCGATGTTGCGCACCTGACCGGTGAGGTTGCGGAACGCCGTGTTGACGGAGTCCGTGAGGTCCTTCCAGGTACCGGCGGCGCCCGTCACCTGCGCCTGGCCGCCCAGCTCACCCTCGACACCGATCTCCCGCGCCACCCGGGTGACCTCGGCACCGAAGGCGGACAGCTGGTCCACCATCCCGTTGACGGTGTTCTTCAGCTCCAGCATCTCGCCGGCGACGTCGACGGTGACCTTCTGCGACAGGTCACCGCTGGCCACCGCCGTGGTGACGGCGGCGATGTCCCGCACCTGGGTGGTCAGGTTCCGGAAGACCGTGTTCACCGAATCGGTGAGGTCCTTCCACGTGCCCGCCGCACCCGGCACATTCGCCTGACCACCGAGCCGGCCCTCGGCACCCACCTCGTTGGCCACCCGGGTGACCTCGTCCGCGAAGGTGCGCAGCGTCTCGGTCATCTGGTTGATCGTCTCGGCCAGCTGCGCGATCTCGCCGCGCGCCGACACGGTCACCTTCTGCGACAGGTCACCGTTGGCCACCGCGGTCGTCACCTGCGCGATACCGCGCACCTGGGCGGTCAGATTGCCGGCCATCAGGTTCACCGAGTCGGTGAGGTCCTTCCACACGCCCGACACACCGGGCACCTGGGCCTGGCCGCCCAGCTCGCCCTCGGTGCCGACCTCCCGGGCGACCCGCGTGACCTCGGAGGAGAAGGACGCCAGCTGGTCCACCATCGTGTTGACGGTGTTCTTCAGCTCCAGCATCTCGCCGGCCACATGAACCGTGACCTTCCGCGAGAGGTCGCCCTTCGCGACCGCCGTCGTCACCAGGGCGATGTCCCGCACCTGGGCGGTCAGCCGGTACGCCATCGTGTTGACCGAATCCGTGAGGTCCTTCCACGAACCGGACATACCTCGCACACGGGCCTGACCGCCCAGCTTGCCCTCGGTGCCCACCTCGATGGCCACCCGCGTGACCTCGTCGGTGAACGTCGACAACTGGTCGACCAGGTTGTTGACCGTGCGGCCCACCTTCAGGAACTCGCCGCGCAGCGGATGCCCCGTGCCCTCCGGCCCCGGCGTCCGCAGCTCCATACGCGGCGAGAGATCGCCCTCGGCGACCGCCGACAGCACCCGGCTCACCTCGGAGACGGGGCGTACGAGATCGTCGACGAGCGCGTTGGACGCGTCGATCGCGGCCGCCCAGGAGCCCTCGCAGGCACCCGTCTCCAGCCGCTCGGTGAGTTTGCCCTCACGCCCGACCACGCGCCGCACCCGCGCCAGCTCCCCGGTCAGGTGAAGATTGCGGTCCGCCACCTCGTTGAAGACGGCGGCGATTTCGGCCATCACTCCGTCGCCGGAGACCGTCAGCCGTTTCCGGAAATTGCCGTCCCTCATCGACGCGAGGGCCGTCAACAGCCGGTTCAGGGCCGCCGTGTCCACCGCGGTGGTTCCCTTGCGCGCGGTGCGCTGGTTGCTCAGGGACTGTCCGCCTTTCGCGCGCGTGTTCGTGCCCCGCGTCGCTGCGCCAGACTCCACTGTGTCCCTCCCGCAGGTGGTCGACCATCACTGCTGTGCTCAGGGGTACTACTCGATGTAACCGGTCACTGGTTCGTAGGAGCGCCCGTTCCACCGGGCACGCGCGGTGCTCCTGCCCGGCTTGGCAGGAGCCACTCGGCCCGCCCGGAGCTCCGTTGGAAGCTTGCCCAGTGTTTCACCCTGCCTGAACCAGGCCATAACAGTTCGGCAGCTTCGCACACGCTTCGCACACCCTCCGGACGTAAACACCGGCAACCGGCATCCGCATGGACCGCGAAGGTAAGTAACCTTGCATGCGGCTGTCCAGCCGCGCCGGTCCGACCGGCCTGGGCGGTGGCACGAACACGAGCGGGCAGGCATCGGAGGGGCACCGCACCATGACCACCGGACTGCGTCCCGGGGGACACCCCCAGGATCCCCGGCAGAGGGCGAATGAGCCTTCGCCCCGGCAGGAGGGGGTCGGCCCGGGCGCCCCGCACGTCGAGAACCGGACAGGGAGTTCTGTGATCACCGCGCGCGCGGCCGCCAGCTTCGAGCCCGTCGGACGATCCGTGGCGACCGCCCGGTCCTTCGTCCGCGACACCCTCCAGGGCTGGGGCTTCGCGGACATCGTCGACGACGCCGTGGTCCTCACCAGCGAACTGGTCACGAACGCCGTCGTGCACGCGGGCACCGCCGCGGAGGTCCTGTGCCTGCGCAGCGACGACAACGTACGCATCGAGGTCGCCGACCGCTATCCGGAACGGGAGATCCCGCTCCAGTCGAGCGCCGTGAACATGGGCAGCCCCGACCGCGAGGGCGGCCGCGGCCTGCAACTCTGCGCCGCCCTGGCCAACCGCTGGGGCGTCGAGTACACCTCCACGCACAAACAGGTCTGGTTCCGACTCGATCTCCCGGAACGCCCCGTCGGCACACGCACGGCGGGTCCCTCGCTCCCCGCGAACCTCCTGCCGCTCGCGGACGGCCGGGTCCGCGTCGCGGTCGTCCAGATCGACCGCAAGGGCACCATCACCGCCTGGAACGAGGACGCGGAGGACCTCTTCGGATACGCGGCCGAACAGGTCACCGGCAGACCGCTCACCGACCTCGCCGCCTGGCCGCACACCCCCGGCACCAGCACGGGAATCGCCGAGGCCCTCCGGCTCTCCCGCTGGGAGGGCACCTACGGCATCCGCGGCGCCGACGGCCGGGTGAACCCCGTATACGCCTCCCACCTGCGCGTACGCGACACCGCCGGCGAACCGTCCACGGTCTGCCTGCTGGTGCGCGACCACGAGCGGGCCGTGCTCCAGACCCCCCTGCGGGGTCCCGCCACCGACTCGTCGACCGTCTCCGACGGCCAGACCCCGGACCCCTTCGAGGTCTTCATCGGCTCCCCGGCCCCCGACGATCTCGACGGCCTCCTCCAGCGCACGGTGGAGCGCGCCCGCGACATGCTCGACGGCGACGCCGCCTTCCTCCTGCTGGCCACCGACGACGAGACCGAGCTGGAGGTGCGCGCCTCGACGGGCCTGCCCTCCGCCCGCCAGCGCTTCGCCCGCGTCCCGGTCGAGGCGGGCCCCGGCCGCTACGGCTCGGCCCGTATGCCCGCCGTCCACGACGACCTGACCGCCGTACCGGGCGCGGTGCCCCTGCTGAGCGGCACGGGCATGCGCTCCGTGGTCACGGTCCCGCTGAAGGTGGAAGGCCGCCTGACCGGCTCCCTGGGCGTCGCGGCCGAGTCGTCCTCCCGGTACTCCAACGAGGAGGCGCTGCGTCTGCAGTTCGCGGCCGACCGAATCGCCCTGGCCGTGGAATCGGCCCGCCTCGGAGAGCTGGAGCGGCTGCGCCGCGGCTCGCTGAGCTTCCTCGTCGAGGCCTCCGACCTCCTCGCGGGCACGCTGGACCGGGACCAGACGCTGGCCCTCATGGCCCAGATGACGATTCCGACCCTGGCCACCTGGTGCGCGGTGTACACCATCGCCGACCAGGCGTCGGAGCCGTACCTCTCCTATGTCCTGCACGAGGACGAGGAACGCATCGACGGCCTCAAGGCGCTCCTGGCGAAGATCGCCCCGCCGGAACCCATCCCCACACCCGGTGCCCGGGTCTGGACGGCCCCGGCGGAGGCGGCCCACGAGGCGGCGCTGCGCACCTCCATGCGGAGCCTGGGCCTGGGCGAGCCGCCCCCACTCAGCTCCGGCATCGGCACGACACTGGCGACGGCCTCCGCGGTCGGCGGCGAGACGGTCGTACTGCCTCTCGTGGCCCGCAACCGCGTCATCGGCATGCTGACCCTCGGCAAGCCGACGGACGAACACTTCCGCCAGGAGATCCTGGAACTGGCCGAGGACCTGAGCCGACGGGCGGCCCTGGCCCTGGACAACGCCCGGCTGTACTCGGAGCGCACGGCCATCAGCCAGTCCCTCCAGCGCAGCCTGCTCCCGCCGGAGCTCCCGCGGATCGACGGCGTCGAGGTCGAGGTGATCTACCGCGCGGCCGGCGAGGGGAACGAGGTCGGGGGCGACTTCTACGACGTGTTCCCGATCCGCGACGGCGCGTACGGCTTCGCCATCGGCGACGTCTGCGGTACGGGCCCGGAGGCGGCCGCGGTCACCGGCCTGGCCCGCCACGCCCTGCGTCTGCTGGCCCGCGAGGGCTTCGGCGGCCCGGCGGTGCTGGAGCGCCTGAACTCCGCGATCCTCGACGAAGGGGCGCGCAGCCGCTTCCTGACGCTGCTCTACGGCGAGTTGTGGCCGCAGGAGGACGGCAGCGCCGTGCTGAAGGTGGTGTGCGCCGGCCATCCGCTCCCCCTGCGTCTGCGCCAGGACGGCACGGTGGCACCGGCGGCTGAACCGCAGCCGCTGCTCGGTGTGATGGAGGATCTGGAGCTGTACGAGCAGACGGTGACGCTCGATCCCGGAGACGTCCTGCTGTGTGTCACGGACGGCGTCACCGAACGCCGCGAGGGCACGCGCATGTTGGGCGACGACGGACTCACGGAGGTCCTCACGACCTGCACGGGCCTCACGGCGGGCGCCGTGGCCGCCCGGATCATGCGCGCGGTCGAACGCTTCGCCTCGGACGCCCCGTCGGACGACATGGCGATTCTGGCGATGCGCGTACCGGGTCTTCCCAAGGACTGAGGAAGGGGAAAACGAAGAAGGCCCCGCCCTGATGGGCGGGGCCTTCCGGTTGAGCCCCCAAACGGAATCGAACCGTTGACCTTCTCCTTACCATGGAGACGCTCTGCCGACTGAGCTATAGGGGCCTGTCACCATTTTCGAGGTTTCCCTCGCGGCAACGGAATAGATCATACCCCGAACTGGAGTGTGTTCCCAAACAGGAGGACACCCCTCAGAATGCGGCTTGCAGCAACCCTCCCAGGGCGTTGCACGCCGAGACGATCCGGTTCATCTCACGCTTCGTCAGCGAGGCGTCCACCGGCAGGGCGAGGGTCTCGTCGGCCGCTCGCTCGGTCTCGGGCAGATACACGTCCCGGCGGAACTCCGGCATACGGTGGACAGGGGTCTTCACCGGCACCCGGCACTCGACTCCCCTGGCCCGTACGGCCCGTGCGAAGGCGTCCCGGTCCGGCCGGCCGTTGCCCGGCACGCGCACGACGTACTGCTGATAGGTGTGACCGCCGCTGCCCTCGGGCGTCCGCACGCCCCGCAGCCGCCGGTCCAGGTACGCCGCTCGCTCGCGACGCTGGGCCACCTCGGCGTACGGCGTCTCGGACTCCCCCTGTTCCAGCACCAGGAGGCCGTGCCGCTGCCCGATCTCGTGCAGACGTGGCACGTCGGCGGGCTGGCCGAATCGGTGCACGACGACGACCGCGACGGTCTGCGGGCTCACCGCGGCTTCGACGACGAGGGGGTCCAGGCAGTACGTCACCGGGTCTATGTCGGCGAACACCGGGATCGCCCCGGCCTGGGTCACGGCCTCGGCAACCTCGATGTTCCCGAAGGCCGGCACGATGACCTCGTCACCGTGGCCGATACCTGCGGCCCTGAGCATTCCAGCGGTACCCATGGCTGGGATGCTCGTCCGGCAAAGTGAACGCAAAGTGACGGGCAACGCAAAAAAGCTGGTCCCCGAACCGAAGTTCGGGGACCAGCTCTGAAGTATTGTTCGGCGGCGTCCTACTCTCCCACAGGGTCCCCCCTGCAGTACCATCGGCGCTGTAAGGCTTAGCTTCCGGGTTCGGAATGTAACCGGGCG
>NZ_JBEYWX010000018.1:0-165407 GCF_040644655.1 Streptomyces sp. NPDC046931
AGAGCGCCGTACTCGGCGTCCACGAGGGCCACGGCCGCCTCGACGATGCCCCGCAGCACCTGCGGCAGGTCCAGTTCCCGTCCGACGGACAGCACGGCTTCCAGCAGGCGGTGCACCCGGTCCTGGGTGCCGCGCGCCGCGTCGATACGGGCCTGCACCTCGTCCAGCATCTCGTCCAGCCGCAGCCTGGGCAGGTGCTGCTCCGACCGCCCCGGCCCTTCGCCGCCCATCGCTTCCTCCGACCGCATCACGCAGACAAGGTGCGGACCGCCAGCGTCTCTCGACCCTCTCACGATACTTGCCGAGGCCCTGCCCGAAGAGAGCCACTCGGTGACCCTTTGGCCAGAAACAGTCGAGCCGAGGCGCCGTCGCCGTCGGGCGGGCGCGTTGCACCCGGGGACCTGACCGCTTTGCACCTAATGTGCTTGGAGGATGAACACGGCCGGGACGCGGGAGGTGTGGTGGCGCAGACGGGCGGCCCGGCGGACCGGCCGGGGCGAGGGCGCGCGGCGCGCGTCGTCGTGCTGGGCAGCCGGCCGCCGCACTCCGTACGCGCCCCCCGGCGCGCCCCGGCCACTCCCGCCACGGCGGCCGAGCGCACGGTCTCCTGGCTGCGCGTCGCCGCCGCCTACGCCTGGCGCCTGATCCTGGTCGGGATCGTCGTCTACGGCGTCTTCACCATCCTGGGACGCTTCCAGCTCATCGCCGTGGCCCTGTTCCTGGCGCTCGTCATCACCTCGGTGCTGCGGCCCCTCGCCGACCTGCTGAACCGGTGGCTCCCACGGTCCCTCGCCGTCGCCGTCGCCCTCATCGGCAGCATTCTCGTCCTGTTCACGATCCTCGCGCTGGTGAGTGACGCGGTGGTGGGCGAGTCGGCGAAACTGGCCGACGAATTCCGCGGGGGCATCCGGCAGATCGAACGTTGGCTCGAACGCCCCCCGTTCCGGCTCAGCCCCCGCAAGCTCTCCGATCTCCAGCAGCAGATCGTCTCCTATCTGTCCGCCCACCGGGCGAACCTGGTCAACAACGCCATCAGCGGCCTCGGCAGGATCGTCGAACTGGTCACGGGAGTCGCGCTCGCGCTCTTCTCCTCGGTGTTCTTCCTCCACTCCGGCGAACGGCTGTGGCGCTGGACGCGGGACCAGTTGCTGCCCCGGAGCGCACGAGCGGCGTGGGACCGGGCGGGGCACGCGGCCTGGCGGACGTTCGCCGGGTACACCCGGGGCATCATCATCGTCGCCGCCAGCAACGCCGCACTCGTCGGTATCGCCCTGTTCGCGCTGCGTGTCCCGCTGGCACTGCCGCTCACCCTGCTGGAGTTCTTCGCCACGTTCGTGCCGCTGGTCGGCTCGCCGGTCGCGCTCGCCGTCGCCACGGTGGTCGCGCTCGCCGGCCGCGGCCCGCTCACGGCGGCGGCCGTGCTGCTGCTCATCGTCGTCATCGGCCAGATCGAGGGACATGTGCTGCACCCCCTCGTGATGAGCTGGGCCGTCCGCCTGCATCCGCTCGTCGTCGCCGTGTCCGTCATCGGGGGCAGCATCGTCGCGGGCGTGATCGGGGCCGTCGTGGCGGTCCCGTTCGTCTCTGTGATCTGGGCGGTCATGCAGGCGCTGCGGCCCGCACCCTCGTAGCGTCCGGACCTCCGGCCGCAGGGCGGGCCCCACCGTGCTGTGCCCGGGTCACCACGCTCCCCGTCGGACCAGGTGGCGGCGGAGCCTCCCGGTCGGGGTACGGGGCAGCGACGGAACGAAACTGACGCCCCGGGGCACCTCGAGGGCGGCCAGGTTCTCGCGGGCCAGGCAGATCAGGTCGGCCTCCAGGCCGACGGGGATCGGGGTGACGGGCACGACGAAGGCGCGCAGCCGGGGCCCCCCGCGGTGGTCGGTGACGGCGGCCACCGCGACCTCCCGCACCGCCGGATGCGTGCGCAGCAGTTCCTCGACCTCCAGCGGGGAGACGGCGACGCCGCCGACGGTCTCCAGGTCGTCCGCGCGGCCCAGATGGGTGAAGGTGCCGTCGGGTTCGCGGCGCGCCCGGTCCCGGGTGGCCAGCCAGCCGCCGACGAGCGCGCGCCCGGTCTCCTCGGGCCGGTTCGGGTAACCGGGCGTCACCGTGGGGCCGCGAACCCACAGTTCCCCCTCCTCGCCGTCCGGCACCGCATGCCCCGCGGGGTCGCGCACCTCGACCTCGTAGCCGGGTACGGGGCGGCCGACGGTGCCCGGGTGGTTGTCGTCGACGCCGTTGGCGCAGAAGGCGTGTCCCGCCTCGGTGGAGCCCAGCTGTTCCAGAACGGGGGCGCCGAGCAGGCCGGTGACACGGCGGGCCAGCTCGGCGGGCAGGTGCTCGCCGGACGAGACGGCGGCTCGTACGGACGCGAAGCATGCCTCGTGCCCGTCCGCCCGCTCCGCGACGAGGGCCGCGTACTGGACGGGCACGGCGTACAAAAGGGTCACCCGGTGCCGTACGACGAGTTCGTCCACGGCGGCCGGATCCAGACGCCGGTCGGCCAGCACCGCGGAGGAGCCGGAGAACAGCGGGAAGACGAAGGCGTTGCCGAAGCCGTAGGCGGAGAACAGATGCGCAAGGGACAGCGTGACGTCGTCCGGGGTGAGGCGCAGCAGCCGCCGGGCGATGAGGTCGTGGTACGTCTTCGGGTCACCGTGTCCGTGCACGACCGGCTTGGGACGCCCGGCGGTTCCGGAGGTGTACTGGATGTAGAGCGGGGTGTGCGCGTCGACCTGGTGCGCGAGGACGGTGGGCCGGGCGTCCCGGGTGAGCTCCTCCAACCGGGCGGCGCCGAGGCGGGCACGGCGGGGGAAACGGTCGCCGAGCCCGGGGCCGGTCAGGCACAGCACGGGTTCGCTGTCCTCGGCCGCGAACTCGAGGTCGGGCGGGGTGAGCCCGGGGTTGACCAGGACGGCGACGGCGCCGAGGCGGGCGGTGGCCAGGAAGGCGGTGACCCAGGCGACGGAGTCGGGGAGGGCGAGCAGCACCCGGTCGCCGGGGCCGACGCCGTGCGCGGCGAGCACACCGGCCGCCCGGGCCGCGAGGTCGTGCACCTCGCCATGGGTCCAGGATCGGTGCCCCTGATGGAAGGCGGGGCGGCCGTTCCAGGCGCGCCGCTCGGCGAGTGCGGCGAGCTGGGCCGCGAGGTTGCCGGGGGCTTCCGCGCCGGCGGGTGTCAGGGCGGCCCGGGACGTGGTGACGGTCATCGGGCCGCCTCCTCCTCGGTGGCCGGGGCGGTGGTGTGCTCGCGGTGGGCGTGCATCGCGGCGGCGGTCTTCAGCAGCATCTCCTCGTACTCGGCGGCCGGGTCGGAGTCGAGGACGATCGCGCCTCCGGCGCCCACGTGCATCAGGCCGTCGGCCAGTACGGCGGTGCGTATGACGACGCCGAGGTCCGCGGCGCCACTGCATCCGAAGTAGCCGAGGGCCCCGGAGTAGACGCCGCGGGCCTCGGTCTCCAGCGTGCCGATGATCTCCATGGTTCGCAGCTTCGGCGCTCCGGTCACCGAGCCGGCGGGGAAGCAGGCGCGGACGCAGTCCACGGCGTCCGCGCCCTCCCGCAGACGGCCCTCGACCGCGGAGACCAACTGGTGCACGGTCGCGCAGGTCTCCGTGGCCATGAGCCGGGCGACCCGTACCGTACCGGTCTCGCAGACCCGGCCCAGATCGTTGCGGAGCAGGTCGACGATCATCAGGTTCTCGGCGCGGGTCTTGTCGTCCACGGCCAGCGAGTGCCGCAGCCGTGCGTCCTCCGCCGGGTTCGCGCCACGGGGTGCGGTGCCCTTGACCGGCCTGGCCTGCGCGACGCCGTCCGGGGCGATCCGCAGAAAGCGCTCGGGGGACGAGCAGGCCACATCCAGCTCCCCGAACCTCAGAAGAGCCGCATACGGCGCCGGGTCGACGCGGCGCAGCACCCGGTAGAAGCCGTGGGCGTCGTCCGGTGCGGGCAGCCGGGCGGCGTTGGTCAGGCAGATCTCGTAGCTGGTGCCGGCCTCCAGCTCGCGTCGGCATGCCTCGATGTCCGCGAGATAGGTCGTACGGTCGCGCACCAGCCAGGGCTCGGCGGCGCCGGGATCCGGTTCGGCCGGAACGGGGTCGTCGGCGGGCTCCTCGGAGGAGACGAAGGTGAGCTGGGCCATCGCGCTGTCGAGCCAGTCGGCGGCCTCTCGGGTGGCCCCCGGGTTGTCCTCCGCGACGCACACCGCGTAGGTGGCGCCTTCCTCGTGGTCCACGGCGATCAGCCGGTCCGCGAACAGCCAGCAGGCGTCGGGGGTTTCGGCCCGGTGCCGGTTCGGCGAGCCGCAGTCGGCCTTGGTCTCGTAGCCGAAGTAGCCGACGTACCCGCCCGTGAAGTCGAAGGGAAGGCCGGTGGCGTCGACATGACGGGTCGCCAACTGCCGTTTGAGATAGTCGAAGATGTTCGCGCGGACCCGGCGCACCGGCCGTCCGGGCCGCTCGATCTCGCAGACTCCGCTGTCGACGTCGTAGCGCACGAACTCCGCGAGCGGGCCGGTGCCGTCCCCGAAGAAGGAGAAGCGGGCGAGGCCCGGCTCGACGCGTGAACTGTCCAGCCAGAAGGCCCGGGGGGCGTCGGCGCACATCCGGTCGAAAGCCGCCTCGGCGTCGACTGCGGTGCCGAGCCGGCGGTAGTGCAGCCGGTGGGCGGGACGGACGGTGCGGCGGGAGCGCGGCACGGCGGCCGCGGACGCGGGGATGGCGGTGTTCTTCGTACGGGGACTGCGTGCCCGCTCGGCGGTCAGGTTGCGGAAGTTGACCAGCATGCGGTGGCCGTAGTCGGTAAGCACCGACTCCGGATGGAACTGCACGCCCCACAGGGGACGGTCGCGGTGCCTGAGGCCCATCACCACTCCGTCCTCGGCCCACGCGGTGGCCTCCAGGGTCTCGGGCAGCGGCTCGGCGACGGACAGCGAGTGGTAGCGCACCGCGGTGAAGTTCTGCGGCAGACCCTGGAACAGGTCCCGGCCGTCGTGCCGGACCGTGGACAGGTGCCCGTGCCGGGGCCGCGGCGCGGGCGTGACGCTGCCCCGCTCCCCCACCGCGATGCCCTGATGGCCCAGACAGACCCCGAGCACGGGTATACGGGACCGTGCGATCACTCTCGCGCCGATGCCGAAGTCCCGCGGCTCGGCCGGGTGCCCGGGTCCCGGCGACACCACCACGTTGTCGAATTCCGCAAGGTCCGGAAGGGCGTCGACGGGGGTGTCGTTGAGGACGACCACCGGTTCCTCACCGTTGACCTCGGCGATCAGCTGGAACAGGTTGTACGTGTATGAGTCGTAATTGTCGATGAGCAGGGTCTTCACCCGCCCACCTCCCTCGTGTCGTTCTCGGGCCTGCCCGGGGCCGCGGCGCGGTCGTCCGCAGCACGGCCCACTCCCCGAGTGGAAGTCCGCCTCGCGGCCCGGCACCACCTGATGAGCGACGGCGGCGGTAACGGGATCCCTGAGGTCACACCGTCGAGTACGCAGGGACGGCGGACCCTGTTCAAACACCGGGGGGTCAGCAGATCCTCGGCAGCTGCTCTCCGATCGGCAGATCGACCACCCGGGTGCCGCCGAGGCCGGTGCGGGCCACGACCATGCCCGGGTGGTCCGCCACCGCCTCACCGATGATCCTGGCCTCCGTGCCGAGCGGATGCGCCCGCATCGCGTCCAGCACCGCGTCGGCATACAGGCGCGGCACGAACGCCACGAGCTTGCCCTCGTTGGCCACGTACATCGGGTCGAGGCCCAGCACGGCGCAGGCGTTGGCGACCGCCGGCGGGATGGGGACCTCGCGCTCCGTGATGACGACACCGGTGCCAGAGGCGGTCGCGATCTCGTTCAGGGCGGCCCCCAGTCCTCCCCGGGTGGGATCGCGCAGCACATGCAGGTCCGGGGTGACGGCGAGCATGGCGTCGACCAGTTCGCCGAGGGCCGCGCAGTCACTCTCGATCTCCACGCCGAACTCCAGGCCCTCGCGGACGCTCATGATCGCCACGCCGTGGACACCGATCGGACCGCTGACGATGACGACGTCGCCGGGGACGACCCGCTGCGGCCGCAGGTCGACGCCCGCCGGGATCAGCCCGATACCGGCCGTGTTGATGAAGATCCCGTCACCGTGGCCCGCCTCCACCACCTTGGTGTCGCCCGTCGCCACCTCGACCCCGGCGGCCCGCGCCGCCGCGCCGAGCGCGTCCGCCACCCGGGCGACCGTGTCCAGTTCGACGCCCTCCTCCAGGATGAAACCGCAGGAGAGGTACGAGGCCCGGGCGCCGCTCATGGCGAGGTCGTTGACGGTGCCGTTGACCGCGAGGTCGCCGATGCTGCCGCCGGGGAAGAACAGCGGCCGCACCACGAACGAGTCGGTGGAGAACGCCAGGCGCAGCCCGCCCAGCGACAGCGCGGCGGCATCGCCCAGCTGTGCCAGGACCTCTCCCCCGTAGGCGGGCGCGAAGAGGTCCCGGACCAGTTCCGCGGAGAGCGCCCCGCCCCCTCCGTGGCCCATGACGACGCGGGACTGCTCGCGCAGCGGAGCGGGGCAGGTCCAGGACGCCGGGTCCGCGGACGGCATGCGCAGATCGGTGGTGTCAGACAACGGGGGTCGCCTCCCGGGGCGCGGGGGTGAGGTCCAGGCGCCGGTAGAGGTAGTACGCGGCGCAGGCGCCCTCGCTGGAGACCATCGTGGCTCCGAGCGGGGTGCGCGGGGTGCACAGAGTGCCGAACGCCTCGCACTCGTGCGGTTTGATCAGGCCCTGGAGGACCTCCCCGCTGCGGCACTCGGCGGGTTCGAGGGTCCGGATGCCCTCCACCGAGAAGCGGTGCTCGGCGTCGTGGTCGCGGTACTTCGGGGAGAGCCGCCAGCCGCTGCCGGGGATGACGCCGATACCGCGCCAGGAGCGGTCGGTGACCTCGAAGACGTCCTCCAGCATGGCCTTGGCGGCGGGGTTGCCCTCGGCGCGGACGGCACGCGGGTAGGCGTTGTCGACGGTGTACTCGCCGCGCTCGAGCTGGGCCACCGTCCGGCGCACCCCCTCGAGGATGTCCAGGGGCTCGAACCCGGTCACCACGATCGGGACGCGGAAGCGCTGCGCCAGTTCCGGGTACTCGTCCACGCCCATCACGCTGCACACGTGCCCCGCGGCCAGGAAGCCCTGGACCCGGCAGCTCGGCGACCGCATGATCGCCTCGATGGCGGGGGGCACCCGCACATGGGACACGAGCATGCTGAAGTTCCGGATACCGAGCCTGCGGGCCTGGTGGACCGTCATCGCGTTGGGGGGCGCGGTGGTCTCGAAGCCGATGCCGAAGAACACCACCTGCCGGTCCGGGTTCTGCTGGGCGATCCTCAGGGCGTCGAGCGGGGAGTAGACGACCCGGACGTCGCCGCCCGCCCCCCGCACCTGGAACAGGTCCCGTCCGGTGCCGGGCACGCGGAGCATGTCGCCGAAGGAGCAGAAGACCACCCCGGGGCGGGAGGCGATCTCCAGCGCCTTGTCGATGACCTCCAGCGGGGTCACGCACACGGGACATCCCGGACCGTGGATCAGCTCGACCTCGTCGGGCAGCAGCTGGTCGATGCCGTGCCGGATGATCGAGTGGGTCTGGCCGCCGCAGACCTCCATCAGCGCCCAGGGCCTGGTCACCGTGGCGTGGATCTCGTCGAGGAGCCGGCGTGCCAGCTCCGGGTCCTGGAATTCCTCGATGTACTTCACCGACGCGCCTCCTCGCTCCCGGGCGGGAGGGTTCCGTTCGCCTCCGCCGCCGTTTCCCAGGGATCGCCGAACTCCTCCTGCAACATGCCGAGGGTTTCGAACAGTTCGAGCGTCTGCTTGGCCGACTCCTCGTCGAGGCGCTGCAGGGCGAAGCCGACGTGGACGATGGCGTACTCGCCGACCTGGATGTCGGGCAGGTACTCCAGACACACCTCCTTGACGACACCGCCGAAGTCGACGGTGGCCATCCGGGTGCCGTCGCGTTCCTCGATGTCCAGCACTCTGCCGGGTACCGCCAGGCACATGGGCCTCTCCTCGCTGTGGATGGTGCGTCGCCCGGGCGCTGCCGGGACGGTCGGTCAGTCGGGGGCCGCGGTCCGCTCCCTCGCGCGGGCGGCCACCATGAGCTGGCCGAGGGCCAGGCCGCCGTCGCCCGGGGGCACCTGGTGATGGCGCAGCACGGTGAAGCCGTCCGCGCTCAGAGCCCGGGCGCAGGTCGAGGAGAGCAGGGAGTTGAGGAACACTCCGCCGGTGAGGGCGACCGTGTCCGCTCCGTGCAGCTCCCGCGCCCTTACGCACATGGCGTGGACGAGGGCTGTGACGGCCCGGTGGAAGCGGAGCGCGACCCGCTCCGTCGGTGCGCCCGCGCGCAGGTCGTCGACGATCGCCGCGATCACCGGCGCCGGATCCGCCCGCACCGGGCCGCCGTCCGGCTGCGGGGGCCCGAGGGCGAACGCGTAGGCCGCGGTGTCCCCGGCGGGTGCCCGCAGCGCGGCGGCCTCCAGTTCGACGGCGGCCTGGGCCTCGTACCGGGACCGGTGACGGACGCCCGCAAGGGACGACACGGCGTCGAAGAGCCGACCCATGCTGGAGGTTGGGACGCAGTTCAGGTTGCGCTCCAACTGCCGCTGGAGTACGCGGCGTTCGCCGTCCGGGCAGGCGGCCGCGCAGGGCAGGTCGGGCGACCAGTCGATCCCCGCCCGGCGCAGCTGCGCAAGGGCCGTGCGGTACGGCCGGTGCACCGCCGCGTCGCCGCCGGGCAGCGGCGCATACGCCAAGTGCCCGAACCGGGTGAAGCCGTCGTAGTCGGCGAGCAGGAACTCCCCGCCCCACACCGCTCCGTCGTCGCCGTAGCCGGTGCCGTCGAAGGCGACGCCGAGGACCGGCACGCTGCCGTCGAGCCCGTGTTCGGCCATCGCGGCGGCGACATGGGCGTGGTGGTGCTGGACACGGACGACGGGGCGGCCCGTCGCGTTGCGGTCCGCCCAACGGGCGGACCGGTAGGCGGGATGCCGGTCGGCGGCCAGGAGCCGCGGCCGCACCGGGGTGATCGACTCCAGTTGTGCCACGGCGCGTTCGAAGGCCCGCTGCGTGGCGAGGTCGTCCATGTCGCCGATATGGGCGGACAGCCAGGCCCGGCGGCCCGCGCCGAGGCAGAAGGCGTTCTTGAGGTCTCCGCCGACGGCGAGGGCCGGGCGCACCTCGAGGGGAAGGGGCAACGGCAGCGGCGCGTACCCGCGGGCGCGGCGCACGAGGAGCGGCTGCCCGTCGCACACGCGCACCACGGAGTCGTCGCACGGCACATGGATCGGCCGGTCGTGGGTGAGCCAGGCGTCGGCCAGGTGGGCCAGGCGCTCCAGCGCCTCCGCGTCATCGGTGACGATGGGTTCGCCGGAGAGATTTCCGCTGGTCATGACGAGCAGCCGGGGGCCGTCGGGGTCGCCGGGGAGGCCGAACAGCAGATGGTGCACGGGGGTGTACGGCAGCATGATGCCGAAGTCGGGGCTGCCGGGCGCGACGCCTTCGGCCGGCCGCGGGGCCCCGGGCACGGCCGGGCCGTCCGTGCGGCGGCGCAGCAGCACGATGGGCCGGATGGTGCCGGTGAGCAGGGCGCGCTCCTCGGGGGCGAGCCGGACGAGGGGCTCGATGTCCTCGACGCTCGCGGCCATGACCGCGAACGGCTTGTCCTCTCGGGCCTTGCGGTGCCGCAGCCGGTCGACGGCCGCGGGATCGGTGGCGTCGCAGGCGAGGTGATAGCCGCCCAGGCCCTTGACCGCCACGACGGCGCCGCCCGCCAGCAGCCGCCGGGCCTCGGCGATCGGATCGCCTTCCGTGACCGGGCTCGGCGGTCCGTCTCCGCCGGCGCGGCGGACGAGCAGATCGAGCCGCGGCCCGCAGGCCGGGCAGGCGACCGGCTGGGCGTGGAAGCGGCGGTCGGCCGGATCGGTGTACTCGCGGGCGCAGTCGGCGCACATCGGGAACCCGGCCATGGTGGTCTGGCCCCGGTCGTAGGGCAGGCCGGTGACGATGGTGAACCGTGGGCCACAGTGGGTGCAGGTGACGAACGGGTGGCGATGGCGCCGGTCGCGGGGGGCGGCCAGCTCGGCGAGGCACTCGGCACAGGTGGCCGTGTCCGGTGGGATCAGGGCCCGGGCGGGGCCGTCCGCCCGGGAGGCGAGGATGGTGAACGCGGAGTCGCCGGTGACGGGCACCTCCTGGTGGTGGACGGAGTCCACCCGGGCCAGCGGAGGCGCGTCCACCGCGATGCGGTCGCAGAACCGGGTGACGGCCGCCGGGTCACCCTCGACCTCCACGACGACGCCCTCGGGGGTGTTGGTCACGTGCCCGTGCAGGTCCAGGGCGGTGGCGAGGGCATGGACATACGGCCGGAAGCCGACGCCCTGCACGACGCCCTGGACGGTGACCCTCCGGCGCAGTGACGCGGGGGCCGTGACGGCCGTCGGAGGCGGACCGCTCACGAGCGGGGCTGCGCCATGGCGGCGGTGCCGTTCGTGTGGTCATGGGCGTGATCGGTCTGGTCACCCGCGTGGTCATGGGCGTGATCGGTGGGATCACCCGCGTGGTCATGCGCGTGATCGGGGGTGTGGTCATGCGCGTGGTCGGTGGGATCGCCTGCGTGGTCATGGGTGTGCGGGTGCGGCTCGCGGGCCATGACGGGGCTGTGGACGGGAGCGCCGGCCGCGGCCGCCAGGGCCCGGTCGAGCAGAAGACCCACCCCCATCTCGCGGCGGGCCGAGGTGAGCAGCACCTCCACTCCTGGGTTGACCCGCTCCACGTTCGCGCGGAACGCCGCCTCGTCGAAGCCGACCGCCTCGGCGATGTCCGTCTTGGTGACCACGACCAGGTGGGCCAGTCCGAACGCCGTGGGGTACTTCAGGGGCTTGTCCTCGCCCTCGGTGACGGAGGCGAGCACCACGCGCAGCTTCTCCCCCAGGTCGTAGGAGGCCGGACAGACGA
Organism: Streptomyces sp. NPDC046931; assembly: GCF_040644655.1. Lineage (NCBI taxonomy): Bacteria > Bacillati > Actinomycetota > Actinomycetes > Kitasatosporales > Streptomycetaceae > Streptomyces > Streptomyces sp. NPDC046931. The sequence goes on from NZ_JBEYWX010000018.1 coordinate 10,981, forward strand.
GGTTGCCGACGTTCTCCACGAACAGCAGCCGGATCGGGGTGGGCAGCCACCCTGCGAGGTGGCCGGCCAGCATCCCGGCCTCCAGATGGCACAGACCGTCGGTGAGCACCTGCTTGACCGGGACGCCCGAACGCGCCAGGCGTTCCGCGTCGTTCTCGGTGGCGAGATCGGCCGTGAGCGCCGCGACCGGAACGGCCCGGTCCCGGGCCTCGACCAGTTCGCGTTCCAGAAGGGCGGTCTTCCCGCTGCCGGGGCTGGAGAGCAGGTTGACGACGGTGGTGCCACGGGCCGCGAGTTCGGCGCGCAGGGTGTCCGCGGCCCGGTCGTTCTTGGCGAGTACGGCCTGGTGCAGGTCAACCACACGGCACATGGTTCAGCGCTCCTCGGAAATGGGTTCGCGGGTGGGTGCGGGCGTCCGGCCGTCCTCCCAGCGCACTCCGACGATCCGCAGTTCACGGCCGGACAGCAGGTCGGTGGTGCCCCCGTCGCAGCGCGGGCAGATCAGCAGCGGCGGCATGCCGACGGCCCATTCGTGCGCGCACGGTGCGCAACGGGCGCGTCCGGGCACGAAGTCGGTGACCAGTTCGGCACCCTCCAGGACGGTGCCGGCACAGGCCAGTTCGAAGGAGAAGGACAGGGCCTCGGGTACGACGCCGGCCAGCTCGCCCACCTGGAGCCGCACCTCACGCACCGCCGTGATGTCCCCGGCCCGCCCGGCCGCCTCTTCCACCTGGCCGATCACCGCCAGCGCGATGGACATCTCGTGCATGGGTCTCCGTCCCGGCGGGGGCCGGGGAGCCGCCCCGTGGGACGGGGCGTAGGCGGCCCGCCGACGTCCATTAGAGATGAGGCTCCACCGGCTCCCGGACCGGCACGCCGGTGGAGCCGGGGCGGGTACTCCGTTCGACGCAACGGCCGGACGGACGGGACCGGTCCGGTCCGGTCAGAGTGCGGTGTCGTCGACCAGGGCCTCGGGCGTGGGGTCGCCCGTCGCGTCGGGACGCAGGATCTGTTCGATCAGCCGGACGGCCTCGGGCACCGCGTCGGACACCGCCGGACTGAGGCCGATGCGCTCCTCCACGGAGGCGGGTTCGCACCCCACCACCACCGTGCGCCGCGGCCGCTGTCCGCCCGTTCCGGCGCAGAGCGTGCCCAGCAGGGCGAGGACGGCGTCGGGTGTCATCCGGTGGCCGTCCATCGGCGCGGCGGGCACGCCGTCCGCCGCGTCCTCGCCGTGCTCGATCACGTACAGCGTGCCGGGGTCCCCGCCGCGCGTGGTGGCGTCCACCAGGACCAGGGTGTCGTAGCCGTCGAGGAGCTGGTAGGCGAGATGCACTCCGCGCACGCCGACGTCCAGCACCTCTACGTGTCCCGGGAGCCGGCGTCCGCTCAGCGCGCGGACGGTCTCCACGCCGAAGCCGTCGTCCCCGAGGAAGACGTTCCCGATGCCGGCCACCAGGATCGTGCCGTGTTCGGTGCCAGGGCTCATGCCTCGTCCTCCAGGGGTGTCACCTCGTCGGTCCGGAAGTACAGGAAGCTGCCCTGCTGACGGCGGATGTCGGCGCCCGGGTCGTCCTCCACGGTCACCGCGAGGTGCACCGAGCCGTCCACGTCGTGCAGCACGGACTCGACGGTCGCGGTACGGCCGCGCAGGAACAGGTCCTGTGCGTCGGTGCGCCGCAGACCGGGGTGGAGCCGCACCCGGCTCCCGGCGCGCACGGGCCGGCCGTCCACGAGGACGTGGCGGGGGGCCGGGTCGACGGCGGCGCCGTCCACCGCGCCCCACCGGGTCTCCGGGCGCACGACCCCGTACTCGTCGGGGAAGCCCTCGTACGGCGTGCCGGGGGGCTTTGTGGTCACGGCCGGATGGTCCCCGAGCATGACCGGCGAGGACAGCACCACGTCCGCACGGCCGGGTTCACCGGCGAGGACGGGCCAGGTGTGGAGATTGCGGCAGGAGGCGATCGCCTCCTTCGCCCATTCGGGGGGATCCGTCATCGACAGAAACGATCCGGAGCCGAGCCCCAGCAGGAGGTGGGTGGCCACCAGGGAGCGGGGCAGCGCGGCGCCCCGTTCGGCGGCCTCGTCCTCCGCGGGGGCCCAGGGGCTGGTGTTCTCCACGACGGCGGTCAGCCGCAGGACCCGGAAGGGGCCGTCGAGCCGACGTGCCGACAGCCGCATCGCTCCGCTGATCTCCTCGTACCGGCGCAGCAGGCGGCCGGCCGTCCGGCCGTCCCCGTCGAGGACCGGCTCGCTCTCCTCCTCGGCCGGGCGGGTGAAGGCGACCGTGACGCCGTCGCCGTCGACCAGCTCGGCCGGTGTCACGACCGCTTCGACGCGCTCCTCGATACCCTCGTCCCGGGCGACGAGCACGCGGTCCTCCAGCGGGAGTTCGGAAACCTTGGTGAAGGTGCCGTCGCCGAGAGCACGCTGGACCGTGCGGCGCCGGACGCGCAGGAAGCGCAGCTCGACCGCCAGGGTGGCGTCCGGCCCGGGCTCCATCAGGCACTCGGTGTGCTGGAAGTCGTACTCCTCCTCGCGGCCGGCGCCCCAGGCGGGTGGTACGAGTACCCCGGACTGCCGGCGCAGCCGGTGCTCGTCCGCGGAGCCGAGGTACGGGTGGAGCGCACAGCCCTCGAAGAGGACGGTGTCGGCGACCCGCCGCGCGAGTGCGAAGCGTGCCTCCGTCTCCGGGGCGAACACGGTCACGCTCACGGAGCGGTCCTTTCGGGCGTCGGCGGGCCGCTGGACACGGCGCGTAGGCGGCGGTCTCGTGCGGCGCGGCGAGGGAGGGGCCGCCGATTCCCGTCCCTCCTGGGTCCTGCCATCAGTCGTGTGGCCGTGAGGCGGCGCCCTCGGCGGAAGCCGCGGCGGCCGTGCCCCCCGCCCCGGCCGGACCCGCCGTTGTCCGCATGCTCGTGGCGACGGCGAGATGCGCGGGCGTGCACGACGGTGTCTCCTTGCGGACGAAGGCCCGCCGCAGTGCGTGGTAGGGAGCGCCCGGGTGGTGGAAGATCCGGTGCATCCTGGCCAGTTCCCGCTCCCGGAAGGCGGCCAGCGGTTCCTTGCTCTCCTGGCGATCCAGCTCCGCCTTCTTCATCGCGATCCGGGACCGCGTTCCCGGATGCGCCGCCAGCCGGACCGCCAGCCGACGGACCTGCGCCGTGAAGTCCTGCGGCCCGCACTCGATCACCTGGTCGACGAGTCCGAGACCGCGGGCCCTCGCGGCGCTCACCGGGAGGGCCTCGTGCAGGAGCCGGTCGGCCATCGTGGCGCCGACGCGGCGGGGCAGCGTGTACGTCCAGTACTCGGAGCCGTACAGGCCCATCAGCCGGTAGTGCGGGTTGAGGACGCAGCCCGCGCGGCACCAGACCTCGTCGGCTGCGAGGGCGAGCATCACGCCGCCCGCCGCGGCGTTTCCGCCGAGCGCGGAGACGACCAGCCGGCCCGTGGTCGTCAGGACCGCCTCGACCAGGTCGTCGATGGCGTTGATGTTCGCCCAGGACTCGGCCGCGGGGTCGTCGGCGGCCTCGATCACGCCCAGGTGGATGCCGTTGGAGAAGAAGTCCCGTCGGCCGCCCAGCACCAGCACCGAGGTGGGGCGCGCGCAGGCGTCCCGGTAGGCGGCCAGCAGGCGCCGGCACTGGGTGGTGCTCATGGCGCCGCCGGGGAAGGTGAAGGAGAGGAAGCCGGCGCCGCCCTCCTCGCGGTACCGGATGTCCGTCCAGGCGGGCCCCGTGGCGTCCGGGGCCACGGGCAGCTCGGGCAGCGGTGGCAGCCGGTCGCCGAGTGCCTGCACGGAGGGGAGCTTGACCGGGCGCGGCTGCCCCGGAACGCGCCGGCGGCGCAGTTCGGGGATCCACACGGCACCGTCCCTGGTGGCCCGGCAGATCGCCCCGGCCCTGGTGGCGAGCAGTTCCCCGGGGGCCCCGCGCAGGCCCTCCTCCGGATGGCCGCCGTGCAGGTACCACTCCTCGCCGAGCAGCACGTCGAGCACGCCGGGCTGGGAGTCCGCGGACCGCAGTTTGCGCACGACGGTCCACGTCGCATCGGTGCCCCAGTCGATCCGCCGGACGCTCTGGTCCAGGTACGGGCGGCTTCGCGCCGGACCCTGCGCGAGTGGGGTGCAGGCCCCGGATGCGAAGCGCTCCACGGCCAGCAGGACCGCCGCGAGGGCCGCGTCGGCGATCTCGCCCCGGTACAGGTCGCTCTTGGACACCGGTGGCACGGGGCACGCGACGGACGCCCACACGGCGCCCGCGTCCATCTCGTCCTCCGCCTGGAACACGGTCACGCCCCATCGATGGGCGCCTTCCAGGACGGCCCAGTCCAGGGATGACGGCCCGCGGTCTCCGACGGGGCCCGGATGGACGACGAGGCACGGGTAGGCGGTCCACACCTCCCGGGGAATGGCCGTCTTCAGCATCGGCGCGAGCACGAGGTGCGGCGTGTGCCGCCGTACGGTGTCCGCCAGGGGGACCCCCGGCAGGGCGAGTTCCACCGCCACGGTGTGGCCACGGTCGCGCAGCTCGGCGTGGACGCGCTGGGTGAGGCTGTTGTACGCGGTGGCCACGAGCAGGATGTGCACGGCGGACTCCCGGCGGACTCCCGGCGGACGGTGCGGGCGGAGTTGCCCGGCCGACTGCGATGGTCGGCCACGGCCGCCCCGGGGTTTCGCAGACTGGCTCCGAAGTCACTCGAAAGTGGGCGTGGCGCCGCCACTCGGCGGCGAGAGCGGCCGGCACTTTCACGGCGTCGCACTCGGCCCTCACCTGCGTCCTGTTCCGCCTCGCAACCGGGGAACGCACCATCACCGTGTGTGGTGCTCTCGCCTGACGCAGCCGGGAAGTGTAGACAGGGCACATGGTCCGACTCCTGGGTCGAACCGGCTCCCGGTCGTCCCGTCGTCCCGGCGATCTGCGCGATTCGCGCGCGCAGAGCTGCGGCGGCCTGTCCTCACCGGGGGCCCCGCAGCCACCCCACCCTCCGCCGGCCGAACAGCAGCAGGAGACGGACCGACGGCGGCCCGGGGCCCTCTCGGCGCTGTGGTCGGCGCTGACCGGGCGCAGCGTCGCCGGACAGGTCTTCGCACTGCAAGTGGTCATCGTGCTGCTGCTGGTGATGACCGCGGTGGCGGCGCTGCTCCTTCAGGTGCGGCGCGACACCGCCCAGGAGGCGCGCAACCGTTCCCTCGCCGTGGCCGAGGCGTTCGCGAACGCGCCGGGTACCCGCGAGGCACTGTCCAGCCCCGACCCCACGGCCGTGCTGCAACCTGCCGCCGAGGCCGCCCGCAGCACGGCCCACGTGGACTTCATCGTCGTCATGAACAACCGGGGGGTGCGCTACACCCACCCCGTGCCGGAGCGTATCGGCCAGCAGTTCGTCGGGAACATCGAGCCCGCGCTGGCCGGTGACACCGTGACCGAGGAGATCAACGGCACCCTCGGCCGGATAGTGCAGGCCATCGTTCCGGTCAAGGCGGTCGACGGCAGAGTCGTGGGCCTGGTGTCGGCCGGTGTCACCGCGGAACACGTGGGCGGGGCCGCGGACCGGCAGCTGCCGCTGGTGCTGGGCGCCGCGGCCGTCGGACTGGCCCTGGCCACGGCGGGGACGGCGCTGGTCAGCCGGCGGCTGCTGCGCCAGACCCATGGCCTCGGGCCGGGTGAGATGACCCGGATGTACGAGCATCACGACGCGGTGCTGCACTCCGTCCGCGAGGGAGTGATCATCCTGAGCGGCGATGGTGATCTGCTGCTCGCCAACGACGAGGCGCAGCGTCTGCTCGCCCTGCCCGCCGACGCCGAGCGACGCCATGTGACCGACCTCGGACTGCCCCCCGACACCGCCGCACTGCTGGCCTCCGGACGGATCGCCACCGACGAGGTGCGGCCGGTCGGGGACCGGCTGCTGGCCATCAACCAGCGGCCCACGGACCGGGGTGGAGGCCCGCCCGGGAGCGTGGCCACCCTCCGTGACTCGACGGAGCTGCGCGCCCTGTCCGGCCGGGCCGAGGTGGCGCGCGAGCGCCTCACCCTGCTCTACGACGCCGGTGGGGCCGTCGGGACGAGCCTGAACGTGCGGCGCACGGCCGAGGAGCTGGCGGAGCTGGCGGTCCCCCGGTTCGCCGACTTCGTCACCGTCGATCTGTACGACGCGGTGCTGGACGGTGAGGAGCCGGAAGCGGGGTCCCCGCTGTGCCGCACCGCGTCCTGCGGAATCCGCCGGAACGCCCCTCTGTACCCGCTGGGGCAGCGGATCCAGTTCGTCGCGTCATCTCCGCAGGCCCACAGCCTCCGCAGCGGCAGGGCCAGCCTGGAGCCCCGGCTCGGCGAGGCGCCGGGCTGGCTCGCGCAGGACTGGGAGCGCACCACGTCGGTGGTGGCGTACGGCATCCACTCGCTGATCACCGTGCCGGTGCGGGCGCGGTCGCTCATTCTGGGCCTCGTGAACTTCTGGCGCTCCGAGAAGCCGGAACCCTTCGACGCGGAGGACATGGCGCTGGCGGAGGAACTGGTGGCCCGGGCCGCGGTCGCCATCGACAACGCGCGCCGGTACACGCGTGAGCACAGCATGGCGGTGACGCTGCAGCGCAGTCTGCTGCCGCGGAGACTGCCCGAGCAGGGCGCCCTGGACATCGCCTACCGGTACCTTCCCGCGCACGCCGGGGTCGGCGGCGACTGGTTCGACGTGCTGCCGATGTCAGGCGCCCGGGTGGCTCTGGTGGTGGGGGACGTGGTGGGACACGGCCTGCACGCGGCGGCCACGATGGGACGGCTGCGCACGGCGGTCCACAACTTCTCGGCCCTCGATCTGCCGCCCGACGAACTCCTCGGTCTGCTGGACGAACTGGTGGCCCGCATCGACCAGAACGAGACGGCCGAGGACGCGAGCGCGCCGGTCACGGGTGCGACGTGTCTGTACGCGATCTACGACCCGGCGACGCGGCGCTGCGCCATCGCCCGGGCGGGACATCCGCCGCCGGCGGTGATCCGGCCCGACGGCGGGGTCCACTTCCCCGACGTGCCTGCCGGTCCGCCGCTGGGACTCGGCGGCCTGCCGTTCGAGACGGCGGACCTGGAGCTGGCGGAGGGCAGCCGGCTCGTCCTGTACACGGACGGGCTCGTGGAGGACCGAGAACGGGACATAGACGCCGGACTGGAGCTGCTGCGCGCCGCACTGGCGGAGGCGGGACCGTCGCCCGAGGACACCTGCCGGGCGGTCCTGGACGCCCGGCTGCCGTCCCGGCCCGGCGACGACATCGCCCTGATCGTCGCGCGCACCCAGGCCCTGACGGCCGACCAGGTGGACGAGCACCATGTGCCGATGGATCCGGCGGCTGTCGGGGAGGTGCGCGCGGCGGTGACGCGGCGGCTGGCGGAGTGGGAGCTGGAGGAGCTGACGTTCACGACGGAGCTGATCCTCAGCGAGCTGGTCACCAACGCGATCCGTTACGGCAGTCCCCCGATCCATGTGCGGGTGCTCCGCGGCCGCAGCCTGATCTGCGAGGTCTTCGACGGCAGCAGCACCTCTCCCCATCTGCGCTACGCGGCCATGACGGACGAGGGCGGACGCGGCCTGTTCCTCGTGGCGCAGCTGGCGGAGCGCTGGGGGACCCGTTACACGCCCACGGGCAAGGTCATCTGGGCCGAGCAGCCGCTGCCCTGAGAAGCGCGGCGTCCCCGGCGACGCGGTCCCGCCCGAGCCGGAGGGCCGGGGTGTGCTCAGTTGTCCGGCCCTCCGAATCTTTCGCTTGACGGGTACCCATCACCGCCCCAATCTGATAGGAAACTTTCCTATCAGTGCAGCCGCCCCTCACCTCTCTTGGAGTCCCCGTGGTGCATCCCTCCTCCGTCGCGGCAGGCCCGACGGCCACGTCCCGCCGTACCGTTCTCGCCCTCATCGGGGCGTCCCTGGCGGCCGTGCCGCTGCTGAACTCCCCGTACGCCTCGGCGGCTCCCACGGCCGCCAGGGCCGTGGGCCTCGACGATCCGGCGAAGAAGGAGATCGCCATGGAGCTGGTCTCCAGCGCGGAGAACTCCTCCCTCGACTGGAAGGCCCAGTACAAGTACATCGAGGACATCGGTGACGGGCGCGGCTACACCGCCGGCCTCATCGGCTTCTGTTCCGGCACCGGCGACATGCTCGACCTTGTGCAGCTCTACACCGACCGCAAGCCCGGCAACATACTCGCCAAGTACCTGCCCGCGCTGCGCCGGGTGAACGGCAGCGACTCGCACGCGGGTCTCGACCCGGACTTCCCCGGGGACTGGCGCAAGGCCGCCCAGGACACGGCGTTCCAGCAGGCGCAGAACGACGAACGCGACCGGGTGTACTTCAACCCCGCCGTCCGGCAGGGCAAGGCCGACGGGCTCGGTGTGCTCGGGCAGTTCACGTACTACGACGCCCTCGTCATGCACGGCGACGGTGACGACCCGACGAGCTTCCGCAACATCCGCAAGCGCGCGCTGCGCACGGCGAAGCCGCCGGCGCAGGGCGGCACGGAGGTGGCGTACCTCAACGCCTTCCTCGACGCGCGGGTGTGGGCCATGAAGCAGGAGGAGGCCCACAGCGACACCAGCCGGGTCGACACCGAGCAGCGGGTCTTCCTGCGCAAGGGCAACCTGAACCTCGACCCGCCGCTCGACTGGAAGGTGTACGGGGACGGTTACCACATCGGCTGATCCCGGGCGCCTACCGCAACAGGGCCACGGTCAACGGCCGGAACTCCACCCGCGACCGTGCGCCGTCCGCGGCCCAGGTCACCTCGACGCCGTCGTCGCCGGCCACCACCGCGGCGACGGCGTCCGCCGACGGCACGGGACCGGGTCCGGCCGTGAGAGCGGCCAGGCACACATGCACCGATGTTGGGGTGACGGGCCGGGCTGTGCGGCCGCACCGGCGGTCGGTCCGCTGCGGCCGGGCTCCTCAGGGAGCGTCAGGCGCCCAGGTCGTCCGCGTACCGGCGGAAGCCGTGGCGCTCCCTGTGCAGGTTCCACAGGGTGTCCGCCAGTACGGCGGGGTCCTTTCGGGGGTGCCCGGGGATGATCGCGCCGGGGACGACCAGCTGGGCGACGTGGATGCCGTCGGCGGCGAGCGTGTCGTGCAGCAGACGGCCGTAGGCGCTCTCGGCGGCGAAGGCGATCGACGTGCCGGCCCGGTCGGGCTGCGGGACCGCCGCCGTGCCGCCGTTGACGAAGAGGACGGTGCCACGGCCGAGCGCCCGCATCCCCGGCAGCACATGCCGCACGGCCGTCACGGGGCCGTACACCGAGAACTCCACCGGGCCGAGCAGGTCCTCCGGACCGGTCTCCAGGACGGGTCGCATGAAGTCCGGAGGCGGGAGGGGACTGTACTGGAGGACCTCGACCGGCCCGAGGGCGGAGGCCGCCGCGTCCAGTGCCACCGCCAGGGTTTTCGGGTCGCGTACGTCGGCGGTGAAGCCCCGTGCCCGCACTCCTTCCCCGGCGAGCTCCGCGGCCAGGGCGTCGAGGCGGGCCCGGTCGCGGGCGACGAGGGCTACGTCGTGCCCCTCGCGGCCGAACCGCCGCGCGACGGCGGCACCGAGGCCGGGACCGGCTCCGACGATCGCGATGGTGGTCATGGTCCGGTCCTCCGCCTCCTGCATTGGACGACGGCCCCCGTCGACGGCGACCGCCCGGCGCCCCTCGGCCTGGGCCCCCAACCCACTGCACCCCTTGCACACCGCCGTCCGCAACCCGGCCGTGCCCCGGCGCGCCAAGGTCGCCGACGGTCGCGCGTAGCCTGGACCCATGGTGGCGAGGACCGCCGAACAGCATGTCGTCCTGCCCGTGGCCGAGGCACGGTGGCTGAGCCAGACCTTCGTCCACTGGTCCTACGAGCCGTGGATCGTGCAGGACCTGCTGCCGCCGGGCCTCACCGTCGACACGTACGAGGACGCGGCATGGGTCGGGTTCACGCCCTTCGTCATGTCGGCCCTGCGGCCCGGCGGTCTGCCGCCCCCGCGGTGGTCCTTCCCGGAGACCAACCTGCGCACCTACGTGCGCCGCCCCGACGGTCTGGACGGCCTGTGGTTCCTGTCCCTGGACGTCGGCACGGCCGTCATGCTCGCGGCCCGGGCCATCGGCGCGCCGTACCACCTCGGCGCCCTGACCGTGCACATGGAGGACGGCCTCGTGCGGTACGCCGGGGTCCGCCGCGGGGGTTTCCCCTCCTACGGGCTCACCGTGCGGCCCGGCGCACCGGTCGCCCCCTGCGCCCGGGACATATGGCTGACCTCCCGGTGGCGTGCCTTCACCCGCACCGGCCGCGTGCTGTGGCAGACGCCCGTCGACCACGAGCCCTGGCCGTTGTACGGGGCCGACATGGTGGACCTGCGCCAGACGCTGACGGCGGCGGCCGGGCTCCCGGCGCCGTCCGGCCCTTTGGTGCTGCACTACTCTCCGCGCGTCCGCGAGGTGCGGTTCGCGCCGCCCCGTCCCCTGCGCGACCGCTGAGCGCCACCTGCGCCGCCGTACGACGACACCGCTAGCCGGGACCGCCGTCCCGGCTAGCGGTGTCCGGTCCGCTCACCACGGCCTCGTCCGCCTGCTCGAGCGCGTCCGCCGACGCATCGACCCCGGCGCGCACACGGTCCCGCGCCGCCGTTCCCAGCGCCACGGCCCCCGCAACATAGAAGCAGCCCAGCAGGGCCGAGGCGCGCGGACCGGGCAGTTTCGACTCCAGCGCCCGCAGCGCGGTCTCGTGCGCCGACCACAGCGCCAGGACTCCGCACGCACCGGCGGCGCCCAGCAGCGCGCCTCCCGCGCCGATCCGCCGCAGGGCGGCCCTGACCTCACTCTGTACCGCGAGGATCTCGTGACGGACAAGCTGCGCGGTGTCCTGCGCCAGTCGCGCCGCCGCGTCGCCGACCCGGGCCCTGCCCTCCGGCGAGTCGTCGCCTTGCACCTGCATCGCCGCCGCCTCCGCTCGCTGCCAACCGGTTGCCGGGTCCGCCGGCATTCGAGGCCGACGGCCGGGGGTCACCTCCCGCAGTACCCCGTCACGCCACCCCCTCACTCACCCATATGCACCCAATACGCGCCTTGCGCACTGAAAGGTGTGATGGTTGTAACCCAATACACCGAACACACTGAGTCAGCGAGGAGCTACGGTGAGCGACCCTGACCAGAGGCGCGGAAGCGCACACGAGGCGGGTTCGGCGTTCCAGGAGGCATGCGCCGTGGCCGACGCGGTCCTCTACGAGGGGTACCTGCTCTACCCGTACCGGAGGTCCTCCCCCAAGAACCGGGTGCGCTGGCAGTTCGGCATCCTCGCGCCGCGGGACTGGGCGGAGGCACACGGCCCGGTGGCGCCCGGCCTCTCGGGGTCCGTGGAGTCCTGGCGGCAGCAGACCGAGTGCCTGCTGCGGGCCGGATCCGATGCCGTGCTGCGGGTGCGGGTGCGCTATCTCCAGACGCAGGAAAGGAGCGTCGAGCGCCGGACCGAGGGCGGCCGCCATGTGCCCGTGGACGGACTGGAGGCCGCCGGCACCGTCCATCTCGCCTTCGACGAGGCGGTGCCACGGGAGAGAGATCTGGTCGTTCCGCTGGGGGATCTCCTGGCGGCGGACCGGGAGTTCGACGTCGGGGCCCCCGGCGGCGAGGAGACCGAGCAACTGCCCCAGGGCGTGGGACGCCTGGTGCGCCGACGCCGTCCCGTTCGGGCGCGGACGACGCTGGGTGCCGAGCGGCTGCCCGGACCCGGCTCCCTGTACCGGTTGCGGGTGTGCACGGAGAACACCGGCCGGTCGACGCCGGCCGGCGCGCGGCGCGAGGAGGCCCTCGGCCATGCCCTCATCGCCGCGCACACCCTCATCGGCGGTGCGGGGGTGAGCTTCTTCTCCTCCATCGACCCGCCCGACGAGGTCGCGGCGTTCGCACGCGACTGCCGCAATCTGCACACCTTCCCGGTGCTCGCGGGCGAGGAGGGATCGGACGGCCTCGTACTGTCGTCGCCGATCATCCTGCCCGACCATCCGCAGGTGGCGCCGGAGAGCCCCGGCGACCTGCACGACGCGGCGGAGATCGACGAGATCCTGACCCTGCGGACGCTGCTGCTCACCGACGAGGAGAAGCGGGAGGCACGCGCGACCGATCCGAGGGCCGCCGGGATCCTGGACCGCGTGGAGACCATGCCGCCGGAGGTGTTCGCCCGGCTGCACGGAGCCATCCGCTCCCTGACACCCGCCGCCGCCCCGGATGTCCCGGACCAGGAAGGGGTCTCATGGACGCCATCGAGTTGCTGAAGCATGACCACCGGATGGTCGAGCAGCTGTTCCGCGACTACCACACCGCCGCTTCCGGCCGGCAGCGCCGGGCCGTGGTCGAGACGCTGGTCCGCGAGGTGTCCCGGCACGCCGCGGTCGAGGAACTGATGGTCTATCCGCTGGCCAAGAGGACTCTGCCGGGCGGGGTGCAGGAGGTCGAAGAGCACCTCGCCGAGCACATGGCGGTGAAGAAGACGCTTCTGGCCCTCGACAAGTTGTCGGTGGACGACCCCCGCGAGGGCGAACTCGTCCAGCGGCTGCGCGAGGAGATCGAGGACCACGTGCAGGAGGAGGAGGGCGAGCTGATGCCCAGGCTCCGCGATGCCGTGTCCCAGAAGGATCTGGACCGTCTCGGGGAGCTCCTCGCCCAGGCGAAGCAGACCGCGCCGACCCGGCCGCATCCGCACGCACCGGACGAGCCTCCCGCGCTGTCGCTCGCCGGGCCGGTGGCCGCGGCCTACGACCGACTCCGGGACCGACTGCAAGGGAGGCCGAGGACATGACCGTCGAAAGCGGGACCACGGAGGTCAGCCAGCAGCCCACCAGGGCCGAGGACAGGCAGGGGTTCGACGAGGTCCATATTCTGTGGATCTCCGAGGGCATGAGCTGCGACGGCGACACCGTGTCGATGACGGCGGCGGGCCAGCCGGGGATCGAGGACATCGTCCTCGGACTCGTCCCGGGCCTGCCGAAGGTGAACCTGCACAACAAGGTGCTCTCCCCCAGCCTGGGCGGTGAGGACTTCCTCGCGCCCTACCGGGCGGCGGCACGCGGCGAGCTGGAGCCGTTCGTCCTGGTCATCGAGGGTTCGATTCCCAACCAGAACATCATCGAGGGCGACGGCTACTGGACCTCGTTCGGCAACGACCCGGAGACGGGCGCCCCTCTCACCCTGAACTGGTGGATCGACCGTCTCGCCCCCAAGGCCTGGGCGGTCGTCGCCGCCGGCACGTGCGCCACGTACGGCGGGATCCACGCGATGGCCGGCAATCCCACGGGCTCCATGGGCCTGGCCGACTATCTGGGCCGGGACTTCAGGTCGAAGGGCGCGCTGCCGATCGTCAACGTGCCGGGCTGCCCGATCCAGCCGGAGAACTTCATGGAGACGCTGACCTGGCTGCTGTACCACGCGGCCGGATCGGCGCCGCCGCCCCCGCTGGACCACATGCTGCGCCCGCAGTGGCTGTTCGGGAAGACGGTGCACGAGGGCTGCGACCGCGCCGCGTACTACGAGCAGGCCGACTTCGCCCGGGACTACAACTCGCCCAAGTGCCAGGTGAAGGTGGGCTGCTGGGGCCCGGTCGTCAACTGCAACGTGCCCAAGCGCGGCTGGATGGCGGGCGTGGGCGGCTGCCCCAACGTCGGGGGCGTCTGCATCGGCTGCACCATGCCCGGCTTCCCTGACGCCTTCATGCCGTTCATGGACGAGCCGACGGGCGCCACCTTCTCGGCGGCTCTCATCCGGCCCTACGGGGCCGCGATGCGCAGGCTGCGCGGCATCACCAACATCGCCGTCAACCGCGAGCCCCGGTGGCGCCACAACAAGGCCGCGTTGACCAGCGGCTACGACCCCTACTGGCGCCCCTGAGACGGGGCGAGCACGAGAGCGAGGAAGGCTCGGACATGACGGCAACCGAGGCGCGGGGCACAAAACGCAAGCCCGCGCAGATCGTGGACATGTCGTGGGATCCGATCACCCGGATCGTCGGCAATCTCGGCATCTACACGAAGATCGACTTCGCCAACCGGGAGGTGGTGGAGTGTCACAGCACCTCGTCGCTCTTCCGGGGCTACTCCGTCTTCATGAGGGGCAAGGACCCGCGCGACGCGGGCTTCATCACATCGCGCATCTGCGGAATCTGCGGTGACAACCACACCACCTGCTCCAACTACGCCCAGCAGATGGCCTACGGGGTCAAACCGCCGCCGCTCGCCGACACCATCGTCAACCTGGGCGAGGCGGCCGAATACATCTTCGACCACACCATTTTCCAGGACAACCTGGTCTTCGTGGACTTCTGCGAGGCCATGGTCAAGACCACCAACCCGAGCGTCCTGGCCCGGGCGGAGCGCACCGAGGCCCGCAACGGCCGCATCCACGGCTACCGGACCGTCGCCGACATCATGCGCGCCTTCAACCCCTTCGAGGGCGAGGTGTACAAGGAGGCGCTGAAGGTCAGCCGGATCACCCGGGAGATGTTCTGCCTGATGGAGGGGCGCCACGTCCATCCCTCCACGCTGTACCCGGGCGGGGTCGGCACGATGCCGCAGCCGACCACGTTCACCGACTACCTCTCCCGGCTGATGCGCGTCCTCGACTTCGTCAAGAAGGCCGTCGCCATGAACGACGACGTCTTCGACTTCTTCTACGAGGCGCTGCCCGGCTACGAGGAGGTGGGCCGCCGCCGTATCCTGCTCGGCTGCTGGGGCGCCTGGCAGAACCCGGACGTGTGCGACTACCGCTACGAGACGATGAGCGAGTGGGGCCGGGCGATGTACGTCACCCCCGGCATCGTCGTCGACGGCAAGCTCGTCACCAACGACCTCGTCGACATCAACCTCGGTATCAGGATTCTGCTGGGAAGTTCGTACTACGACGACTGGGCGAACGAGGAGCCGTTCGTCACCCGTGATCCGCTCGGCAACCCCGTCGACATGCGCCACCCGTGGAACCAGACGACGGTGCCGATGCCGCAGAAGCGCGACTTCGACGGCAATTACAGCTGGGTGATGAGCCCGCGCTGGTACGACAAGAACTCCGGTGAGCACCTCGCCCTGGACACCGGCGGCGGCCCGCTGGCGCGTCTGTGGTCCACCGCGCTGAACGGGCTGGTCGACACGCCGTATGTGAAGGCCACGGGGCACAGCGTGCGGATCTCGCTGCCGAAGAGCGAGCAGCTGCCGGAGATGACGCTGGAGTGGGAGATCCCCAAGTGGAACAACACCCTGGAACGCGACCGGGCCCGGCCGTACTTCGTCGCCTATGCCGCCGCCATGGCCTTCCAGTTCCTGGAGAAGGCGATGACGGCCGTACGCGCCGGTGAGACCAAGGTCTTCGAGAACTACGAGGTGCCCGACGAGGCGATCGGCTGCGGCTTCCACGAGGCGGTGCGCGGTGTGCTCTCGCACCATCTGGTGATCAAGGACAAGAAGATCGCGAACTACCACCCGTACCCGCCGACCCCCTGGAACGGCAGCCCCCGGGACATCTACGGCACCCCCGGCCCGTACGAGGACGCCGTCCAGGGCCAGCCGATCTTCGAGGAGAACGGCCCGGACGACTTCAAGGGCGTCGACATCATGCGCACCGTGCGCAGCTTCGACCCCTGTCTGCCCTGCGGTGTCCACATGTACCTCGGCAAGGGCAACACGCTGACCAAGCTGCACTCGCCCACTTATGGAGCGGCTCATGCCTGAGACGCCCGAGAGCGCACGGCTCGACGAGGCGGCGGTCGCGGAGCGGCTGTCGCGGATCGACCGGCTGCTGGAGCAGGTGCAGGGCGCTCCCGGCCCGATGACCGGCGCGGCGATCGAGGCGGTGCAGGCCCTCACCGAGGTGTACGGCGAGGCCCTGGCCCGGGTGCTGGACGGTGCCGACGACCGTCTGGTCGACCGTATGGCCGGTGATGAGCTCATCGGGCACCTCCTGGTGCTCCACGGCATCCACCCGGAGCCGCCGGAGCGCCGGGCCGCGCGCGCCGTCGCCGGTCTGCGGCCGGCGGTGCGCGAACGCGGGGGTGATGTGGAGCTGGCCGCCGTGGAGGAGGGAGTGGCCCGGGTGCGCGTGTCCGCCAAGGGGTGCGGTACCTCGTCCGCGGCGCTGGAGGAGGCGGTCCGGGAGGCCGTGCTCGCCCTGGCACCGGAGCTCTCCGGCGTCGAACGCGCACCGGGGGACGACGGGCGCCGGACCGCCTTCGTCCCGGTCGAGTCGCTCACCCTGCGCCCGGCGTCCGCCGGGGGACGGTCATGACCTCCGGCGCGCTGGCCCGTGTCATCCGCTCCGCGGCCGACCGGCGACCGGACGCGGAGTTGTGTGACCTGTGCGGGGCCGAGGCCCCGTCCGGACACCGGCATCTGTGGGACACGGTCGACGAGGCGGTGCTGTGCGCGTGCCGGCCCTGCTCCCTGCTCTTCGTGGAAGAGGAGGCGAGCGAGGGACGTTACCGGCTGGTGCCACGGCGCAGAGTGCGGCTTCCCCCGGTGGACACCCAGGGGCTCGGCGTCCCGGTGGGGCTGGCCTTCTTCGTGCGCCATGCGGACGGCACGGTGGGCGCGCACCTGCCCAGTCCCGCGGGCGCCACCAGATGGGAGGCGGACCCGGCGGCCTGGCACGACGTCGTCTCGGGCTGCCCTCAGCTCGCCACTCTCGCATCCGACGTGGAAGCGTTGCTGGTGAACACCGCCCACTCGGCGAAGGAGCACTGGATCGCTCCGGTCGACGACTGCTTCCGGATGGTGGCCGTCGTCCGACGGGAGTGGCGGGGCCTGTCCGGCGGCAGCCGGGTGTGGCCCGCCGTCGGGCAGTTCTTCGCGGAGCTGACCGAACAACCGCAGTAACCGGCAAGGAGCAGAGGATGGGAAGCATCCGTGTAGGCAAACCGCAGGTGAGTCCCGATACGCCCCGGCACGTCCCCGGGCTGCACGAGGGCAACAAGGGCCCGCACAAGCGGCAGACCGGCCACCACAAGGACGGCACGGCCGACGCGCGCCGTTCGACCGGCGTCCACTGGAGGGGGCACAACGCGATCACGAAGACCATGCCGAGCCTTCCTCCGGGATGACACGGCGTCCACGGCCGCGCCCGGTGCGGGCGCGGCCTCGCAGACGAGAGGAGTCGGGGATGACGGCCAAACGGGTGCTGATAGCCCAGGGGGTGCTGCTGGGCGCCGCGGCGCTGACGCTGCTCGCCAGGGAGATGCCCGGGCTGGTGCGTGAGCTCAGGATCTGGCGGATGGTGGGAGTCCGCGCCGGCGCCCGGCACGCGGGCTGAGCGGCCCGCCGCCGGATCTCGCGAGCGTCGCCGCGGACCGCTCCCGGCGCGCCCCACCGCGACGGGGGCGGTCCGTCGGCGTGCCCGGGGCGCGGCGGGTGCGGTCGCCGTACGCGGTGGCAGGCACCCCGCGGGCGGCCGGGACGGGCACCGCGTCAACTGCCGTGCGGAATCGGGGGTTGCGCGGTGCTGTCCCCCGAATGGCCCTCTCCGCCCCGCGCGGACGGTTCGGACGGGGTCTCCTGGAAGGGGAGAGGCATCCGTCAAAGGAGCCGATCATGTATGAGATGTGTGCGGGCCCCGAAAGGCCCGGCGGCGTGCTGGTGTGGCACGTCATGGTCAAGCAGTCCACAACCACTTTGTGCGGCCAGCGGCTTGTGGAGGAAGTGGACGCGGCCGGAGCCCAGCGGGCCGGCCACTGTTCGTCGTGCATGGCGTCGTTCGCGAAACTGATGACGGCCCCGCCCGAGGCCGGTCCCTCGGCCGTCGCGACCCACTAGACACCGGCCGTCAGGGCGCGGACCCCACGGCCGGCCGGGCTTCGACGATCAGCAGGAGCAGGGCGGTGTCGTCGGTACGGTCGCCCGACGCCTGGGCGTGGTCGAGCAGTGCGTCGGCGATGCCGTCCAGTGGGCCGGTGGCGTCGGAGAGCACCGACGCGAGCTCCGTGATGTTGGTGTCGCGGTCCTCGCCGGGGGTTTCGACGAGTCCGCCGGTGTACACCGCCAGCAGCGTGCCGGGCGACAAGGTGACCTCCGTGCTCGGGTAGTCCGCCGCGGGGTCGACGCCGAGCAGGGGGCCCGGCGGCAGGTCGAGCACATGAGGGGACCGGCCCCTGGGGCGCAGCAGCGGCGGGCAACGGCCGGCGGTCGCCAGGTACGCGCGGTGGCGGAAGATGTCTATGTGCGCGTACAGGCAGCTCGTGAGCAGGCCGGGGTCGAGGTCGAGGAGCAGGCGGTTGATGCGGGCGAGGACCTCGCCCGGGGTGGCGCACTCCACGGCGTAGGCGTGCACGGCGGTGCGGACCTGGCCCATCAGCCCGGCGGCGCTGACGTCGTGGCCCTGGACGTCGCCGATGACGGCGGCGGTCTCCGTGCCGGACAGCCGGATGAGGTCGTAGAAGTCGCCGCCGACGTCCACGCCGTGGCCGGCGGGCAGATAGCGGGCGGCCACCTGGAGGCCGGGCACCCTGGGCAGGGTGCGAGGCAGCAGGCGGGCCTGGAGGCCTTCCGCCGGCTGCTGGGCGGCGTCGTACTGCCGGGCCCGGTCCAGGGCCTGGGCGATCAGGGCGCCGAGGGACGTCAGGGTCGTGCGTTCCTGCAAGGTGAACGCGTGCGGCCGTTCATAGCCGACCACACAGATGCCGATGGCCCGGCCGGAGACCATGAGCGGCAGCCACGCCCACGCTTGTCCGCACGTCCTCGCCTGTGCCCATCGCTTGCGCTCACTTCGGGAGTGTGCTTCTTCCTGCATGCTAGGCGCGGCGCGCGAGGTCGGCGTCCTGCCGATGTCAGGAGTGGTTCGGGCGCCGCACCCAGCCCAGGGAGCGTTCGACGGCCCGCTGCCAGCACTCGTACTCGGCCTCCCGCCTCCGGGGATCCATGTCCGGCACCCATTTGGCGGCCGTGTGCCAGTTGCCGCGCAGGACCTCGAGGTCCGGCCAGTACGTGGCCGCGAGCCCGGCGGCGTAGGCGGCACCGAGGGACACCGTCTCGGCGACCATCGGCCGTACCACGGGTACGTCGAGTACATCGGCCAGGAACTGCATCAGCAGATTGTTGGCCGTCATGCCCCCGTCCACCTTGAGCTGCTTCAGGGCGAGCGAGGAGTCGGCGTTCACGGCGTCGACGACCTCCCGTGTCTGCCAGCCGGTGGCCTCCAGCACCGCCCGGGCCAGGTGGCCCTTGGTGATGTAGGAGGTGAGGCCGACGATGACGCCGCGGGCGTCACTGCGCCAGTGGGGTGCGAACAGGCCCGAGAAGGCGGGGACGATGTAGCAGCCGCCGTTGTCCTCGACGGTGCGCGCCAGGGTCTCTATCTCGGGTGCGCTGTTGATCAGGCCCAGGCGGTCGCGGAACCACTGGACGAGCGAGCCGGTGACGGCGATGGGGCCCTCCAGTGCGTAGACCGTGGGCTGGTTCCCGATCTTGTACGCGACGGTGGTGAGGAGTCCGTGCCGGGACCGTACGACGTCGGTACCGGTGTTCATCAGCAGGAAGCTGCCGGTCCCGTAGGTGCATTTCGCCTCGCCGGGCGAGAAGCAGGTCTGTCCGAACAGGGCCGCCTGCTGGTCGCCCAGGGCGGCCGAGATGCGCACGCCCGGGAGCACCGAGCGGGCCTCGCCGTAGATCTCGGCCGACGGCCGGATCTCCGGCAGCATCGCGCGCGGCACCCCGAAGAAGTCCATCAGCTCCGGGTCCCAGGTCAGCGTCCGGAGGTTGATCAGCATGGTGCGGCTGGCATTGGTGGCGTCGGTGATGTGCAGGCCGCCGTCCGCTCCGCCGGTGAGGTTCCAGATCAGCCACGTCTCCATGGTTCCGAACAGCACCTCGCCGTCCTGGGCGCGGGCTTCCAGCCCGTCGACGTGGTCGAACAGCCAGCGGATGCGAGGCGCGGAGAAGTAGGTCGAGGGCATGAGACAGCAGCGTTCGACGAAGAACTCGTGGCCCGGCCGCTCCCTCAGTCCCTCGACCAGCTGAGCGGTACGGACGTCCTGCCAGACGATCGCCCTGCCGAGCGGAGCCCCGGTGCGGCGGTCCCAGAGCACCGTGGTCTCCCGCTGGTTGGCGATGCCGATGGCGGCGATCTGATCCGCGTCGATATCGGCGTTCGACAGTGCCTCCGGCACGATGCGCTGAAGATTGCGCCAGATCTCCACGGCGTCGTGCTCGACCCAGCCGGGCCGGGGGAAGTACTGCTGGTGCTCCCGCTGGGCAACCGACACCAACCGCCCCCGGTGGTCGAACAGAATGCAGCGCGTGGATGTGGTGCCCTGATCGATGGACATCACATACCGTTCAACCATGATCGGGCCCTGCCTTCCGATGCGTCATGGCGGTGCGGGACCTACCAGCGGGCCGCGCCGAGATCTCTGGAAATCGCCCGAGAGGCCTCCCGGAGCAACGTGATGAGGGCCGGCTGGGGCCGGCCTTGGGTGTCGCAGATCCGCTCGACCGGCCCCGATACGCCGATCGCTCCCACGACGAGGCCGCCCTGCCCCCGGATCGGCGCGGCGGCCCCGGCTTCGCCCATGCTCATTTCCTGCACCTCGGCGCCCCAGCCGAGGTCCCGGACCTCGGCGAGCGCCCGGCTGAGCTCGTCGGGGTGGACCAGGGTGTGCCGGGTGTATCCCTCGAGGCCGGCTTCCAGCAGCGGATCGACGGGGGCGGCGCCGAACGCCAGCAGGACCTTGCCGAGGGAGGAGGCGTGCAGCGGCAGCAGCGTGCCCACGTCCAGGGTCTGGAGGGTGTCGTCCGGCCGGAAGACATGGTGGACGACGAGCACCTTGCCCTCCAGGGGCGTGCCCAGCCGGACGGCCTCCCCGCTGCGGGCGGCCAGGGCGTCGGCCCAGTTGATCGAGCGGGAACGCAGCTCGTTGACGTCCAGGTAGCTGGTGCCGAGGTGCAGCAGCGCGGCCCCGAGCTGGTACTTTCCCGTGGCTTCGTCCTGTTCCACGAAGTCCACGTGCTGGAGGGTGCGCAGAATGCCGTGGGCGGTGCCCTTGGCCAGTCCGAGCGACGAGGCGACCTCGCCCAGGCCCAGGCGCCCGGAACCGCCGGCGAGCAGACGAAGGATCGCCGCCGCCCGTTCTATGGATTGGACCGGGCCGGCCATGAAGCGATCATAGTCCGGTTTGCCGTCATTCAGCATGCCGTTCGGTAATGCCGACCGTTGTTCGTTGACGCGGGGCGTCCGTATCCCTAGCGTTCCCGACGTCCGGTTTTCCGACCGGCCGCGCTTTCGGAGAGGAGGGCCCATGACAGCAGTGCAGCTCGACACCGTGTCTTGCGTCGGAGTCGAATACGTCTTTCCACTGCCCTACGCGCCCAGGGCCGTCTCTGCCGTACGCCGACGCGTACGCGCGGTTCTCACCACCCTGAACGTGCCCGCCGATGCCGCCGAGAATGTGCTCCTGGTGGTGTCGGAGCTGCTCACCAACGCTCTGGTGCACGCACTGCCGCCCGCGGCCCTGCGGCTCAGCAGGGTGCTGGTGGACGGGCGCGCCGTCGTGCGTGTCGAGGTGACCGACAAGGGGCCCGCCAGACCGTCGGGGGCCCCGGGCCGTCCCGTCGACCCCGACGAGCACGGCCGGGGCATCGGGATCGTCACCACGCTGTCGGCGCGGTGCGGCGTCCATCTGCACCCGGACGGAACGTGCCGCTGGGCGGAGGTGCCCGCCGGGTGAACGCGGCGGGCACGGGCGCGGCGCCGGGAGTGCTCAGCTGCTCCGGGAGCCGCCCGCGGCGAGCGCCGGAAGCAGCCGGTGAGCGTTGTCGCGGTTGATGCAGCGGCGCTGATGCGCGTCGAGGGCCGGGTCGCTGTCGAGCGCGGGAGCGGTGACCTGGGTGACCAGGTGGGAGGGGGTGGGGGGCCAGTCGCTGCCGTACAGGATCCGGGACGGTCCGACGGCGGACAGCAGGCTCGGCGTGGCGGAGGGGGACATGGGCCCGGCGGTGTCGTAGTAGAAACGATGCAGATAGTCACGCACCCGCGCCGGGTCCACCTTCGGTGACACATGCTGACTGAACACTTCCAGCCGGCTCGCGATGTAGGGCAGGAAGCCGCCCCCGTGCGGGAGGATGAAGGTGAGATTCGGGTAGCGGTCCAGTGTTCCGTTGATGATGAGGCTCAGGGCCGCGCGCGTGGTGTCCATCAGGAAGTCGCACACGAACGGTGGTACGCCGTCCAGTTCCGCGTTCCCGCCGGGGACCTCCATGGGATGCGTGCTGATCACAGCCGAGCGTTCGTCGAGTTCCGCGAGGATCGCGTCCTGGGACGGGTGGCCGAGATACACCCCTCGCACACTGGTGCGCGCACTGACCCCGACCGCACCGAGGTCGTCCATGCCGTGGCCGACCGACCAGAGCGAGAGCTCCGGGCTGTCGAGAAAGACAGGGGTGTAGAACGCGAAGCGATCGGGGTGGCTGCGGACGAGGTCGCTCGCCGCCTGGAGGGCGACGCGCGCGCTCTCCTTGCGGGCCTTCGGTTCCTGGAGGCGTCCCAGCATGGCCACGGTGAGCACGCTGGTCCGGATGCCGGCCCCGTCCATCAGCGCGAGGGCGCTGTCGACGTCCCACCGGGTCCACGGGGGCAGCTTCTCGCGCCGGACGACGTCGTTCTTCTCCGCCCAGTCGATCCATTCCGGCGCGGTGTAGTGGTGGTGCACGTCGACTCGTGTCCGGCGCGCGTCACCGTCCACCGGCGTACCACTGTCCTCGCCGGTCACCGGCGCGCCGGTGACCGTTTGCAGTGAAGTCATGGGCGGGGCACCATTCCTGTCGTCGGGTCAGAGCGGTTGCGCATGCGGACAGTCCGTCCTTCAGCGCCCGAGAACCCGACGCAGAACACCGGTCAGCGTCTCCTCCCCGTCCGCCGGCGGCGCATGGGTCCGCCAGGCCACGAAGCCGTCCGGGCGTACGAGGACGGCGCCTTCCGGGGTCGTGCCGTGCACCGAGGCCCAGTCCGCGCCGTCGCCGGCGTCCAGGTCGAACTCCGTGCCCTTGCCGACCGTGTACGCCTCCAGCGGCACGTTGAGTCGCGCGGCCACCGTGCGGGCGGCGTCGCGCCAACCCGGACGTGCGCAGAGCAGGACGAAGGAGCGCTCGTACATGTCGATGGTGGACAGCGTCTCCCCGTCGCGCGTGACCCACATGTGCGGCGAGCGGGTACCGGGGTCGGCGCGCAGGCACAGCCGGTCCGGGATGAGGGGCTCGTCCACCGCCGCACCGACCACCGCTCCGGAGACGTACCGGTAGCCGAGCGCCGTGGTCATCAGGTCGGCGGCGTCGTTCGATGCCGTCCTCGCGGAGTAGCCGGGGTGCTGTTCACGAGCCGCCTGCACCGTGGCCCGTGCGCTGGTGACCTGGGCCACCGGCCGGCGTTCGGGTTCGTAGCTGTCCAGCAGCGCGGGGCCCGCCCAGCCGCGCAGTACCGCGGCGACCTTCCACGCGATGTTGTGCGCGTCCTGGATGCCGGTGTTGGAGCCGAACGCCCCGGTCGGCGGCATTTCATGGGCGGAGTCCCCCATGAGGAAGACGCGTCCGTCGCGATAGCTGTTCGCGACGCGGTCCGCCGCGTGCCAGGGTGCCCTGCCCGTGATCTCGACGTCCAGGTCGCGCACCCCGGCCGCGGCCCGGATGTGCTCGATGCACCGGTCGTCGGTGAAGTACTCCATCGTCTGTCCGCGCTCGGGGAACCAGGGCACGTGGAACACCCACTGCTCCTCGTTGTCCACGGGCAGCAGCACTCCCTCGCCGGCGGGGTCGGTGACGTAACACACCACGAAGAGCTGGTCCCCCGATACCTCACGCAGTCTCTTGCTGCGGAAGGTGACGCTGATGTTGTGGAACAGGTCCCCGGATCCGGAGTGTTCGATGCCGAGCCGCTGGCGCACAGGACTGCGAGGGCCGTCGGCGGCGAAGAGGTAGTCCGTGTGCACCGTCCAGGTCTCACCGGACGTCCTGTCCTGAAGGATGGCCTGCACGCCGTCGTCGTTCTGGGTGAAGGACAGCAGTTCCGTGCTGAAGCGCACGTCCCCGCCGAGGTCCCGGGCGCCTTCCAGCAGCACGGGTTCCAGATCGTTCTGGCTGCACGCGCAGCGGACCGTCGAGCACACATCGGCCTCCGGCGCCCTGCCCGTGATACGCGCCGAGAGCCAGCGCCGGTTTCCGCTGTGCAGCGTGTCCACCTGAAGGATGCCGTGGTTCTTCGACAGCGTGGCCGCGGCCTTCCGGATGCCCGGCTCGAGGCCCGCGGTCCGGAAGAGCTCCATCGTCCGCATGTTGTTGCCGCGGCCGCGCGGATGTGCGGAGGTGGCCGCATGACGCTCGACGACACGATGCTGAATGCCGAGGCGTCCGAGGAAAACTGAAGCGGAAAGACCGACGAGAGATCCCCCGACGATCAGGACGGGCACATAGTCGTTCCCGCGATTTTCCATCGCGTGTTTCTCCTCTGCGGTCAGCATTCCGTAAGACGGCGGACGAGGGCTTTCGTGGCTCGCGCCCTGTTCTATTGCCACGCCGTGGCGGGCGATACGCAGCAATCACTCGTACAGCGGCAACGACTTCCGTCGGACGCCGGGCACATGGCCACTCGGGCGAATCGCGTTTACGGCCGCGATCCGAGCGGGGATTGGTGACCCGAAACTCGCAGACCTGCTGTCCCGTGGCCGGGGCGGGAGTCTTCAGAAAGGCCGAGAGAATGACTCAGCTCGACGAACGGGACACTACGGACGCCGCGGAACAGGCGGCCTCGGAGGCATCACGCGGCTCGGCCGCGTATCGCGCGAACCCCTATCCGGTCTACGCGTGCCTGCGCGACTCGGCTCCGGTGTGCCGCCTCTCCCCTCCCCACGGGGTGGACACCTTTCTGATCACGCGGTACGACGACGCCAAGGCCGCCCTGACGGACCCGCGCATCAGCAAGGACATGTACGCGGCCATGGACGCGTACCACACTATTTTCGGCGACTCGTCCGTCGCGCTCGACGACAACATGCTCTTCTCGGACCCGCCCAAGCACACCCGGCTGCGCCGCATCGTCAACAGCGCGTTCACCCCGCGTCGTATCGAGTCCCTGCGTCCGCGTATTCAGGAGATCACCGACGAACTCCTGGGGCGTCTGTCCGCGGATGCCCCCGTCGACCTGCTGCCGACGTTCGCGTTCCCGCTGCCGCTCATCGTGATCTGCGAACTCATCGGCATTCCCGAGGAGGAGCGGGAGGAGGTACAGAAGTGGTGCGCCGTCGTGGCGCGCACCGGGTTCAGCAAGGAGGACAAGGAAAAGCTGGCGGTGGCGGAAGGGGCGCTGCGTGACTATTTCGTCGACATCATCGCGCGGAAGCGCCGGGAAGCGACCGACGACCTCCTCGGCGCGCTGATCCGGACGCAGGACGAGCAAGGGGCCATGAACGACGGCGAGTTGCTGTCGACGCTCTGGGTGCTGCTCTTCGCCGGGCACAAGACGACCGCGTACCTCATCGGAAACGCCGTCTTCAATCTGCTGACCCATCGCGACCAGCTGCGAGAGGTCCTGGGCGATCCCGAACTCCTGCCGAACGCGATCGAGGAGGTCATCCGCTACGAGGGCTCGGTGGAGAACGCAACGTTCCGGCATGCGCTCGAGGACATCACCATCAGGGACACGGTCATTCCCAAGGGCGCTCTCGTCCAGGTCGCGGTGGCTTCCGCGAACCGGGACCCGGAGAGGTTCGAGGCGCCCGACACCTTCGATGTGAAACGCCAGGGCTTGCAGAGCGCGCATCTCGGCTTCGGCAGCGGTTCGCACTACTGTCTCGGTGCGCCGCTGGCCAGGATGGAGATGCGGATCGCGCTGACCACGCTGTTCGAGAGGTTCCCGGACATCGATCTGGCGACGTCCGCACACGAGGCGGAGTGGCTCAAGGTGCCCTTCCCCGCGTTCCGGGGGCTGGAGAAGCTGCCCGTCGTCCTGGACCCGTCACGGCTCCTCACCGTCTGAGGCCGTTGTGCGGCAGCGGCGACTCCCAGGCGGGGCCGCCGCTGCCCGCGGCTCGATGGCGGTCCCCGGACGGTGAACGGTCGCGCTCACCCCTGGTGGTCGCGCCGGGCGGGCGCACCGCCCACGGTGGGCAGGCCCTCACTGGTCAGGAAGTAGAACACGGGCAGGACGACGAACACCGCGAGGGCCAGCAACGGTGTCACCAGCACCCCGACCGCTCCCGCGAGGGCGTAGGCCAGCGCCCCGGCCCAGGAGCGCAGCAGGCCGTGGCGCACATAGGTGGATTCCACGTCGGGGGCCAGCAGTTCGGGGTGCCGGGCGAGCCGGTGGTAGAAGGCGGCCCAGCTCAGGCACATCGCCGCGGCGAGCCCCGCATAGAGGGCCACGGCGACCCGGGCGTCGGCGCCCGCCGTGTCGACCCGCAGCGCGTCGGCGACCACGACCGTGGGGAAGGACAGCGCCCCGGTGGTGAACAGCATGAACAGGTTGGCCGCGTGCAGTCCCCGGTCCATGCGGGCGATCCGGACGAAGGCCTGGTGGTGGTTGAGCCAGATGACCGCCACATAGCTGAAGGACGCGAAGTAGCCGAGGTAGGCCGGCCATTGCTCCGCCAGGGCGCCGGCCAGCCCGCCCGGCTGGTGGGGCGGATCGCTGAGCCCGAGGACCAGAAGAGTCACGGCGATGGCGAACACGCCGTCGCTGAAGGCTTCGGCGCGCGTGGTCTCCGAGCGGGAGAACTTTCCTCCGCCTGTGCGGGGACCGGACACATCGGCTCCTGACAGTGTCGATCACTGGGGCGGTGGGGTTCCCGCGCAGCCGGACGATACCTGTTCCACGCATGGAGCGCCGTCCGCCGTTCCGCCGGATGAGGGCGGCGACCACGTATCGCACGTGTCGGCTGGGCGTCTCCCCCGGGGTGTTCCGGGGCGGCCGCACCCCACCGGGCTGCGGCGGACGGCACGCGAAGCCGGTGGGCGACGCGGCCGGCCCCAGCCAAGGCGGACCCGGGGTTACGACGTGGACGCGGCACGGCGTCAGCCGGGCGGGGCGGGCGTGCCGGGATGGCTGGTCACGCTGCTGGCGGCCGCGGTCGGCGCCGGGAGGACCGGGCCGGCCACGGCGCCCCCGGATGCCATGGGCGGACACGTCCCGTCGCGGCTGGCGGCACGCGGATGAGCGCCCGCCCGGCGTACCGCCCGGCCTGTGTGGCCGGTGACGGTGGCCTCCTCGATGTCGCCGAGGCGATCGCCGCGGAATGGGCGGCGCTTGGTGTCCGCGGATCGTTCCTGGCCCGCAGCATCGACACGGGCGAGCAACTCGGCTTCGACGTGGACGAGCCGGTCCCCCTCGCCTCGGTGGTCAAGGTGCCGCTCGCCCTCGTCGCGCTGGACCGGATCGCGACGGGGGACTTCGACGCGGCACGGCAGGTGACCGTCGACCCGGCCACGAGCAGTGTCGGGCCGACCGGACTGGCGGCGTTCCGGCATCCGGCCACCGTGGCCGTCGGCGACCTCCTTCTGCTGATGCTCTCGGTCAGCGACAACGCCGCCGCCGACGCGTTGCTCGACCTCGTCACGGTGGATCAGGTCGACGCAGCCCTGCGTGCATGGGGGTGTTCGGGCCTACGGGTACGACATCGGCTCAACCGTATGTACGAATGCGCCGCCGGCGCCGTCGGTGACGACTTCTCCCTGGCCCTGGAGCTGGCCATCCGCGACGGCCGCTCGGGGCGGCACACCATCGAGACGCTGGATCCGGCCCAGGCCAACATCGGCACCGCCTCGGCCCTCGTCGACCTGCTCCAGCGCGTGTGGCGGGACGAGATCGCCCATCCCGACGCCACGGCGGAGCTGCGTCGGCTGATGGGGGCGCAGGTGTTCACGCACCGGCTGGCGAGTGAGCTGCGCGCCGACACGCTCCGGGTGAGCGGCAAGACCGGGACGTTCCTGCATCCGCGACATGAGATCGGCGTGGTGGAGTCGGAGTCCGGCGACCTGGTGGCGATGGCCGCGCTCACCCGCTCCGACCGCCGGGCCGCCCTGGCACCGGACATCGACCTCGCGATCGGGATCGGCGCACGGCATGCCTTCGAGGCGTTGCGCCGCTGAGGCGTGGCAAAAGCCCTGGCCAGGGCACGGACGTCACCGTCCGGGCGCTGCGGATCACACCGACCCCGCGCTGCTCGGCGGGTACGGCGGACGCATCGGCACCGGAGCCGCGAGGGACGGCAGCGGCGGCAGCGCCGGCTCCTCCACCCACGCCGTGAACAGATCGTCCAGGGGCCGGCCCGCGCAGCGGGCCGCGTGCGCGGTGAAGGCGCCGGTCGTCACGACCCCGCCCCGGTGGACGGCCGCCCAGCTGCGCAGCATCCGGTGGAACGCCTCCTCGCCGACCGCGCAGCGCACCGCGTGCAGCACCAGCCCGCCGCGTTCGTAGAGGCGGTCGTCGAACATCCGCTTGCGGCCCGGGTCGGACAGCCGCAGGTCCTGCGGCAGCGAGGACAGCTTCCGGTGCGCCGTCGCGGCGAGTTGGGCGGCCGTGGGTCCCCCCGATCGCTCCGACCAGAGCCACTCGGCGTACTTCGCGAAGCCCTCGTTGAGCCAGATGTGCCGCCAGTCGGCGACGGACACGCTGTTGCCGAACCACTGGTGCGCCAGCTCGTGCGCCACCAGCCGCTCCGAACCTCGCGCTCCGTCGACGTGATTGGAGCCGAACAGCGACAGCCCCTGCGCCTCCACGGGGACATCGAGCTCCTCCTCGGTCACCACCACCGCGTACTCGCCGAACGGATAGGGGCCGAAGAGTTCCTGGAACAGCTCCATCATGGCGGGCTGGCGCGCGAAGTCCCGGGAGAACTGCGGGAGCAGACGGGCGGGGAGGTGCCCGTACTGCGGCACACCGTCGTCGCCCGGATCGCCGAGCAGCACGGTCTGGAACCTGCCGATGGCCAGTCCGACCAGATAGCTGGAGGTCGGTGCCGGCTGCTCGTACACCCAGGTGGTCGTCGACGCC
The DNA here is from genome assembly GCF_040644655.1 of Streptomyces sp. NPDC046931. Taxonomy (NCBI): domain Bacteria; kingdom Bacillati; phylum Actinomycetota; class Actinomycetes; order Kitasatosporales; family Streptomycetaceae; genus Streptomyces; species Streptomyces sp. NPDC046931. The sequence goes on from NZ_JBEYWX010000018.1 coordinate 39,969, forward strand.
TTCGTCGTACGGGTCAGCAGGCGCCCGCCGGCCACCACCGAGTACGCCGACGGTGTGGTGACGGATATCTGGTACGACGCCTTGTCCGCCGGGCGGTCGTTGCACGGGTACCAGGAGGGCGCCCCGATCGGCTGGCTCGCCACCAGTGCCCCGTCCTCCAGCTCCTCGAAGCCGATCCCGCCCCAGGGGCTGCCGACCGGCTTCGGATTGCCCGACCAGTGGACCTCGACGGTGAACGCGGCACCCGCCCGGACCGGCTTGGGCGGACGGATGCGCAGCCGGCCGCCGCGGTGCGTGTAGTGCGGCGCCCGGCCGTCGACCTTGATCCGGCCGATCCGGAAGTCGGCCAGGTTGAGCTGGAACTCGGTGAGCGGGGCGCCACCCGCTATGGCGCCCAGCCGGGCCGTCCCGGTGAGCCGGTTGGGGCCGGGGCGGTAGTCCAGCGTGAGCTCGTAGCGGTTCACCCGGTAACGGGGGTCGCCGTTGGCGGGGAAGTAGGGGTCCGCCTCCACCTTCTGCTGAGGGCTCACTGCTGCTTCCGTTCCCTGCGCTGTGCTCGTACATCGTGCGGGTGCCCTGTCGCCCGGCCCGAACCGAGTCACGTCGCTCGCTTCCGGGGACGCCATGCCTCGATCGGGTTGCCCAGCCAGCGGGTGTCGTCGGGCACCGACTCCGCCGCCATCACGAGCGAGGCGGGACCCAGCGTGGCGCGGGCCCCGACCGTGCTGCCGGGCAGGACGATTCCGCCAGGACCCAGCGTGGCGCCCGCGCGGAGGATCACAGTATCCGTCCGCAAGATCCGGTCATGGAAGAGGTGGGTCTGCAGCACACAGCCACGGTTGACGGTGGCCCCGTCCTCCAGCGTCACCAGATCCGTCTCCGGCAGCCAGTAACTCTCGACCCACACACCCCGGCCGATCCGGGCGCCGAGTGCGCGCAGCCACAGCGTCATCAGCGGTGTACCCGGCACCGCCCCGGCCAGCCAGGGCACGGCCACGACCTCGACGAAGGTGTCCGCCAGTTCGTTGCGCCAGACGAAGGAGCTCCACAGCGGGTGCTCTCCGCTGCGATGCCGCCCCACGAGCAGCCACTTCGCCACGACGGACAGGGCGGCGCCCGCCAGCCCGGCGGCGAGCAGCACCAGCCCGCTCAGCAGCCAGGCCCAGACACCGAGCGCGCTGAGCGCCGCGGCCGTCAGCACGGCGAGTCCCGCGGAACAGAAGACGGGCACGATCCGGCACAGTTCCACCAGCCCACGCGCCCACAGCAGCCCGGCCGGCGGGTCGTAGGTGCGGCTCTGGTCGCCGTCGGCGGCCGTGCGGGGCAGCTTGACCGGCGGCAGTCCCAGGTAGGAACTCCCCTTCTTCGCCTTCTTCGGGGTCGCCGACAGCACCCCGACCAGCCCGCCGTCCGGCACGCTCCGGCCCGGCGCGGTCATCCCCGAGTTCCCGAGGAACGCCCGCCGCCCGATCTCCGCACGCCCGATCCGCATCCAGCCGCCGCCCAGTTCGTACGGTGCGGTCAGCGTGTCGTCCGCCAGGAACGCCCCGTCGCCGACCGTGGTCAGACTCGGCAGGGCCAGTACGGTCGACACCTCGGCGCCCCGGCCGATCCGCATGCCCAGCAGACGCAGCCACACCGGGGTGACCAGCCCGGCGTACAGCGGGAACAGCGTCTCGCGCGAGCGGTCCATCAGCTGGGTGACCGTCCAGGCCTGCCAGCCGATCCGGCTGTGTGTCGGGTGGGTGCCCTCGCGCAGCCCGAGACTCATCAGCCGTACGGCGATCAGGAGCAGCAGCGCGTACGTCAGCCCGAAGGCGAGGGTGGCGGGCACCAGCGCCACGGCGGCCCCCCGCAGGGCCCCGCCGAGACCGGCGGCCGGATCGACGAACTGGTGCGCCACGAGGACCGCGGCCGCCCCCGCCGGGACCGGCAGGGCCGTCAACGCGAAGCCGCTGAGGCCGTACATGGCCCGCCACCGGGTGCTGCGGGGCGGCCGCTGCTCGGGCCAGTTGCGCTTGGCCTTGCCGAGCTTGACGGCGGGCGCGCCCGCCCAGCGCTGGCCGGTCGGGATCTGCCCGGCGACGGCCGAACCGGGGGCCACCTCGGCGCGCTTGCCGACCCTTGCGCCCGGGAAGAGCATGCTGCGCGTGCCGACCACGGCGTGCGCGCCCACCCTTACGGGGCCGATCTCCAACCGGTCGCCGTCCAGCCAGTGGCCCGACAGGTCCACTTCGGACTCGACGGCCGCGCCCCGGCCCAGCTTGAGCATGCCGGTCACCGGCGGCAGCGAGTGCAGATCCGCGTCCGGGCCGATCTTGGCGCCCAGCGCCCGTGCGTACCGTTCCAGCCACGAGCCCGTCAGCGAGGTCGCCCCGCTGAACTCGGCGAGCCGTTCCGCGGTCCACAGCCGCAGGTGCACACCGCTCCCGCGCGCGTAGCGGCCGGGCCTGACGCCCCGCAGCAGCAGCCGTGCCCCGCCCGCCGCGATCGCGAGCCGCCCCGGCGGGCTGAAGAACAGCACCGCCCCGGCCACGACGGCCCACCAAGAGGTGGTCGGCGCCCACGGATACGGACCGAACCGGTGCAGGACGTTCCCGAGCGCGGCCAGCGCCACGGTCCAGCGCAGCCCGAGCACCGTGAACAGGGGGATGAGCAAGAGGAGTTGCAGGGCCCCGGTCCGCTTCCGGACCGGTGTGACCACGCGCTCGGCGCCGTCGTCCTGCGCCGACTCCTCCAGACGGCGGGCCAGTTGGCGCAGCGTCGGCCGCTGGTAGATGTCGAGGACGGCCGCGCTCGGGTAGCGCAGGCGCAGACGGGTGGTGAGCTGGGCGGCGGCCAGGCTGTTGCCGCCGATCGCGAAGAAGTCGTCGGACGCGTCGGCCACCGGGATTCCGAGGACCTCGGTCCACTGCTCCGCGAGCCAGGCCTCCGTACCGTAGAGCCGGGCGGCGGGGCCTTCCAGGCCCTCCAGGGGCCAGGGCAGCGCGTTCCGGTCGACCTTGCCGGAGGTGCGGGTCGGCAGGTCCTCGACCGGCGCGAGCAGCGGGACCAGCGCGGCGGGCAGTTCGGCGCGCAGCCTGTCGACGGCCGCCGCGTGGTCCCACCCCTCCTGGGTGACGACATACCCGACGAGGAGCTGATTGCCGCTGCGGGCGGTCCGCACCGCGGCGGCGGCACCGGCCACCCCGGGCAGGGCCTGGAGTGCCGCGTCCACCTCGCCGAGCTCGATCCGCCGCCCGCCTAGCTTGATCTGCTCGTCGGCGCGCCCAAGGAAGATCAGGCCCTCGGGCTCGGCCCGGACGAGGTCCCCGCTGCGGTAGGCGCGATCCCAGCCGAGGGACTCCAGGGGTGCGTATTTCTCCTCGTCCTTCTCGGCGTCGAGGTAGCGGGCGAGCCCGACCCCGCCGATCACCAGCTGTCCGCTGCCGCCCATCTCCACCGGCCGTCCGGCGTCGTCCACGACGGCCAGCTCCCAGCCGTTCAAGGGAAGCCCGATGCGGATCGGCTCCTCACCGGTGAGCAGTGCGGCGCAGGCCACCACGGTCGCCTCGGTCGGACCGTAGGTGTTCCAGACCTCCCGTCCCTCGGTGACCAGCCGTTGCGCGAGTTCCGGCGGGCAGGCCTCGCCGCCGAAGATCAGCAGACGGACGTCGTTCAGGGTCTCCGGCTCCCAGAGCGCGGCCAGGGTGGGGACGGTCGAGACGACGGTGATCTCCTGGTCGACCAGCCAGGGGCCGAGGTCGGCGCCGCTGCGCACCTGCGAGCGCGGTACGGGCACCAGGCAGGCCCCGTGCCGCCAGGCCAGCCACATCTCCTCGCAGGAGGCGTCGAAGGCCACGGAGAGGCCCGCCATGACCCGGTCGCCGGGCCCGATCGGCTCCTCCCTCAGGAAGAGGTCCGCCTCGGCGTCCACGAACGCGGCGGCGCTGCGGTGACCGACGGCGACGCCCTTGGGCTTGCCGGTGGAACCGGAGGTGAAGATGATCCAGGCGTCGTGCTCCACGCCGGGGCGGGCCGCGGGGAGGTCGGACGGGCCGTGGACGGTCAGGCGGTGCCGGGCGCCGACGACCGCGCGCACCTCCGCCTCCCGGAACACCAGGTCGGCCCGCTCGTCCGGGTCCTCGGCGTCCACCGGGACATAGGCGGCTCCCGCGGCGAGCACGGCCAGGATCGCCACGTACAGGTCGTTGGTGCCGGAGGGGACGCGCACCCCGACCCGGTCGCCGAGGCCCACCCCGGCGTCCGCGAGGCGCCGCCGGAGGGTTTCGACCTCGGCTGCCAGGGACCGGTAGGTCAGGCCCCGGCGGCCGTCGTCGAGGGCCGGCTCGTCGGGGTACTTCCGTACCGTGGCCTCGAAGATGTCCACGAGGGTGCGGGGCGAGGCGGCGGGGGCGGCGGAGAAGCGCGCACGATCGCCCAACTCGGCGCGCACCTCCGCCTCGGACAGCGCGAGTGCGGGGCCTTGCTGGAGGGCTGCCATCAGGTCCTCACGTGTCGTTCCCGGAACGCTCCGGGGCGCTGGTGGGCCCGCAGGGATGCCTGGGGATCTTCCGGTCCAGCTCCAAACAAGCGGGCCATTTTAGTACGAGGAGGAACACGGGCAGGTCCGTCCGCCTTTCGAGGGACTGCCCCGGGGTGCCCGGAAGCAGTGGTTCCGGTGCGCTGACATGGGGATGTGTCACCGTGACGAGATCTGCCCCACACCCCTGCTTCGGCCCCGTTTCAGGTGAGGCTGCCCTGTTCGCAGATGCGGCGGGCGACCTCGCGGAGCTTGACGTTGTGCTGCTGGGAGTAGCGGCGCAGCACGTCGAAGGCCTCCTCCTCGGTGAGGTGGTGGGTGCCCATGAGGATGCCCATGGCTTCACCGATGACATGGCGGGTGGCGACGGCCTGCTGGAGCTGGGCGTGGGCGCGGGCACTGGAGAAGGCGACCGCGGCGTGCGAGGCCAGCAGCCAGCCGGCTGTCTCGCTGGCATCGGAGAACGCGCCGCGCGTGCGGGAGTAGAGGTTCAGCGCGCCGAGGTCTTCGTCCTCGGTGAACAGCAGGAAGCCCATCATGCTGCCCAGACCCAGCTTCCGGGCCTCGGGTACATAGGCGGGCCACCGCATCCGGTGGTCGGTGAAGTCGGCGATCCGGAAGACGCGCTCTCCCTCGGAGCTGCGGGCGGCATCGAAACAGGGGCCTTCGCGGAGGCGCTGCTGGAGCTGGTCGCTGTCCACGACCAGTTGGTCGGTCGGGGCGAGGGTCTGCACCTGGGCGCCGCGCAGGACGAGAATGCCGGCCGCGTCACAGCCCTGGACGATTCCGATGGCCGAGGCGGTGATCCGGTCCAGCGTGGCGCTCACCGATTCCTGCGCCAGGAGATCACGCGCCATGGTCGCCATCTGCTGCGCGAACGCACGCCAGTCCATACCGCCCTCCCACTCACCCGACCCTGCGGACCTCACCACCCACCTACCGTCTCACCGGTGAGGCGCGGCCGGGGACGCACAGGGGAGCTTCCGGCGCCGCGTCACGCGATCGGCCCGTGGAACATCCCGGGCGCAGCCGTCCTTTCCGGCCGTCAGCCGTCACATCGCGGCGCCTCCGCGCAGGACCGGCCGTCCGGCAGATGCGCCTTCGCCCACTCCGCGAGTTCTTTGAGCGCCGGCCCCAGCGCGGCCCCCGACTCCGTGAGGCGATAGGAGACCCGCAGCGGCGGGCCCTCGTCGACCTCGCGCACGACGAGCCCGGCGGCGCCGAGCTCGGTGAGGCGGTCGGAGAGCATGCGCTCGCTGAGGCCGGGAACGGCGCGGCGCAGGGCGGCGAAGTTCGCCGGCTGCTCGATCAGCACGGCCACGATCGGGCCGGTCCAGCGTTTGCCGAGCAACTGGAAGACGCGGGTGATGCCGTCGTCCACCGGTTTGCACGCTTCGGTGCCGTGGCTCTGTTCGACCGTCATGCCCGCCAGGATACTGCGCCGCCGTATGGGGGTGAAAAAAAGTAAGCTACTGTGTTATCTATAGTCGAGTACTAAAGCTTAGGGCTTGAGGCGCCTGTCACCCGGCGGGCGTCTGTGCCCTCCATTCCTGGGAGATCCCGATGGCCACCCTTCTGCACATCGATTCGTCCGTGTTCCCGGCTTCCGCCTCCGCGTCCCGGGAGGTGTCGGACACCTTCCGCAAGGCCTGGGAAGAGCAGCACCCGGGAGGCGTGGTGATCTACCGTGACCTCTCCGCCCACCCCGTACCGCACCTCACCGCCGACGCCCACACGGCCGGGTTCGCCGACCCCGCCGCCCACACGCCGGAGCAGGCGGCCGCCTTCGCCGAGCGCGCGCAGCTGATCGAGGAGCTGGAGCGGGCGGACGCCGTGCTGATCGGCGCCCCGATGTACAACTACGCGATCCCATCGACCCTCAAGGCCTGGCTGGACAACGTGATCCTGTTCGGCCGCACCGCGGGCGAGAGCCCCTCCGCCAAGGGCACCCCGGTCACCGTGGTCGCCAGCCGCGGCGGCTCCTACGCACCGGGCACGCCGAGGGAGCCGTTCGAGTACGTGCAGAACTACCTGACGGCGGTGCTCGCCGAGACCCTCGCCCTCGAGCTCGACTTCATCGTCCCCGAGCTCACCATGGCCCCGCAGAACCCGGCCATGTCCGAGCTGGTGCCCCTGTTCGAAGCCTCCCGCGAGCGCGCCCTGCAGGCCGCGGCCACCAAGGCCAAGTCCCTCGCCGAGCGTCTCACCGCCTGAGCGGCCGGATCAGGCCGGCCACAGCCCGTCTCAGTCGTCCCTTCCTCGGTGAAGGGCCGCTGAGGCGGGCTGCTCTTCGTGCCGTGCTTCGTCTGCTGCCAGGTTGACGCACTCCGTGAGGCACCGGGTGCGGGAGAGGGCGAAGACGCCGTAGCAGAGGAGAGCGAGGCCGAGGAACGCCGGCAGGAGCCACAGGCCGTGACGCGGCCATTCCGAGTAGAGGACGATGCCGAGGCAGAAGCTGACGGACGCGTCGCCGAGTGTGAGGGCCGGCTGCGAGGCGATCAGCGGTCCTCCCCGCATGGCGCAGCCCAGCAGAACGAGGGACAGCGAACCGGCGGCCGCGAAGCGGTAGGTCTGCCAGGCCAGGAAGAACGCCGCCGCCCCCTCCTCGGACATGACGCTCATGGCGGACTTGACCAGCGCCGCGGTCAGCGCGTTGCCGATGGCGGCCAGGCAGGCCGCGCGCCAGTCCGTGCGGCCGGCCCGGCCCGGCCAGGACGAGCAGGGCCCCGGCCCCGCCCACGACGACGAGGGTCGGCACCCACCACAGTCCCGGGACCTGGGAGCGCCCGCCGGAAGGGGCGGCCGAGAGCAGACCCACGGCCAGGCCCGCGAAAATGCACATCACGCAGAGCCACGCCTTGCCCGACACCCGCACCCGGAAGACCGCGCCGCCGACCAGCAGAGCCAGCGGGGGCTTCCAGGATGGACAGCGGCTGGACCGCGGCCAGGGTCCCCGCGTTCAAGGCGCGCGCCTGGAAGAGCGCGGCGAAGACGACCCCCAGGATGCCCGCGGACCGGACCGGACCGGGCTGCGCAGCAGCTGCCGGACCAGCCCGAACCGCGCCGGAGAGTCGGGTATCTCCACCGCCGCACGCCGTTGCAGCACGGTTCCGACGCGTTGCTGCCCGCGGCCAACACTGCGAAGAGGACCGCAGGAATCATCCCGCTCGCACCGCTGCCGCGTTCCTGCGCCGCCCCTGCGGGGACAGCGCTCCGGTTCCGCTGCTCAGCCGGTCCGGTCGCGTTCCGCCATGACACCCCCCGGCAGTGGGCGCCGCCCGGGACGCCGGCAGCGAACCCTTCGAGTCCGCAAGCACGTGCGTTCACCGACGTCCCGGGAGAACACCCGGCTAGTCGATGACCATCAGCAGGTCGCCGCCCTCCACCTGCTGCACCGAGTCGACGGCCAGCCGGCCGACCCTTCCGGCGACGGGCGCGGTGATGGCGGCCTCCATCTTCATCGCCTCGATCGTCGCCACCGTCGCGCCCGCCTCCACCTGGGCGCCCTGCTGCACGGCCAGGGTGACGACCCCGGCGAACGGTGCGGCGACGTGCCGGGGGTCGGACTTGTCGGCCTTCTCCGCGGGCGGAAGGTCCGAGGCGACCGAGCGGTCACGGACCTGGAGGGGGCGCAGCTGGCCGTTGAGCGTGGCCATCACCGTGCGCATGCCGCGCTCGTCCGCCTCGCCGATCGCCTCCAGCTCGATGAGGAGGCGTACGCCGGGTTCGAGGTCGACGGCGTGTTCCTCGCCGGGGCGCAGCCCGTAGAAGAAGTCCTTGCTGGGCAGGACACCGGTGTCTCCGTAGGCCTCGCGGTGGGCCTGGAACTCCTTGGCCGGTCCGGGGAACAGCAGCCGGTTGAGGGTGGCCCTGCGGTCCTTCTCCAGGCCCTCGTGGTCCTCCTCGGTCAGTTCGGCGGTCGGCTTGGCCTCGGCGCGGCCCTTGAGTGCCTTGCCGCGGAAGGGCTCGGGCCAGCCACCCGGCGGGTCGCCCAGCTCGCCGCGGAGGAATCCGATCACCGAGGCCGGGATGTCGTAGGCGCCCGGCTCGGCGGCGAACTGCTCCGGGGTCACGCCCGCGCCGACGAGGTGCAGCGCGAGGTCGCCGACCACCTTGGACGACGGAGTGACCTTCACCAGGCGGCCGAGGATGCGGTCGGCGGCCGCGTACATCGCCTCGATCTCCTCGAACCGGTCGCCGAGGCCCAACTCGCGCGCCTGCACCCGCAGGTTGGACAACTGTCCGCCGGGGATCTCGTGGTCGTAGACGCGCCCGGTGGGCGAGGCCAGTCCCGCCTCGAAGGGGGCGTAGATGCGGCGCACGGCCTCCCAGTACGGTTCCAGGTCGCAGGCCGCCCGCAGGCTCAGCCCGGTCGGGCGCTCCGAGTGGTCGGTGGCGGCGACGATCGCGGACAGGGACGGCTGGGACGTGGTGCCCGCAAGGGAGGCCACCGCCCCGTCCACGGCGTCGACGCCCGCGCCGATCGCGGCCAGATAGGTGGCCAGTTGCCCGCCGGCGGTGTCATGGGTGTGCAGATGCACCGGGAGATCGAACTCCCGCCGCAGCGCCGTCACCAGCCGCGCGGCCGCGGGTGCCCGCAGCAGCCCCGCCATGTCCTTGATCGCCAGGACGTGCGCTCCGGCTTCGACGATCTCCTCGGCGAGCCGCAGATAGTAGTCCAGCGTGTAGAGCTTCTCCGCCGGGTCGGACAGGTCGGCGGTGTAGCACAGGGCGACCTCTGCGACGGCCGTCCCGGTCGCGCGTACGGCGTCGATCGCGGGCCGCATCTGCGTGACGTCGTTGAGCGCGTCGAAGATGCGGAAGATGTCGATGCCGGTGCGGGCGGCCTCGTCGACGAAGGCATCGGTGACCTCCGTCGGATACGGGGTGTAGCCGACGGTGTTGCGGCCGCGCAGCAGCATCTGGAGGCAGATGTTGGGCACGGCCTCGCGCAGCCGGGCCAGCCGCTCCCAGGGGTCCTCGGCCAGGAAGCGCAGGGCCACGTCGTATGTGGCGCCGCCCCAGCATTCCAAGGACAGCAGCCCGGGGAGGGTGTGTGCCACCACGGGGGCGGCGGCCAGCAGGTCCTTGGTGCGGACGCGGGTGGCCAGCAGGGACTGGTGGGCGTCGCGGAAGGTGGTGTCGGTGACGGCGACCTCGGCCGACTCTCGCAGCGCGCGGGCGAATCGCTCCGGGCCCAGTTCGGTCAGCCGCTGCTTCGAACCGGCCGGCGGCCGTGCGCCGGACGGGACGTCCGGCAGTTTCGTCGCGGGGTCGACCAGATGCGGGCGCGCGCCGTGGGGCTTGTTGACGGTGACATCGGCGAGGTAGGTCAGCAGGCGGGTGCCGCGGTCCGCGGAATGGCGGGCCGTCAGCAGATGCGGGCGCTCCTCGATGAAGGACGTGGTGACGTGTCCGGCCCGGAAGTCGGGGTCGTCGAGGACCGCCTGGAGGAACGGGATGTTGGTGGCCACGCCGCGGATGCGGAACTCGGCGACCGCACGGCGGGCGCGCCGCACGGCGGTGGCGAAGTCACGGCCCCGGCAGGTCAGTTTCACCAGCATCGAGTCGAAGTGGGCGCTGATCTCGGAGCCGACGAACGCGGTGCCGCCGTCGAGCCGGATGCCGGAGCCGCCGGGCGAGCGGTAGGTGCTGATCGTTCCCGTGTCGGGGCGGAACCCGTTGGCCGGGTTCTCACTCGTGATCCGGCACTGCAGGGCCGCGCCGCGGACGTAGACCGTGTCCTGGGACAGCCCGAGGTCGGCCAGCGACTCCCCCGAGGCGATGCGCAACTGTGCCTGCACCAGGTCCACATCGGTGACCTCCTCGGTCACCGTGTGCTCGACCTGGATGCGCGGGTTCATCTCGATGAAGACGTGCCGGCCGTCGCGGTCGACCAGGAACTCGACGGTGCCGGCGTTGCGGTAGCCGATGGTGCGGGCGAAGGCGACGGCGTCGGCACAGATGCGGTCCCGCAGCGCGGGGTCGAGGCCGGGAGCGGGGGCCAGCTCGACGACCTTCTGGTGCCGGCGCTGCACCGAGCAGTCGCGCTCGTAGAGGTGGATGACGCCGCCCTGGCCGTCGGCGAGGATCTGCACCTCGATGTGGCGCGGGTCCACGACGGCCTTCTCCAGGAACACGGTCGCGTCCCCGAACGCGGACTCGGCCTCGCGGGAGGCCGCCTCGATCGCCTCGCGGAGCTTCGGGGGCTCCTCCACCCGCCGCATGCCGCGTCCGCCACCGCCGGCGACCGCCTTCACGAACAGGGGGAATCCGACCTCCTCGGCGGCCGCCAGCAGTTCCTCGACGTCGGTGGAGGGACGCGAGGAGCCGAGCACCGGCACTCCGGCGGCGCGGGCCGCGGCGACGGCGCGGGCCTTGTTGCCCGTCAGCTCCAGGGTCTCGGCGCTCGGGCCGATGAACGTGATCCCGGCCTCCTCGCAGGCCCGGGCCAGATCCGGATTCTCCGAGAGGAACCCGTATCCGGGATACACGGCGTCCGCCCCCGCCCGGCGCGCCGCGCCCACGATCTCCTCGACCGACAGATAGGCGCGCACCGGGTGACCCTTCTGGCCGATCTCATAGGCCTCGTCGGCCTTGAGGCGGTGCAGCGAGCCGCGGTCCTCGTAGGGGAACACGGCGACCGTTCCTGCGCCCAGTTCATAGGCCGCGCGGAACGCTCGGACGGCGATCTCACCACGGTTCGCCACCAGTACCTTGCGGAACATCAACGGTCCCTTCTCATATGTGCGCCGGTTCGGGCGCGTGCAGAGCGTTGCCATGCCTACACCGGCGCCGGTCAGCGCCCGCACCCGGAGTACGACGGCCGGTCCATCATCGGGCCGTCATCGCCGGTCACCTATGAATTCTCGACCGGTGTGACGACATCCACTTGCCGAGAACTGCGTCTCACCTGGCGTAAGTCGGCAGCGTTGCCGGTCGGGAAACGACGGCACCCCGCACCACGACGTGGGGCCGAACGGTGGCAGGATTCCGCGCATGGCCCGTGCCTCGGAAGTGACCTGCCGTCCCCGCACCGCCGGGCGCGGCTGGGTCGGGTCGCTGGTCCTGTGCGTGCTGCCGCTCGCGTGACCGCGAGCGGGTCCGCCTCGCGGCCGCTCCCGCCGACCCGACCCGCGTCCTCCGCGAACTGGGGGTGAGACCGACCCCGGACGCCTGATGTGACGCATGACACACAGCAGAGTGCCAAGTGATGCTCAGCGCGGTGATCGATTCGCGTCGCGCTCCCGTACTCCTTGGCGGACAAGTCGTTCGCGTCTGGAGGCAGTATGCCCATTTCCCGGAACTTGGCAGGAAGCGTCTTCGTGGCCGGTGCGCTGGGCCTGACCCTCACCGCCCTCGTCTACCCGGCCATGCTCGGCGTCCAGACCACGTCCAGCTCCCCGGACCGTGTCATCGCCAACACCCGCTACGGTCCCCTCACCGAGACGGATCGCGACTTCGTCGTCAAGGTGCGTTCCGCCGGGCTGTGGGAGTACCCGCTGGGCGAGATCGCGCTCAAGAAGGGCTCCACGCCCGAGATGCGGGAGGCCGGCAAGCACTTGATCGTCGGCCATGCCGGGCTCGACGCGATGTGCCGCAAGATCGCCCCGGAACTGGGCGTCACCCTGCCCAACCAGGCCACCCCGCAACAGCAGCAGTTCGTGGCGACCTCGGATGCCCAGTCCGGCAAGGAGTTCGACTCGACGGCGTCCAACATCATGCGTGTGACCCACGGCCAGATCTTCCCGGCCATCGCGAAGGTCCGCGCCACCACCAAGAACACCCTTGTGCGTCAGCTCGCCGATCTGGCCAACGACACCGTCCTCGACCACATCACCGTGCTGGAGAAGACGGGCACGGTCAATTTCGACCAGGTCCTCTTCCAGCAGAGCACTCCGCCCAAGCTCCCCAAGGACCAGCTCACCCCGCCCCCGCCCCAGCCCGGCGCACCGATGGTCGTCCTCACCCCGCGCCCCGACCTCAATGTGCACACCGCCTCCCCCACGCCCAGCCCGGCGGTCGGCTGACGGCGGCCGTACGCGTCAGATGCGCGGCCGGAACCGGCCGCGGCATCGCTCCAGGAGCTGCCGCGCCGGGGCAGCACGCAGACAGGCCCCGACCGCGACGCACACGGCGGCGGTGCCGTACGCCCACGCCTGGAGCTGGAAGCCGGGCAGCAGTCGGCCGCCGAGGTAGAGGGCGGTGCCGGCGGCGGTGACGGTCAGCCACTCCCAGCGGCCGTCGAGGGCGACCAGCCCGACGACGAGCAGCGAGTACCAGGGGTAGCTGGGCGAGACCAGCAGCAAGGCGGTTCCGGTCAGCGACAGGGCACCGCGCCAGGGGCGGGCCGGGTCGCCGCGCCACCATACGTACAGCGCGGTCAGCGTGAGCAGCACGATCACGGCCGCTCCCGCGGCGGAGTCCGGCAGCAGCAGCCGCAGCAGGGCGAACCGGTGTACATGCCCCGGTTGATAGCCCTCCTCCTGGAGGTAGCCGGGCAGGTAACCGAGGACGCCGGTGCCGGAGGCGATGACGTAGGGCAGATAGGCGAGCACGACCGCGGCGAGCAGGGCCGAGGCCACGCGCAGTGTCCGCGCCGGGCTGCGCTGACCGGACAGGGCGCCGGGCAGCATCAGAACGGGCAGCAGTTTCACCGCGGTCGCGGCGCCGAGGAGGGCGCCGCGACGGACCCCCGCGCCGACGGTGCCGAGGGCGAGCACGGTGAACAGGACGCCGAGGGTGTCGATATGGGCGTTGTTGACCGCTTCGAAGGGGACGGCCGGACACCACCCCCACAGGGCGGCGCGGGCCGGCGCCCGGGCCGGGTCGCCGCGTCGGCGCGCCACGGTGAGCACGGCGAGGGTCGTGCCGAACGCCAGGACGGCGCCGCCGACTTGGAGGGGCTTGTGGCGGCTGTCCGGTGGTGAGAGGACATGGACGGCGAAGAACCACGCCTCGGCGACGGGCGGGTAGATGGTGGGCACGGTGGGGCGGTTGATGCGGGCGCACAGCCCGCTGTCCGTACGGGTCAGTCCCCACTCGTGGCAGGACCCTTGGGTGGGGAACAGCCAGTCGTCGCGCAGCCTGGCGAGTTGGGGTGCCGCGGGCGGGTGGGCGTACGGGGAGATCCCGGCGGCCTGGACTCGGCCGTCCCAGGCGTAGCGGTACATGTCGTTGCTGGTGCGGGGTGGTGCGGCGAGTGCGGCCAGGGCCACGGCGGCCGCACCGGCCAGGACCAGCCCGGTCGCGGCCCGGGCCGGGGCCTTGCGTACGGCCCGGACCGCGGCGGCGAACAGCGTCCAGGCGACGGCGTAGCCGGCCAGCAGGCGGCCGGTGTCGCTCGCGCTGTCGCCTGCGCGCACGGTGTCCGCGACGACAGCCGTGAGTGCGGCGAGGAGGGCCGTAGTGAGGACGGTGGCGATGCGGGCCGTTGTGCGGTTCGGGGGTGCGGCGGGCCCGCCGGGCGGCGGCTGGGGGGATCGACCGTGTCGGACGGTGGTCTCGCTCATGGGAGTTCGGGCCTTCCGGTGGCCGCCGGGTGCTCGCCGTCATGCCCAGGTCGTGGGCGGTGCAGTTCCACGAAGGGGCGGCCGCCGGCCGTCCACCGGCCGGTCAGGACCCATCCCGCGGCGTCGGCGGCGTGCAGCAGGGCGGTGGTGCCGAGGCGGGCCCATGGAAAGGGCCGGCCGTGGCGGCCGTGGGCGTCCTCGACGCGGACGGTGAGGCGTTCGTCCACGTCGTGCGGGGCGGCCTCCGCCAGCAGACGCCCGCCGGGCGCGACCACGGCGCGGAGGCGGACGAGAAGGGCGGCCGGGTCACCACCGATGCCGACGTTGCCGTCCATCAACAGGACGGTGCCCCAGCGGCCTTCCCCCGGCAGGCGGTCGAAGACGGACCGGCGCACGGCAGCGCCCCCGCGCTGCCGGGTCCCGGCCACGGCGGCCGGACTGACGTCCACGCCCAGCGCCCGCACGCCTCGGGCGGCCAGGGCCGCCACCAGCCGTCCCGGTCCGCAGCCGATGTCGAGAACGGGACCGGTGCAGCGGCGCAGAACCCCGGTGTCGGCGGGATCGGGGGCGACGCACCAGCGCTCGATGTCCAGCGGCAGCAGTTCCCCGTCCCCTCCGGCGCCGTCCGGGCGCGCCGGTGGTGACAGCCGGCGCAGATAGAGCGGCCCACGGCCGGTGCGCAGGGCATGGGCGTAGGGGTCGTCCGTCCACGGCTCGCCCGGCTCTCCCGGCCCGGGCCGATCGGCGGGACGGAGCTGCGTGGGCAGCCGGGCGGGCCGTGCGGCCACGGTGTGGGGGTTCCGTCGCGCCACGGTCTGCATGGTCCCCTCGGCGAGGGCGGCGTCCGCACCGCGTCCCGTGCCGGTCACCGACCGGCTCCCGCGAGCGAGTTCAGGGCGGCGGCGAAGCGGGAGCCGGGCGGGCAGCAGGCGGCGACCTCGGCGGCGTCGGCGGCGGTGTCCACATCGCGCAGCACGGGCAGGTCGCCCACGCTCAGCCCCGCCTCGACGAGTCGGCGGCGCTGGATCGCCCCGGTACGGTCGGTGGACATCGGCACACCGCGCACGAGGGTCGCGGCGCGCGACGGGTCGGCGAGACCCAGCGCCCAGAATCCGCCGTCCGCGGCCGGCCCCAACCAGGCGTCGTGGCCGTCCCGGCCGACCGTCGCGACCAGGTCCGCGGTCAGCTGGGGGGTGTCCATGCCGACCAACAGGGCGGGTCCACGGTCGCAGTGGGCGAAGGCGGTGGCGATCCGCTCGTCCAGGCCGCCGGACCCCTGGGACACGAGGTCGAAGCCGGGCGGCAGCCAGGGGCCGGGAACCCTGTCGGGCACATCGGAAATGCCGTTATCACCGGGAACGTCGAGAACGAGGACGCGGCGCCGGGCGGGGATCCGGAGCACCGTGTGCAGGGTGTCGGCGAGGGCGGCCTCCGCCAGGGCGGCCGCCTCCCGGGGCGTGTAGGGCGGGGTGAGCCGGGTCTTGACCCGCCCGGGGACGGGGTCCTTGGCGATGACCAGGAGCGTGACCGGCGCCGAGGCAGGGAGCCGGGCGCTCATCGTCCGGCCCCCCGGGCGGTGGCCGTGGACGCCGGGCCGGCGGCGGCCCGTTCGTCGAGTACGGCGCGCATGTCCCGTATCGCCTGCCAGGTACCGCGCCAGGTGCCGGTGACCTTCGAGCGGCCGGTGCGCGGGCGGTAGGGCACATCCGTCTCCGCCACCCGCCAGCCCGCGTCGGCGGCGCGGACCACCATTTGCAGGGGGTAGCCGGAGCGCCGGTCGGTCAGGTCGAGGGCGAGCAGGGGCTCGCGGCGGGCGGCGCGCATCGGGCCCAGGTCGTGCAGGCGCAGTCCGGTACGCCGGCGGATCAGGCGGGCCAGCTCCAGGTTGGCCAGGCGGGCATGCGGTGGCCAGGCGCGGCGGGTGACGGGTCTGCGGCGGCCCAGCGCGAGGTCGGCCGAGCCGTCGAGGACGGGCCCGGCGACAGCGGGCAGCAGCTGAGGGTCGAGGGATGCGTCGCAGTCGCAGAAGCAGACGACGTCGGCCGTGGCGGCCGTCAGGCCCGCGTGACAGGCGGCGCCGAAGCCACGCCGCGGCTCGTGGACCACATACGCCCCGAGGTCGCGGGCGATGTCCGCCGAGCCGTCGATGGAGCCGTTGTCGACGACGATCGCACGCCAGCGCGCGGGGATGCGGTCCAGCACCCATGGCAGGGCCTCGGCCTCGTCGAGGCAGGGAAGCACCACGTCGACAGGAGCGGACGAAGAGGGGGATGTCTCGATCACCCCACTCACCCTACGGAGACACAAAGGACAAAAGGGATTTGGCGACCTTACGGATCGCTGACGTCCACCGCCGTGCCCGTCGGCCGCCGGACGCCGGTGCGAGACTCGGTCGTGTGAAACGCGTACTCGTCGTGGACGACGACCCCACGGTCTCCGAGGTCGTCGCCGGCTACCTGGACCGGGCGGGCTTCGCCGTCGACCTGGCCGCCGACGGTCCCGCCGCCGTGGCCCGCGCCGCCGCCGAGCCCCCCGACCTGGTGGTGCTGGACCTGATGCTGCCCGGCCTGGACGGGCTGGAGGTGTGCCGCCGCATCCGGGAGAACGGCCCGCTCCCCGTGATCATGCTGACGGCGCGTGGCGACGAGGAGGACCGCATCCTCGGCCTGGAGGTCGGGGCGGACGACTACGTCACCAAGCCCTTCAGCCCCCGTGAACTCGTGCTCAGGGTGGAGTCGGTGCTGCGCCGCGCCGGAGCGCTGGCCGGGGACCGGGCGGCGCCGGCCGAACCCTGGCTGCGTGCCGGCCCCCTCGCCCTGAACCCCCACGCTCGCCGCGCCATCCGCGACGGCTCCGGACTCGCCCTGACCATCCGGGAGTTCGACCTGCTCGAGTTCTTTCTGCGCAACCCCGGACAGGCGACGAGCCGTGAGGAGCTGATGCGACGGGTGTGGGGGTGGGAGTTCGGTGATCTGTCGACCGTCACCGTCCATGTGCGCCGCCTGCGCGAGAAGATCGAGCGTGACCCGGCGCACCCCCGCCTGATCAGCACCGTGTGGGGCAGGGGCTACCGCTTCGACCCTCCCCCGGCGGACGGAGCCGACGATGGTGCGTGACACCCTTCTCATCGCGCTGTACGCGGCCATGGGCGCGGCCGGCGCCGGGCTGCTGGGCACGGGCGCCCTGCGACTGCTGCGCAACCGCTCGCTCGCGCTGTCCCTGGCCGTGGTCGCCGCCGTGACGGTGGCGGCGATGCTCGCCGGAACCATGCTGGTGTCCTGGGCCATGCTCCTGTCCGACCACGACCTGTGGGTCGTGACGATGGTCTGCTCCATCGCGGCGGTCGTCTCGCTCGGGGTGGCACTGGCGCTCGGCCGCAACGTCGTCCGCGGCAGCAGAGCCCTGGCCGAGGCGACCCGCGCCCTCGGCGACGACGGTCACTTCACACCGCCCGCCGCCGCACTCACCGCCGAACTCGCCGAGCTCAGCGGCGAACTCGCCGCCACCAGCGCCAAGCTCGCCGCCTCCCGGGAGCGGGAGAGGGCCCTGGAGGACTCCCGCCGCGAACTGGTCGCCTGGATCTCCCACGACCTGCGCACCCCGCTCGCCGGGCTCCAGGCCATGGCCGAGGCCCTGGAGGACGGCATGGTCGACGACCCGGGCGTCTACCACGCCCGCATCCGCGCGGAGGTCGAGCGCATGAGCGGCATGGTGGGCGACCTGTTCGAACTCTCCCGCATACAGGCCGGCGTACTGGCCCTGAACATCACCCGGATGTCGGTCTACGACCTCGTCGGCGACGCGCTCGCGGGCGCCGACGCCCTGGCCAGGGAGCACGGCGTACGGCTTGTCGGCGACGGAGTCGAGCCCGTCCCGGTCGAGGTCGACGGCCGCGAAATGTCGCGCGTCCTTGCCAACCTGCTCGTCAACGCGATCCGCCGGACGCCCACCGACGGCACGGTCGCGGTCGCCGCCCGCCGTGAGGTGGACAGCGTCGTCGTGTCGGTGACCGACGGCTGCGGCGGCATTCCGCCGGAGGACCTGCCCCGTGTCTTCGACACGGGCTGGCGTGGCACCGATGCACGGACCCCGCCGGCCGGAGCGGGTCTGGGGCTGGCGATCGTGCGTGGGATCGTGGAGGCACACAAGGGGCGCGCGGCGGTGTCGAATGTGTCCGGCGGCTGCCGTTTCGAGGTCCGCCTGCCCGCGGCCGTCTGAGGACACCGCAGCAAAGGACCGGGTCCTGCCCGGCAGGACCCGGTCCTTCGTCCTCGGCGGGGCCGGTATCCGGCCGCGGGGATGCTCAGCCCTCCCGCAGCGGGGCCGTCGCGAACTCGGCCATTCCCTCCGTGAAGGCGACTTGCGGCTTCCAGCCCAGGTCGTCGCGGAGCCTGCCCGAGGAAGCGGTGATGTGGCGGACGTCGCCGAGCCGGTACTCCCCGGTGACGGCCGGGGCCCGTCCGCCGTGCGCCTCGGCCAGGGCGGCGGCCATCTCCCCCACCGTGTGCGGTTCGCCGCTGCCGACGTTGTACGCCCTCGCGGTTCCCTCCGGCAGATCGAGCAGCCCCTCCAGAGCGGCGAGATTGGCACCGGTGACGTCGCGTACATGGACGAAGTCCCGCCGCTGGCCCCCGTCCTCGAAGACGCGCGGCGCCTCACCGCGCTCCAGCGCGGACCGGAACAGCGAGGCGACGCCCGCGTAAGGGGTGTCACGCGGCATCCCGGGCCCGTACACGTTGTGGTAGCGCAACGCGGCCACCCGCCCGCCCGCCGCGCGCGCCCACGCGGCGGCGAGGTTCTCCTGCGCGAGCTTGGTGGCGGCGTAGACGTTGCGCGGATCAAGCGGGGCGTCCTCGGCCACCAGTCCGGGGGCGAGCGGCTCACCGCACTTCGGGCAGGGCGGTTCGAAGCATCCTGCCTCCAGACCGGCCACGGTGCGCGGCCCCGGCCGTACGACACCGTGCGACGGGCACTCGTAGCGCCCCTCTCCGTAGACCACCATCGAACTCGCCAGCACCAGACGCCGCACCCCGGCCTCGGCCATCCCGGCCAGCAGCACCGCGGTGCCCAGATCGTTGCAGCCCACGTAGGCGGGGGCGTCGGCGAAGTCCTTGCCGAGCCCGACCATCGCCGCCTGATGGCAGACGGCGTCCACTCCCCGAAGGGCCTCGGCCACGGCCGCCGTGTCGCGGACGTCCGCATGCCTGAAGTCCACCCCGTCGGGGACCGGCGGAGACGTACGGTGCGCGGCGGGCAACAGCGCGTCGAGCACGCGCACCTCGTGCCCCGCGTCGGTGAGGGCGGTGACGACATGCGAGCCGATGAAGCCCGCACCTCCGGTGACCAGGATCAACATGCCACCGACCGTACGGCCCCAGATCCGCCTGGCGACCATTCGACGCCGGGATGTCAGGGGTTCGTAAGCCTTCCCGCCGCAGGCCGAGCGTTGTCGGGCCTGGAGGCCGCCACCGTCAGTAGGCCGAAGCCCACGGCGAAGCCGAGCATGGTGAACACGCCCCGCGGCCAGAAGATGTGGCTGTCGACGAACGACCGGCACGCCGTCAGCACCACCGCGGCACCGGGCAGCACCCGCACACCGTGCCACCGCACAAGTACGGCACAGGAGGCGACGGCGGCGACCGTCAAGGCGTACACCCCTGCCCGGCCCAGCTCGTCGCCGGTCGCGAACAGCCGCCCCACCGCACTGTGCGTATCGCCGCCCGCCACCGTCCCGGCGGAGACGCCGGCCACCGCGTCCAGCCCTGTGTAATAGGCGGCGTAGCAGAAGCAACCGACCCAGGCGAGTACGGTCAGGGCACCGTCGACGTCGCGGCCCGGCCTGCCCCACAGCGGCACCAGCAGACCGAGTGTCAGGAGGGGGAAGGCGGGCAGCAGGACGATGTGCAGACCGGCCCAGTGACTGGCCGTCGCCGCCGTCAGATGACGCGGATGCATCAGACCCGCCACGGCCAGCAGCAGCGGCGGCGCGGTCACCAGTACCGTCGTCCGAAGGGTTCGCATCGCGCCACCGTACGAGCCCGCCAAGCCCGCCACCGCCCCTCCGTCAGCTGTGTAAGACACCCGTAAGACGGCCCGGGGCCGGAGTACGGACGGACCTAGGAAGGTGGTCGCCGACGGCTGCGGCGAATTCCCCGCGCTGCCGGCAGGAGGGCCGTGACCACCGCCACCGCCACCAGCGTGAGCAGCCAGTTGCGCGAGTAGTCCAGCGGCAGAACCGAGGAGTTGGCCGGTTTTCCCGGACGCAGCAGCACTGGCAGGGCGACCGCCGTCAGGGCGCCCGCCACCAGCAGTGCCCCGCGGACCGGCCCACGCAGGCCGCCGCGGACCAGCACCCACCCGATGAGCAGTACCAGGGGTGCGATCAGGGCGTCGTGCAGCACCAGGGCACCGCCCAGCCAGACCAGCACGCCCGTCAGGTCTGCCACGTCCAGCAGCAGGGACGCGCCCACCCCCATGAGCGCCAGGCCGGCCGCGCCCGTCAGCACGCGCATCACGTTCACCTTCATGACAGCACCTCCAGCCGTCCCACCCACTTGGTCTGGAGCACGCCGGGGCGGTTCGGGGTGATCAGGCGTGCCGGATAGCCGTGGTCGGGGGCCAGTTCCCGGCCGTTCAGGCGCAGGGCGAGCAGGGTCAGCGGGTCGCGGGCGTGCTCGTGCCCCATCTCGGAGACCCGGTATCCGCCCCGCGTCTCCAGGGACACCACTCGGACGCGGGCGTGCGGCGGGGCCCCCGCGAGCGCCAGGAGATCCATGACCCGCACGCCCGTCCAGTGTGCCGACTTGCTCCACCCCTCCACGCAGGCGATCGGCAACTCCGCCTCGTGCTGCGGCAGACCACGCAGTTCGTCCAGCGTCAGCGTGAAGGGCCGGGGCCCGGCGACCGTCAGGCGGTAGCGCTCGGCGGAAATCCGTCCGACTCCCGCGGCGGCGGCGGTGCGGTTGACCGGCAGGCCCTGCGAGCCGTGGTCCGGGTGGCGGGGTGCGAGCAGGGTGAGGTCCTTCACGGGGGTGAGGGACTGGCCCACCGTCGTCACCGTGACCGCGCCGGCCGCGGCCACCACCGCGGCCAGCAGCGAGCGGCGGTCAGGCCCGTCCTCCGCCGGCAGGACCAGGGTGCCCGGCGACCGCCGGCTCCAATGGGCCCCGATCCCCGGGGCCTTGACCGCGATGTGCAGCACGAGCGATCCGGCCACCAGCCAGGCCACGGCGTAGTGCACCGGCACGAAGGAGAACGGCCACGGATACCACTGCGTGGTGTTCAGCAGACCCGTGAACACTTCGAAGACGGCCGCCGCCACCAGCACGGCCACCGAGAGCCGCTCCAGGGCGTGCCTGACCGACCGCATCGGCGGCCAGGCGAACAACCGTGGGTACACCGTCCACAACTTGGCCAGCAGCAGCGGAATCGCCGCGATGCCCGAGGCGACGTGCAGCCCCTGCGTCAGCCGGTATCCCCACACCGGGCGGCTCGGCAGGTCGTCGGCCGCCCATGCCGGCGGGTGCTGCATCACATGACTGATCAGACCGGTGACGAAGCACACCGCGAAGGCGACCCCGAGCAGCCGCCCGATCGAGGTCGCCGTGCGGGCGTCGTGCAGCCCGCCCTTGAACACCGGTGGGAAGAAGCGCGATCTCATGCCTCCCATCACAGTCGCCGCAAGGCCGCCGCGGAACGCCCGAACCCCTTACGGAAGCCGGACATCTACGAGCAGGAAGGCGTCCTACGGCCCTGCTTCGAGGGTCGCAGGAGTGGATGCCGCCCTGGCACCGGGCGGCAGCCCCACCACAGACGGCGCCCCCCGGGCCGAGGCGTCTGCCGGCCACAACGACGGCCCGAGCACCCTGCCCCCGGGCACCGAGGAATGATCCAGGCGGTGTCGGCCAGGGCATGGTGCGGCCGGTGCCGCCCTTGTAGCCGCAGAAGGTGACGATCCGGCCGCCGTCGGGACGGGGGACCACTCATCACCGTCTCCTTCGCCTGTTCCCGGAACGGCGCACAGAGCGTTCGAGTCGTGACATGAAGTCACCAGACGGTCCGCCATCGTGTGCTCGGCAACGCCGGACAAGTGCCGCAATGAGGGGCAAGTGAACGCACGCCGGCCCCAGCATTGTGAAATGCGCCACAACAACCCTGGCAACTATGCGTCGGGCTTAGTAGATACCGCCCCGGCGACATATAGGACTTGTCCGCATTGACCTTGGCCCATATCGCGCCTCGCGCTGCGGTCGCCCCCTCGCCGACACTTTCGCCTCCTTTGCGGATTCCGGAAGTTCCTGACGGAGCGGCAGGTTGTTTGCACCGGCCACAGAGGCCGGGCCAGCACGTTCCCGCGCCCATGGCAAGGGCCGACCGGGTCTACGAGGTGAGGTAGTAGTAAGTCCCTTTGCACCTGCGTACAGCTGTTCCCAAGAATGACGACCGCCAGCCGCACAAGGGGCGTCCGCGACTACCGGGTGAGGTCACGCATGGGCGAGCATCGCAAGCAGAAGCGTTACCGGCGAATAGTCATCGCCGCCGTCGCTGTGGGCGCCGTGGGCGTGCCCCCCGTGGCCATGGCATGTGCCCACTGGCGGGACGACAGCGGAGAACACCGGTCCGGTGCCGAGCGGCATGCGGCCGATGCCGCGTGGAACAACGCCGGCCATGACGGCTCCGGGAATCGCGAGGAGGCCACCCCGTGGTGGACCTCGAAGACTCCGGCCGCCCCTTCGAGCACTCCCGCGAAGCCCACGCCGAAGAAGACGGCCGCTCCGAGGAAAACGACCGCGCCCAAGCCCAAGGCCACCGCTCCCAGCCCCGTCAGGGCCACCGCCTCCGCGGCGCCATCCTCTCCGAGCACCCCGAAAGTCACCGCCACGGCGTCCGGCACCGTCGCCCGCATCGTG
Organism: Streptomyces sp. NPDC046931; assembly: GCF_040644655.1. NCBI lineage: Bacteria > Bacillati > Actinomycetota > Actinomycetes > Kitasatosporales > Streptomycetaceae > Streptomyces > Streptomyces sp. NPDC046931. The sequence continues at coordinate 62,912 of NZ_JBEYWX010000018.1, forward strand.
CAACTCGTCAACGCGGAGCGCAGCAGAGCCGGTTGCTCCCCCGTGACCCTCAACGCGACCCTGACCAAGGTCGCCCAGGCGCACAGCGAGGACATGGCCTCCCACCGGAACATGTCGCACACCGGGTCCGACGGCTCCTCGCCGGGCGACCGAATCACGCGTGCCGGCTACAGCTGGAGCACCTACGGCGAGAACGTCGCCTACGGCTACTCCACTCCCGAGCAGGTCATGGCGGGCTGGATGTCCAGCCCCGGGCACAAGGCCAACATCCTGGACTGTGCGTTCAAGCAGATCGGCGTCGGACTCGCACAGCCCAACAGCTACTGGACCCAGGACTTCGCAACTGCCCGGTAGCCGATGTGGCAAGCTGTCCTCGGCCGTGGGCCGGCAAGGCGGCAGTGGCGGCCTCGAGGGGAGTTCAGCGTGCGGCAGGACGGCTTCCGTGCCGAGGACATCGACACCAGCAGGCCGCATCCCGCGCGCATCTACGACTACCTGCTCGGCGGCAAGGACAACTACGCGGTGGACCAACAGGCCGGCGACGAACTCGCCGCCGCCGCTCCCGAGGTGCGGATGGGCCTGAGGGCCAACCGTGCCTTCCTCCGCCGCGCCGTCCGTCATGTCGTCGGCGGCGGGGTCCGCCAGATCCTCGACATCGGCACCGGGCTGCCCACCTCACCGAACGTGCACGAGATCGCCCACGAGGTGGCGCCGGACGTGCGGGTCGCGTACGTCGACAACGATCCGATCGTCAAGGCACATGCGGACGCGCTGCTCGGCCGCTCCGGCACGACCAGCGTCGTCCTCGCCGACCTGCGCGACCCGCGGGCCATCCTGGACCATCCCGACGTCCGTGAAGTCATCGACTTCGACGAGCCGGTCGCCCTGCTCCTGGTCGCCATCCTCCACTTCCTCACCGATGCGGAGCGGCCCGAGCAGATCGTCGCCACCCTGCGCGACGCGCTTCCGGCCGGCAGCTTCCTGGTGCTTTCGCACGCCACGGGCGACTTCGCCGACCGCAGCGACGCCAAGGCCGTCTACAACAGGGCCACCGCCACCCTGAACCTGCGGTCGCGCGCCGAGGTCGAGCGGTTCTTCACCGGCTTCGAACCGGACGAACCCGGCTTGGTCCAGGTCCCGTTCTGGCGCCCGGACACCCCTCCGCCGGCGGGCTCCGAGGAGATCGGCTTCTACGGGGGCGTGGCGCGCAAGAGGGCGAACCGGCCCTGCCAGACAGGCTGAAGCCGTCAGCCGTCCACGCCGCAGCGTCTGATCGAGACCGCCGCCTGTTCTCCCTGCCGCCCGGCGCGGCAGCCGTGCGTCGCCGGCCGCTGTCCCGGTGCCCTCCGCGGCGCCGGATCCGAATGTGCTGTCCCACGGCGCCACTGGCCCAGAAAATCGAACACATGATTGAATTTGGTCATGCGACCGATTCCCGACGACCTCGCCCAGGCACTTGAGGAGTGGCAAGCCACCTACCGCCGGCTCGCCGCGCGTCCGGGCACCGCCCTGCGGCGGCGCCTCCTCCGGCTGTCGACAGACGTGTTGTTCCACCCGCACTGGGGAAGCGGCCGGGAAGCGGCGGCCCGGTCGGTCCTGTATGCAGCCGGGCGGGGAGGAAAGAGCTGACGATGAGCGGGCTCATCCCCTGGAGGGATGGTGCGCGCCATGCCCTTGCTGCCGCCTGACCCGTCCCGGCTCCGGGCGATCCTTGGCCACCTCGATCGACAGATCGCCGAGAACGAGACCGTCGGCATCTATCTGCGGCTCCAACGCGACGCCGTACGAGAGGCCCTCGCCCGCACCGAACGCGGGCCTCGGCAACGCAGGCCGCGTGTGAAGGACGCGACAACGCTGCCCGGCTCCGTCCTTCCACCGGCGAGGGCGGGATACGTCGTACAGCAGAAACGCACACCGAACGGGCCCGAGCCCGCCTTGATTCACCTGACCGACTGCACGATGACCGAGGGCACGGTTCACCCGGTGAGAGCCGACGAGGCGCGGGCCGCGCTCACCGACCCGAACGTCACGGCGTGCCAGTTCTGCCGCCCGGACAACGAGTTGGGCATCGACCTGGCGTGAGCGTGCGGCCCGCGATGCGGCGGAGTGTGCTCATGGCGGGCTTCTCCGTGTGGGTCAGGCGTGCAGCTGGGGCAGGCGCCGGTCGAGCCACCCGGGGAGCCACCAGTTGGCACGGCCGAGGAGGAACATGCTGGAGGGGACGAGGACGAGGCGGACCAGGGTGGCGTCGAGGACGACACTGACGGCGAGGCCGAGAGCGAGCATCTTCACCACGACGGTGGGCGAGGCGGTGAAGGAGAGGAAGACGGCGGTCATGATGAGCGCGGCACTGGAGATGACACGACCGGTGGCCGCCAGACCGGTGCCGACGGAGCGTGTGTTGTCGGCGGTGCTGTGCCAGACGTCGGCGATACGGGAGAGCAGGAAGATCTCGTAGTCCATGGAGAGCCCGAAGACGATGGCGAACATCATCATCGGGACGTAGGACTCGATGGGCACCGGTTCGTGCAGGCCGAGCAGGGCGCTCCCCCAGCCCCACTGGAAGACGGCGGTCAGAACGCCGTAGGAGGCGGCGGTGGTGGCCAGGTTGAGCAGGACCGCCTTGAGCGGGATGACCAGGCTGCGGAACACGGTCATCAGCAGCAGGAAGGTCGCGGCGAGGACGGTGGCGATGATGACGGGCAGGCGCTGCTGGACGGTGTCTCGGAAGTCGACCTGGGCGGCGGTGGTACCGGTGACGTAGCCGTGGGCGGTCGTGCCGTGGAGGGCGTCCGGGAGGGTGTGGTCGACCAGGGTGGTCACCAGGGTGCTGGTGGTCTCGTCCTGAGGGCCGTGGGCAGGGGTGACGGTGGCTGTCAGGAGCTTTCCGTCCGGGCTGGGGCGCAGGCTGGTCACCTCGGCGACGTCCGGCGTGTTGTGCAGGGCGCGCTGCACGGTCGAGGCCAGGCTCGAGGCGCGGGTCCGGTCGGCGCCGAGATCGACGACGAGGGCCAGCGGCGCGTTGGCGCCGGGACCGAAGCCGGGCCCGGTCGCGTCGGCGACGAGATCGTAGGCGGTGCGGCTGGTGGTGCCGGAGGGGTCGGCGCTTGCGTCGACGTGGCCCAGGCGCATGGACAGGGCGGGTATGGCGAGAAGAGCCAGGACCGCAGTGCCGGCGGCGAGGTACTGCCAGGGGTGCCGGGCGACGCGGGCCGCGTAGCGGTGCCATCCGTCTCGGTCACCGGAGGTTTCGGCGACCGGCCGGCGCAGGGTGAAACGGTCGATGTGGCGGCCGGTCAGGCTGAGGGCTGCGGGAACGAGGGTGACCGCGGCGGTCGCGGTGATCATGACGGCGACGGAGGCGGCAAGGCCGAGCTTGCCGATGAAGGACAGGCCGCAGGCATAGAGGCCGAGCATGGCCACGACGACGGTGATGCCGGCGACCAGGACGGCGCGCCCGCTGCCGGCGGTGGTGCGGGCGGCGGCGGTGACCGGGCCGTGACCGTCGATCAAGTCCTGCCGGAACCGAGTGGTCAGAAAGAGGGCGTAGTCGATACCGACGCCGAGACCGATCATGGTGGCCAGGGTCGGGGCCGCGGTGGCGAAGGACACGCTGCCGGCGACGATGCCGACGACTCCGATGCCGGTGCCCACCGCGATCAGGGCGCTCATCAGGGGCAGCAGTGCGGCGAGGACGCTGCCGAAGGCGAGCAGCAGCACCAGCAGGGCGGCTGCTATGCCGACCAGTTCGCTGAGTCTGTCGTTGGCGGGCTCCCGGGTGACCTGGTCGAGGTCGCCGCCGTAGGACACCTGAAGGTGCGCGTCACGGGCCGGCTCGGTCGCCCGGTCCAGTTGCCCGGTGTAGTCGTGGCCAAGGGTCTTGGCCTGCACATCGAACCGCACGGTGGTGTAGGCGGTGTGCCCGTCCGCGCTGACCACCGGAGGGGAGGCGGACGTCACGTGGGGCAGCTTCGTGAGAGCGGTCACCGAACGGCTCACCGACGGGCCGGGCACCACGGCTTCGGTGTCGCTGTGGAAGACGACGCGGCCGCTGGAGCTGCCGGCGCCGGGCGAGTGGGCGGCGAGGAGGTCGGCGCCGGTGCTGGACTGCGTGCCCTGCAACGTCACCTGGTCGCTGAAGACGGGTGCCGCGACATGCCGGCCGGCCAACGCTGCCGCCAGCGCCAGCAGCCAGCAGGCGATCACCGCGACGGGGTGGCGGGCACACCACCCGCCGAGCCGGGTGAGCGTGCCGGCGCGTTCCTCGGGGGCGGTCGACGTCGGTGTCTCGATCTCAGGTTGCGCGCGCACGGGAGGCTCCAGCGTCCGGTGGGAGGGGTTGCTGGAGGCGACGGTAGACCAAAAGTGTCACGACTGTCATTTGTCATGAGTGACAAGTTATGCTGAGGTCATGCCCATCGATGAGCCCGCGCCCACCCCGGGACTGCGGGAACGCAAGAAGGACCGGACCCGACAGCAGTTGCGCGCCTGCGCCGCCCAGCTCTTCGCCGACCGGGGCTTCGCCGACACCACCGTCGCCGAGATCGCCGCCTGCGCGAACGTGTCCACCCGCACGTTCTTCCGCTACTTCGACAGCAAGGAAGACCTGCTCCTCCCCGACGGGATCGAACTCTTCACAGCCGTCGAACAGGCCCTGGCGCAACGCCCGTCGGACGAACCGCCCCTCGACGCCGTCTACAACGCCCTGCTGGCGGCAGCCGCGCTCTTCCAGAGCACCAGCCTCACCGCCCTCACCCACCCCCTGGACGGGACGGAACAGCTGATCGCGGCGCGCATGATCCAGGTCTTCGCCGAATTCGAGGAGCGCCTGACCCGACTGGTCCTCGACCGGCTTCCCCCCGAGACACCGGACGCCGACCTGCACGCCTCCGTGGTCGCCGGCGCCGCACTGGGAACCGTCCGCGCCATCCTCCGCACCCAGCGCAGCCGCCGCGCCGCCGGCACCCACCGGCCGGCCGTCCTGCTTCCCCAGGCTTTCGAGATCCTGCGACAGATCGGACACACCGCTCCATGAGCCGCCGACGCCTCCTGCTCGCCGCCACAGCGGCCGTCGTGGTCATAGCGCCGCTGACCGGCAGCGTCGTGGTCACAGACCGCGCCAAGCAGCGCATCAGCCGCGCCGCCGCATGCCGCCTCGCTCCCGTCGGCCACGTCAGCGCCGCCCTAGACAGTCCGCTGGCGTCTGTGAATCTGCTCCGTGGAAGCGTCGGCGACGTCGACATCCACGCCAACGGCCTCGAGCGCCACGGCATGTCCATGGCCCTCGATGCCCACCTGCGTCAGGTCACCACGAGCGGCGCCACCCATGGCGGTGACGCCACCCTGACCATCCCCTACACCGAACTCGCCAGGCGCCTGCCCGGCAACGGCACCGGCGACACCTCGTGGACACCCGGCACCGACGGCAGAGGACTGACCCTCACGGGCACCGCCGGAAGCCTGGGTGTGCCGGTCACCGTCCACACCGACATCACCCTGAAGGCGGGCCGACTCCTCGTCACGCCCACCGAGCTCACCGCACTCGGCCGCACTCTCCCCCTCGACGCCCTGCCCGGCGCCGCCGACGGCACCGCACTGGCCCAGCGCCTGAAGCCGCGCACCATCCCTCTCCCCGACTTCCCCTCCGGCGTACGGGCCACCAGCGCGCAAGCCGGGGAAGACGGCCTCACCCTCCGGCTCGACCTGACCCCCGGCGTCACCCGCACCCATGCCAAGGCCACGAGCGGCTGCCCGGAGGTGTGACACCGGACCCCCCGAACCGCCTTCTCAGAAAGCCGAGTTGGCGAACCAGTGGGCCAGCAGCTGCTCGTCTCCCTCATGCGCAAGGGCCTTTGCCCCGTAGGGCAGACGGCCGTAGACGAGCAGCAGCAGGTCGGCCGCGGTTCCCTGGACGGTCGCGTCAGCGGTGTCCGCGGTCGGGTGGGCCGTGTCGAGCCCGAAACCGTCGGGCCGCAGGCGGACGAGCCAGGTGTCGTCCCCGTCGGTGGTGCGGAAGCGGATGGTCTTGTCGGGGCCGCGCAGGTTGGCCACCTTGGGGGCGAAGAAGGTGGCGAAGGGCAGATTGACGAGGAACTCATCGATCCCGTCGACCGCTGCCGGACGGTCGATCGCGGGCCGGAGGCCGAGTGCCAGCTCGGCGTCGACCCGGTGCAGCAGGGTCTCGAAGAGCATCCGGCGCGCCCAGAAACGGGCGTACTGATCGGCGCCCCACGCCCACATCGGCAGGTCCGGGTCGGTGGCAGCGAAGGCGTCCGCGGCCACGGAGGCGCTCTCGGCCAGCCAGTCGGGGTATCCGTCCTCCCGCTCCGGGAGCCGCAGATCCACTTCACGTGTGCGCGGAGGCTCCTGGATGCGCGCCCGCAGCAGGACCGAGAACCAGCGCTGGACACTGCCTGTGTGCCTGATCAGGTCGGCCAGCGTCCAGCCAGGGCAGCTGGGCACCGCCGTAGCCGGGTCGGCACCCTTGACCGCCGCGACGAACCGGGCGGTCTCCGCCGCGACCGCCGAGCGGTGATCGACCGGGGTGGACACGGATGCGTGATCGGTGTGGTCAGAGGTCTTCATCCTGACATCCTTTCGGAGAAACCGTGGGTGCGCCTGGCCGGCGGGTCATACGAGCTCGGCATCTGATTCCGCCTCTGCGAGCGCCGCCGTTCCGGACTCGGTGACTTTGCTGAGCACGGGCGTACGAGGCGCGTACGCCGAATTGATTCCGACGAGGGCGACGGCGACGACCAGGAGGAACGCCGCTCCGGCGATCGCGAAGCTCATCGTGAACTGGCTCTCCTGGGGCAGTGCGGGCATCCCGTCCGGGAGCGGGATGGTCTTCGACGCCAGCAGCGAGGTGATCACCGCGCTTGCCACGGCGCTTCCGACCGAGCGGGAGATGGAGTTGATGCCGTTGGCGATGCCGGACTGGTGGGCGGGGACACTGGCGACGATGAGCGCGGGCATGGCGGCGTAACCGAAGCTGATCGCCAGCCCGATGACCATGCCCGCGCCGATCACGGAGGCCGTCGCATCGTGCGCGACGCTCAGCCAGGTGAAACCGACCACGCCGAAGCAGGCCCCCACGGCCAGGGTCACGCGCGCGCCGAGCCGACGCACCAGTGCGCCGCCGAACTGGGCGCCCACGAGCGAGACGAGCGTGGTGGGAAGCAGATACACGACGGACGCTCCGAGCACGGAAGCGCCGAAGCCGTAGCCCGCGACGTCTTCGGGTATCTGGACGAGATACGAGACGCCGATGAACTGCGCGAACATCGCGAAGCCCAGCAACAGCCCGGCCAGGTTGGTGAAGAGAACGGGCCGATGGGCGAACATCCTCATGTCCACCATCGGTTCCTTGACCCGGCTCTCGACGACGACCCACACCGCCGCCATGACGACCGCCCCGACGAAGCAGCCGAGCGTACGGCCGGACGTCCATCCCCACTCATGTCCCTGCGAGACCGGCAGAAGCAGCAGCACCAGCAGCGCCGCCAGGGTGACCGCTCCCAGCCAGTCCGTCCGCCCTCCCGTCGTCGTCCGGGAAGCGGGCACCGTGAACAACACACCTGCCAGCGCCACCACCGCCAGCACCACCGCGAGCCAGAAGACCCGGTGGTAGTCGGGGTCCGATCCGCGGGTCAGGAGCCCCGCGCCGACCAGCGCGAGCCCGCTGCCGAACGCGAGCGTGCCACTGACCAGGGCCATCGCACCATGCAGCTTCTCCGGCCTGATCTCTTCGCGCAGGACGGAGAGGGCGAGCGGGAAGATCGCGGTCGCCGCGCCCTGCATCACCCGGCCGACGATCAGCCATGTCAGCGAGGTGGTGGTGGCGGCGAGCACCGAGCCGGCGATCATCACCAGCAGAACGCCGACAAGGGTGGGCTTCTTGCCGTGCTGGTCGCCGAAGCGGCCGAGCAGCGGGGTGAAGACGGCGGCCGACAGAAGCGTGGCGGTGGTCACCCAGCTGACGTTCGCCGTGGTGGCGTGCAAGTCGCTCTGGATGATCCCCAGGATCGGGACGACCAGGGTCTGCATCATCGAGACGACCATCGCGGCAAGGCCGAGCACCAGGACGACCGCGGTGTCGGCCGGGCGCCGTCGGGCCGCCACAGGCTGCACATGAGACACGGAAATCTCTTCCCTAAGTGAGACCTCGACGAATACTTAAGAACGTCGAAGCTTGAGATCTTCAAGTAATAAGCGAGACCGTAGCGAGCGATATTTGAGATCGTCAAGTTTCCGGGCGTAAGGTGACGCGCATGACAGCACCCGCCCGCGTCGGCCCCGCCCAGCTCATGGAGCTGCTCTCGGTGTCGCTGGCTGCCTACTACGGCGACTTCACGGTCGCCGCCGCGAGCGAGAACCTCACGGCCAGCCAGGGCAAGACCCTCAACGTGCTGCGCCGGGGGCCCGCCTCCATGAGCGTCCTGGCCACCACGCTGACCTGTGACGCCTCCAACATGACCGGGATCATCGACCGGCTGGAGAAGCGCGGCCTGGTGCGCCGCGAGCCCAGTCCCTCCGATCGGCGCGTCAAGAACGTCGTCCTCACCGCGGAGGGCGAGCGGGTCATCGACGTGATCCGCGGAAAGATGCACCACACACTCGAGGGCCTGAGCCGACTCGACCAGCAGGAGCGGGACACCCTGTACGCCCTGCTGGAGCGCGCCTTCACCGCACACCCCACTGCCCCCCGACCCTGAGGTCGCCTGCGGGCGGCCCGAGCGGCATGCGCAACGGCCCCGACAGACCCGACGCCGAAGGCGCGGTACGGGATGCCCCGTTGACCGCGCTGACCGCGCTGACCGCGCTGCGGCGCATCGGTGACGTACGGGATCCCGCGGTCGTCGGAGCGTGGCTTCGGGCGGTCGTGCGAACCACCCCCCGCCTGCGGCTGCGCGCCACGCGGCAGACACCCGGCCTGGACGGCCTCGGCCACCTGCACCTTCACGGTCACGAGCCGTCGCGGTGAGCGTCGACCCCTTCGTCGACCGGGCTGCGGTCCGGCGAACCCCCGTGGCCAGCGCCACCGGGAAGATGATTGGCTTGCCCCGGCCATCACACATGACCCGGCCGGCAGGAGGAGTCCGCACCCATGAGCAGCCCCTACGCGTACGAGTACAAGGTCGTCACCTTCCGGGAGTCGCTGATCGGCGACGCGCTGGACAGCGACAAGCTGGAGAAGGTCCTGAACAAGCATGCCGAGGACGGGTGGGGCCTCAAGGCCATCACCTCGGCGGACGTCAAGGGCCGCATAGGTCCCGGAGCCGTGGAGGGTCTGCTGCTGACGTTCGAGCGCCCACGCGGGTGACCCTCGCCGATCCGGGCGTCGGCGCGGGCCCACAGGCCCGATGTCCGACGCTCGTTCCACGGCGGGAGCGCGGCCGGTACCCACGGCGCGGCGACCGCGACGGTGCCCGCCTTTGGCGTCGCAGTGCCCGGTGCGGTGTCGGCACGGGCCACGCACCGGGGAACTCACTCCGTCGGCACGGTGTCAGGCAGGCCCAGCGCGGCGGCTATGTGCCGCCAGATGGAGGCGAGTGCAGTGTCCAGGGTGACGGTGGGATCGCGCAGCATCAGCCGGATGCCGTAGCCGTCGCTCAGGGACAGCACGAGCGTGCAGAGGCCGTCCACGTCGGCCGGCGTGAACTCGCCGGACGCGATGCCGCGCCGTACCGCGTCGGCCACCCAGGAGTGCAGCTGCGCGTACAGGTCCACGGCATAGGCCCGGGTGGCCTCGTCGCGCAGCGCCCGGACCCACAGTTCCTGCCAGAGCCGCCAGTCCTGGTGCAGTACGGGATCGGTCGGCAGCAGGTTGCGTACGATGCGGGCCAGGATGACTGCCGCCGGCGCCGACCCCGCGTCGCGTTCCACGTCGACGGCGGTGTTGGCGAAGGAGTGGGTCATCGCCTCGGTGAACAGCTTCTCGCGCGTGTCGAAGTGGTAGTGGAGCAGCGCCGTGCTCGCCGAGGGCGTGACGTCCGTGGAGGGCGAGCCCACACGCGACGGCGCCTTGGCGGCAGGACGGCCGGACGCGGAGGACCGGGAGGACCCGGACGTGTGTGAGCCTCCGTCCGGCAGCAGCGTCCAGACGAGGACTCCGGTGAGCGCCACTCCGGCTACGGGCAGGGCCACCAGCGCCCGGCGCCGCCCACGGTCCGGCCGCACGGGCGCGGTGAGCGACGCGGGACCCGCGCCCTGCGGGCCCGGGAACGTCGTCGGCCCGGTGGGTGCGGCGTACCGTCCTGGGGGCATCGCAGGTGCGGGCCCGAAGCCCGTCGGTGCGGATACCAGGTGGGGAGGCTGCGTCGCGGGCGGGGGGTGCGGCTGGTAGGCGGTGGGCGCCTCCGTCTCGCGGGCGGCGCCGTCCAGCATCCGGTCCAGTTCCCGGGCCTCGGGCCTTGTCGCAGGGTCCCGGACGAGGACCCGTGTCAGGACGTCCCGCAGCGGACCCGCCTTGACCGGCGGCGGGATGTCATCGCTGAGGACGGCGGCGAGCGTCGTCAGTGTGGTGCCCCGGCGCAGCGGGTGGTGGCCCTCGACGACCGTGTAGAGCATCATCGCCGGCGACCACAGGTCCGATGCGGGACCACCGTCCTTGCCGGAGACACGTTCCGGCGCCATGTGGTCGGGTGTGCCGATGACCGACCCGGTGGCCGTGAGGGCGGTCGACTCGCGGCTCGCGGCGATACCGAAGTCGGTGAGCACCGGACGGCCGTCGGGACGCAGCGGAACGTTGGCGGGTTTGACGTCGCGGTGCTGGATTCCCGCCTCGTGTGCGGCGCGCAGCGCGACCAGTACCTCCCGCCCGATGCGCGCCGCTTCGCCCGGGTTCATCGGCTCACGCGCGAGGCGGTCGGCCAGGGAGCCGCCGGTGACGAGTTCCATGACGATCCACGGGCAGCTTCCCGGGCCGCCGTCGACCACATGATGGATGGTCACCACATTGGGGTGATCGAAACCGGCCAGCGCACGGGCTTCCCGCAGGACCCGCTCCCGCGGCAGACCGGCGGCCTCGGGATCGTACTCGGCGAGATCGGGATCGGGCGGCCGTACCTCCCTGACGGCCACACTCCGATGCAGCACCAGATCCCTGGCGCGCCAGACCATGCCCATTCCGCCGCCGCCGAGCCGTGCCTCCAGCTCGAACCGCCAGTCGACAACGCGTCTACCGCTGTTGTCGCTCCCAGCTCCACTCGTGCGCGGGAGCTTAGTTGCCGCCACGGGGTGAGGTGGGGCGGCCCCCGCCCCTGCGAGTCGCACCGGCTTGTGGGCATGCTCGTGTGAGCCCTGTATGCGCCCCTGTCCGTACGACAACAATGCGCCATGCCCATGGACGGGTGGCCGGTTCGCGCCTCCCGTCGGTCAACACCCCAGGAAGGCAGGTCGGCTGGCATGCTGTTGCGACTTCCCGTGTCCGTGTCCGAGGCGCAGGAGTGCCTGGTCGAGGGAGCCGTGCCGATCGGCGGTGCGACCTTGGTGTGGGCCGACTGGCAGCGGGACGGGTTCCCCGAGCTGGCCATGTCGTTGCGCAGTCTGCCGGAGGCCAATGTCATCGGGGGCGGGACGCTGGGCGCCGCCGTCGTGCTGAACCGGATCGACGAGCGGGTACCGGATGTCATACGCCTGGCCGCCACCGCGGTGGGGACCGGCGCCGTACGTCGTACGGCAACGGTCGGCGGCAACCTCGTGGGCAGCGCGCTGCGCTGTCTGCTGCCGGCGGCTCTCGTGCTGGATGCGCGTGCGTCGGTACTGGGGCCGGAGGGCGTTCATGAGACCGACCCGGCCGAAGTGGTCGCGAAACGGCCGCTCCTGCTGAACATCCACTGGTGTGAGCCCGTCGCCAGCGCCTACCGCAAGCTGCCCGCCCGACCGGGCGGACCTCCGCCGCTCGTCGTCGCCACGGCTCTGCACGCCGAAGACGCCGGCCGGCTCCGCCTCCGTGTCGCCGTACGCGACGGATACGACGTGATCAGCGAGAGCGCCCGGTGTGACACCGGCGGCGAAGAGGCGCTGCACGCTCTACGGAGCACGGGGCTGGGCGATCTCCCCGTCGGCGCATGGGAGATCGTCAGCCGGCAGGCCACAGAGCTAGTGCGTCCCTTCGGCGTTCAGTGACGGCGCCGTCTGCTCGACAGGTCGGCCGGCAGTCCCGCGAGCGAGCAGCAGGAGGGCGTCGACCAGGTCTTCCGCAGGGCTTCCCGTGGCCAGGCGCCGGAGTTGCAGACCCATCACCAGGGCGACCGTGGTGGCCGCCAGACGTTCCGCGTCCGGTACGCCCAGAGCGGTGAGGATCCGGGTGGCCAGCCGGTCGTAGGCTCTGAACGCCTCCGCCGCGGCATCCCGCAGTCGCTCGTCGCGCCCGGCGTGGATATACAGCTCGAAGGGTGCGAGATGGGCGCTGTCGAGCGCTGTGCCGCACGCGACCTGGCCGGCCAGCGACGCCGCGTCTTCGACGTCGATGGCCTCGGTCTGGCACTGGTCGGCCAGCTCGGTGAAGTACCGGGCCTCTTCGCGTACGAAGTGCAGCAGACTCTCCCGGAGCAGGTCGTGCTGGGTCTCGAAGTGGTACGTGACCGAGCCGAGTGACACTCCGGCTTCCCTGGCGATCCGCCTGTTGGTGACCGCGACGACGCCGCCCTCGCCGATGATCCGGAGGACGGCGGTGATGATGCGCTGGCGCGTCGTGGCGGAGGGGGCGGCGTTCGGCATGCCGCTCATTGTTCCATCCGCGTTCCGGTGGACAGTCCCCGTGCCCCTCTCTATCGTTCGTTCGAACGAACAGATCGGGAGGATAGTCGTGCACATTGCCGGAGCAACTGTTCTGCTCACCGGAGTCACCGGCGGTATCGGTGGCGCGCTCGCCGCCGAGTTGTCCGCTCGCGGTGCGCACCTCCTTCTCACGGGCCGACGGCGCGAAGCGCTGGAACCCCTCGCCGATCGCTACGGCGCGCGGACGATCCTGGCCGATCTGGGGGACGCCGACGATGTGCTGCGCCTCGCACGGGAAGCCGCCGGTACGGACATACTCATCGCCAACGCCGCGCTGCCGTCCAGCGGTGACGTGCTCGACTACACGCCGGAGCAGATCGACCGGGCGCTGGCGGTGAACCTGCGCGCGCCCGCGATGCTCGCGCGGCTGCTCGCTCCCGCCATGGTGGCTGCCGGGCGCGGGCACATCTGTTTCGTCGGTTCGCTGTCGGGGATGGCGGCCACCAAGTCGTCGTCCCTGTACACCGCGACGAAGTTCGGGTTGCGCGGTTTCTCGCTGGCCTTCCGCCAGGATCTGCACGGCACGGGCGTCGGTGTCTCGATCGTCCAGCCGGGCTTCGTACGGGACCTGGGCATGTTCGCGAACACCGGATCGCCGACGCCCGGCGGCGTACGCACCATTGCGCCTGAGCGGGTCGTCAAGGGCGTGACGCGAGCGATCGAGCGCGATGTCGCCGAGGTCAATGTGGCCCCGCTGGAGCTGAGGTTCCTCACCAAGATCGCGTCGCAGTTCCCGGGATTCTCCGAGCGGGTGCAACGGCTGGCGGGGGCGGAGCAGACTCTCGGCACGATCGTGGCGGCACAACGGTCGAGCCGGTGAGCAGGCGACCGTGGCCTTGGTGTGCCGGGCCGGCGGTGATGGCGGTGGTCTCCTCCGCCATCTGCCGCATCCCGGGGATCAACGGGCCCTGAACGGACGTCGGTTGCTTCCCGGCGTCAAAGCTTGGCGCCGAAGTCCTGCGTCCACCAGGGACCGCCCGAACCCTTGTGCACGCCCACCCCGATGTTCCTGAACGAGCAGTTGAGGATGTTGGCGCGGTGGCCCGGGCTGTGCATCCAGGAGTCCATCACCGCCTCCGGGGTCTGCTGGCCCTGGGCGATGTTCTCCCCGTACGTGGACCAGCGGTAGCCGGCGGCGGTGATGCGCTGCCCGGGGTCGGCACCGTCCGGGTTGGTGTGTTCGAAGAAGTTGCGGGCGGCCATGTCGTCGGAGTGACCCTGCGCGGCCTTCTCCAGTTGCGGGTCCTCCGTCAGCGGACCACAACCGGCGGCCGCCCGCTCCTTGTTCACCAGGGCGACCACCTGCGCAACGGTGCCCGACGCGGCCGCCTGCGGCTGCGGAGCACCGGCCGAACTCTGCGTGGGCCGAGCGGGTCGCCGGGAAGCCGGCACGCTCTTCCGGGTGGGGCGCGGGCTCTTGGAAGCGCTCGCCTTCTTCGATGGCGACGCGGACGGAGACGGAGACGGGGAAGCCGACGGCGAGGTCTCGACGGCACTCGATTCCGAGAGGTCCACTGCCGGTGCGGCTGCGGTGCGCGCGGCGGTCGCGCCCTCGGACCCGGTCCCGGAGTCCGTGCCGAAGTACCAGAGGCCACCACCCGCCACACAGGCCGCCACGACGGCACCGCCGACGGCCCGGCGCTGAATCCGCCGGCGCCGACGGGCCTCGCCACGGGAGGTCGCCCGGACCCGTCCGGCACGGTGTCCGGCCCCCGGGGCCGATCCGGCATTGCCCTCGGACGCGTCGAGCCGGGACGCAGAGCCTGCCGGGGCCATCCCGTCGGAGGCGGAGCGCACGCTCGCAAGCAGCGCGGACGTCGGCGCAATCAGCGCAAGGCCGACGAGCAGCCCCTCCACGGGCATCAACCCGCTCCACAGGCCGGAGCAGCGCGCGCAGCCGCGGGCGTGCCGGGCTATTCGCTTGCGCCACAGCGCCGAGGGCCGGCCGTCCCAAGAGGCCAGCACGCCACGCAGTTCCTCGCACGGCGGCTGCGCGTCGAGCGCCCGTACGACCACGCGGGCCGCCTCCAGCTGCGCCTTCATCCGTTGCACCCGGACCGCCGTGTGCTGAGGCGACAGCTCCAGCGCGGCGGCGACCTCCGCACGGGTCAGCTCGCCGGCGCACTCCAGCCACCACAGCGACAGCAGCCCTCGATCGTCCGACTCCAGCCAGCGCGTCGCGCGCGCGGTCTCCTGGCGCTGACCGGACAGCTGTAGCTGCACCATGGTCAGGTCCACGAAGTCGGCGCCCGGATCCGCGAGGTCCTCGGCCTCCTCCACTGCGACCGGGGCGAACTGCCGGTCCTGCCAGTGCTTGCGGACCTGGTTCATCGCGATCGCCACGAGCCAGGACCGGAAGCTCTCGGGCGTACGCAGACCGTCCAGCGCGTCGAGGGCACGGAGCATGGTGTCCTGCACGACGTCGTCGACATCGGCCGAGCCGTTCAACGCCCGCCCCACGATGTTGTAGACCAGCGGGAGGTAGGCGCTGACCAGGGCGTCCTGAGCTCCCGGGTCGCCCGCTCGCGCAGCGGTCACCAGTGCCACCGACTCCGCCGTGTGCTGTGTGCTCATCAAAAGCTTCCCTGTCCTCGACGCCGAACGATGCTGTCCGGTACCTGGGAGATCGCTCGATGAGCCTCGGATAACAGTTCTGCGGACACTCGTTCCACGAGAGGTTCACCGCACCGCTCCGGCGACGCAATGGGGGACGTCACATCAGGGGACGCCGGCACGGACCGACCGCCACGGGAACAGGCCCCTGCGCGGAGACGTTCGCGCCCGCCGCGACCAGGAACAGCACTGCACTCATCGCCAGGGCGCCCCCGGAGAAGCGTCGACTTCCCTGTGCGTCCAGTAAAAGAACACTCGTTCTTGACTCATCGTTCTTTAATCTCATAGGGTCCCGGCCATGGGACGACCGCGCGCCTTCGACACCGATCAAGCCGTCACCACTGCGGCCACTCTCTTCGCCACACACGGCTACGAGGGCACCTCGGTGGACGACCTGGTCACAGCCACCGGCATCCACCGAGGCAGTCTCTACAAGGTCTTCGGCTCCAAGCGGAGCCTGCATCTGACCGCTCTCCGCAACCACCTCGACCACGAGATCCACCCGACCACCGCCGCCATCGCCACCCTCACCGACCCGGCGCAGGCACTGACAGCGGCCATCGCGTCGTACGACAACGGCCCGGCCGCCGGATTCCTCCTCCTCGCCGCCACCGAACGCGCCCCCCACGACCCGGAGGTTGCCGCGCTGGTCGCGGAGGGCATCGCCGCGCTGGAGGACGCCCTGCGCCCCTCCCACGGTGACGCCGCCCCTCAACTCGCTTCCACCGTCCTCGGTACCCGCCTGCGCCTGCGCGCCCAGCGGGCCGCCCCCAAGGAGCACTGACATGGCCCTGATCTCCATCGACCGTGAAGCCGGCCTACTGACCGTCGAATTCCAGGGCCTCGACAAGCTCTGGACTCTCAAGAGCCGCCTGGAAATCCCCCTCACCCACGTGCGTGGCGCCACCCACGACCCCGGCATCGCCCGCGAACCGAAGGGCATCCGCGTCGGCGGCACCCACTTCCCCGGTGTGATTACCGCCGGCCGCTTTCGCCGCGAGGGCGAACGCCTCTTCTGGGACGTGAAGAACCCGGACAAGGCGGTCGTCATCGAACTCGCCGACGCCGAAAGCTACGACCGGCTCGTCATCGAGGTCGACGATCCCCGCGCCACCGTGGCCCGCATCGAGCAGTCCATCGCCCACGGCTGAAGCGTGACTTCCGGCTTGGACACCCGCCCGACTTTCGGCACCTGTTCCCCTACCTGCCGCAGCAGTCGGGCCACACCAAGCGCCTGCACGCGGCCGGGCCACTGATCTCCAGCGTGATCGAGACCCTGGCCAGGCAGGTACCCACCCGGCACGACGACCTGCGGCTGATCGACTCCACCCCGCTGTCGTGCCCGGCCTCCCTCGAGACGGTCAAACGTTCCGAGCCGGCCGGACACGCCGCTTTACGGATACCTCCGCAGCAACTCACGCTTCTTCCGGGGCCTCCGGCCGTACCTGCCGAGCACGGCCGAAGGCATGCCGGTCTCCCGGTGCCCGGCCGGCCCCGGGCTCGGCGAGCGGGAGGTGATGACCGCGTTACCGGAACGCGATCATCACCTGATTCGGGCCGGGCAGGTGATCCTGGCGGACAAGGGTTTCGCCGGGCGGGAGTGCGAAGGCTTCATCACCGACCGGCTCGGAGCTCACCTGGTGCGGCCCCACGCGCCACGGCGGTCATGCCAGCTCCAGAACGAGCTTGCCGACGTTCTGCCCCTGGAAGAGCATCTGCAACGTCTCGGGGAAGTCGTCCACGCTCCCCCGCACCACATGCTCCTTGACCTTGATGCGGCCGGCGCCGATCCAGGCGGAGATGTCCTGCGCTGCCTGCGCGTAGCGCTTGGCATAGTCGAAGACGACGAAGCCCTCCATGCGAGCGCGGCGCACCAGCAGCGAAAGGTAGTTGGAGGGGCCCTTGACCGGCGTGGCGTTGTTGTACTGGCTGATGGCACCGCAGACCACGACGCGCGCATGCATCGCCAGCCGGGTAAGGGCGGCGTCGAGGATGTCTCCTCCCACGTTGTCGAAGTAGACGTCGATGCCGTCGGGGGCCTGGTGGCGCAGGGCTTTCCTGACGTCTTCGGCGCGGTAGTCGATCGCCGCGTCGAATCCCAGTTCGTCGGTGAGCAGCGCGCACTTCTCCGGCCCTCCGGCGATGCCCACGACCCGGCAGCCCTTGGCCTTCGCGATCTGACCCGCGATGGTGCCGACCGCGCCGGCCGCTCCTGACACCACGACGGTCTCGCCGTCCTTCAGGGCCCCGACATCCAGCAGGCCGAAGTAGGCGGTCATGCCGGGCATGCCCAGCGCGCCCAGATATGTCGAGGGCGGGGCGAGGGAGGTGTCGACCTTCATGGCGCCCTTGCCGTCGGAGACCACGTGCTCCTGGACGCCGAACATGCCGACCACGTGATCACCCGGCTGGAAGTCCGGGTGCCGGGATGCCGTGACCTCGATGACCGATCCGGCGCGCATCACCTCACCGATGCCCACCGGCGGCAGATAGGAGGGACGGTCGTCCAGCCAGCCCCGCATGGCGGGGTCCAGGGAGATGACGCGCGTGCGGCCCGCGAAAAGGCCGGGGCCAGGCTCGTCGGCGGGCCCGGAACAGTGCTCCCAGTCCTCGGGTTTCACTTCGCCCACGGGACGGGCTGCCAGACGGATCTGTCGGTTGGTCACGGACATCGCGCCTCCTGTCGTTCAGGGCTTCGCCGAAGGGTACCGACCAGTAGGTATGTCGAGGTGTGTGATGTTCACCACACGCCGTACCCCGTCATGCAGAGATCGACCGCAGGGTCGAGCCGGTCAGCGAGTCGAGACCTGCTGCCCGAACCGGCCCTTGCTGTTTCGCTCGTGCAGCAGCCGCCCGGTCTGTTCGGACACCGGCGCGGCCAGCAGCGCGGTGACCAGGTCGACCAGTCGGCTGGTGAACAGCCGGTCGTCCCTGCGAGGGCGGCCGGCGGCCCGGGCAGCGAGTTCGGCATGACAGAAGCGCATGGCGGTGAAGCGGGTATGGAACACCGTGGTCGACTCGGGAACCAGCAGCGGTTCCACCAGGCGCCGCCAGGGATAGATGCTCGACCCTTCCGTGACGACGACCTCGACCAAGGGCTCGGGGCGGTTGAGCAGTTCGGCCACGATCTGCAGGAACTCGCGGCCGCCGTCGGGGTCGGCGAGTTTCGTGGCGGCCGGCAGCACCAGTGCGGCGGCGAGGGAACGGAGATCTGCGGCGCCACCGTCCTCGTACTGCTGCAGCAGTACCTCCCGCCGGGCGTCCACCGCGGGAAGGTGCTTGTCGAGTACGGCCCGCAGCAGACCCGCCCGGTCGCCGAAGTGGTACTGCAGGGCCATGGCGTTGCGCTGGCCGGCGGCCCGCTTGATCTCGTTTAGCGACGCACCGTCGACGCCCTTCGCCGCGAACAACCGCTCGGCGGCCCGGATGAGCGTGGCGCGCGTGTCACCCGCCTTCCGGCTCCCAGGCGACGAGGCCTGCGTCTCATGTGCTGTCACGGATGCCCATGCTAGCGTCGCCCCGCCGAAGTAATACGCCTGCATTAACAGCTGATAAAGGCGCCTTGGCGCGCTGCGGGAGTCAATCGAATGAAGGCACTGACCTACCACGGCCCCCACGACATCCGCTTCGAAGATGTCCCCGACCCGGCCGTCACCAGCCCCACCGACGCGGTCGTCCAGGTCACGACGGCCGGTATCTGCGGTAGCGACCTGCACATCTACGGCGGCAACGGGTTCACGTCGGAGACCGGTTACACCCCGGGACACGAGTGCGTCGGCCTGGTCGTCGACACCGGCGACCGGGTCACCCGCTTCAAGCCCGGCGACCGCGTCCTGGTACCCGCCTCGGTCGGCTGCACCCTGTGCGAAACCTGCGCGAAGGGACTCACCGCCAGGTGCGAGCGAGCCCACGCCCCGACGGACCTCTGCTACGGAGTGAGCCCGCATCTTCCGGGCAGTCAGGCCCAGGCCCTGGCCGTCCCCCATGCCGATGTCAACCTGGTGCGCCTGCCCGAAGGCGTCTCCGACGAGGCCGCCATCGTCCTGACGGACAACGCCCCCACGGCCTGGTACGGCTGCCGCCGGGCGCGCATCCAGCCAGGCGAGACGGTTCTGGTCATCGGCCTGGGCCCGGTCGGTCTCATGGCCGCGCAATCCGCCTTCACGATGGGTGCCGCCCGTGTGCTGGGCGCGGATCTGGTCGCGGAGCGCCGCGCCTTCGCCGAAACCCTGGGCGTCGAGCCGGTCGAGGGCGAGGACGCTCGAACGGCCGTACGGGAGATGACCGCAGGGCGCGGACCGGACGCCGTGGTGGAGGCGGTGGGCTCGGACGCCACCATCGAGCTGGCCCTCAAGGCCGTCCGGCAGGCAGGACGGGTCAGCGTCATCGGCGTGAGCCAGAGCAAGGCCTTCCCCTTCCACATGGGACTGGCCCAGATCAAGGAGCTGGAGTTCGCCATCGGGCTGTGCTCCATCCATTACGAACTCCCTGCCCTGATGCGCCTCACCGAGGCCGGCCGGATCTCGCCCGAGGTCGTGGTCTCCCACCACTTCGCCCTCTCCGAAGGCCCCGCGGCGTACGACCTGTTCAACAGCCGCGCCGCCGGTGTCCGCAAGGTACTTCTCGACCCCGCCCGTTGATCCGCCCCCCCGTCGGCCGATCTCCGCCCCACGGAACCGCATCGTCCCTGAAACGTGACCCCCAGCAGGCTGACAGGCATTCCTACCAGTCGGTATGGTGCGCGACCTGAAGCACCTCCTCCCCCGCTCACCTGCACGGATCCGAGCCGTAGTTGGAAGGCCAGGCGATGACATACGCCGACGAGAACCAATACCCGCCATCGGGGCCGACGGGGTGGCCGCGGCCCCGCACCGAGCCCCGGTCGTACGGCCACGGCGCCCCCGTATACGACTGGTACGGGCAAGCCACCTGGAACGAGCCGCGTGCGCACCAGGATCATCCGCGCCATGCCGACCTCACCGCGCTGCGGTCGGCCTACCGCCTGCTCCGCCGGATCTCCACGCTGACCGCGCTCGGCTCCTTCGTGGTGTACGTCGTACTGTCCTGCTGGGCGCCGGGCCTGATGGGGTCCAAGATCGCCGGGGAGCTGAGCCTGGGAATGGCCCTGGGAATCCTCCAACTCGTCGTCACCTTCGGGGCGGTCTTCTGGTACGGACGCAGCGCACAACGCTCGGTGGATCCGCTGGCCCGCGCCGTCAGGGAGCGGGCGGTCCCCACCGGCCGGAACGCGGGAGTGGCGAGATGAACGACTTCGGTTCCGGGACGCAGGCCATCGTCCTCGTTCTGTTCACCACCCTGGTCACCCTCACGCTGCTGATGTGCGTGATGGCGGGACCGGACCGCGACGACCTGACGAACTTCTACACTGGTTACCGCTCGCTCACCCCCCTCAAGAACGGCCTTGCCATCGCGGGTGACTACATCTCCGCGGCCACGGTGCTGAGCACCACCGGCATCGTCGCGCTCGCCGGATACGACGGCTATGTCCTTGCGGTCAGCACGGCCTTGTCCATGGTGCTGCTGATGTTCCTGCTGGCCGAACCCCTGCGCAACGCCGGCAGGTTCACCATGGGCGACGTCCTGGCCCGCAACATGCCCGGGCGGGCGGTGCGTATCGCCAGCTGCGTGGTGACGCTTGCGGCGACCCTGCCCTTCCTCGTCGTCCAGCTCTCCGGGGCCGGGTCACTGCTCACCTTCATCCTGAAGCTCCCGCACGTGGCGGGCGCCAGGACGGTGTGCATCGTCATCGTCGGCAGTCTGATGATCATTTACGCGGCGCTCGGCGGTATGAGAGGCACCGCGCTCATTCAGATGATCAAGATCGTGATCCTGCTCGGCACCAGCGCCGTCGTCGCCGCCCTGGTCCTGAACCGCTTCGACTGGAGCCTGGGTGACCTGGTCAGGGCCGCCCAGCAGGGCAGCGGCGCGGGCCCCTCCTTCCTCCAGCAGGGCCTTCAGCTGGGCACCTCGGCCGGCGACCGGCTGGACTTCATCGGTCTCCAGATCACCGTGGTCCTCGGCGTGGCCTGTCTGCCCCACATCACGATGCGCCTGTACTCCGCGCAGGACGTGCCCGCCGTACGTCGCTCCATGTCCTGGGCGGTGGGCACGGTCACCACGTTCTGCCTGTTCGTGATCATCATGGGTACGGGCGCGGCGGCGCTGGTGGGATCGCGGTACATCACCGCGGCCGACCCACAGGGAAGGACGTCCGTACTCATGCTGTCGCAGGTGCTCGGCGGGGCACCCGGCTCCGCGGGCATGACGATGCTCTATTCGGCCGTGGCGGGCATGGTGTTCATCACCCTGCTGTCGTCGGTCGCAGGCATGACGCTGGCCGCGGCCTCGTCGCTCGCCCACGACCTGTTCGCCCAAGCGGCGCGGCGGGGGCACGCGGAGCCCCGTACGGAGATGACCGTGGCGGTGTGGACGAGCGCGGCCGTGGGAACCATTGCCATCGGCCTCTCCGTGCTGGTCCAGAACTGGGACGTCGGCGTGCTGACCACGCTGGCCATCTGCATAGGGGCGTCGGCGGTGGCACCCGCGCTCACCTACTCCCTGTTCTGGCGCGGATTCACCCGCACCGGCCTGCTCGCCACCCTCTACGGCGGAGCGGCCTGCGCGCTACTGCTCATGGTCTTCTCCAAGGCCGTTTCGGGCACGCCGTCCGCCGTCTTCCCGAACGCCGACTTCGACCTGTTCCCCATGCAGTCCACCGGTCTGGTCTCCGTCCCGTTCGGCTATCTGGCGGGCTGGCTGGGCAGCCGTCTGGACCACCGGCGGCGCGCCGCCGACAGCCGCGAGAGCCGGCGCCTGTACGAGGAGAGCGAGGCACGGCTGCTCGCCGCGGCCGAGTGACCGCGCGGCGGGGGCGGGCTGGGCAAGCGGCCTCGGTGCCGCAGCCCAGTCCGCCCACGGCGATTACGGCACCGCGGCGGCCCGCTCATGCCGGGCCTCGTGGGGATGTCCCCAGCTCGCGCGCCGCCAGGGCCCAGCTGAGCTCCACCGCGGTGTCGGGAGCGTCCAGGCTGGTGCCGGTCAGCTCCTCGAAACGACGCAGCCGGTAGCGGACCGTGTTGACATGGACGTGTGCTCCGCGGGCGACTTCGCGGATGTGCCGTCCCGTCTCCAGATATCCCCGCACCGACTCCTCGATGAGCGCACCGAACTCCCCCTCCGCCTCCAAGGGGCGCAGATAGCGGTCGAGCAGCATCTCGGCGAGTTCCGGTTCGGCGACGACGGCCACCCGCCAGGACAGGTCGCTCAGGTCGTACACGCCGCGCAGAGCATACGCACGGGCGGCTTCCAGCATCCTGCCGGCGGCACGGAAGGAGCGGTGCGCCGCGGCCAGGTCCGTCGGCGGGCCGAGCCCCGCCGTGACCTCCAGGTCACCGACCTCCGGCTTGTCCTCGACGACTCCGACGACAGCCTCGTCCAGCACGGTGAGCAGCGCGCCTCGGCCCTTCCTGCGGTTGTGGGACTCCAGGGAGCGTTCCAGCGCGTCCGGGCCGGCGTTGCCGTTCGGCACGGCTCTGATGGCCCGGTAGGGCCGCCCCGGGTCCAGTCCGTAGATCGCCGCACCGCTGTGGATCTCCGCCGCGCTCAGCGTCCCGTAGAGCAGTCCACGCAGGAAGTCGGCGCGGCGGCGGGCGTCGGCGAGGGCGGAGGCGACCTCCGCCTGCCGGTGGACGGCGGCGATCTGCAGACTCGCGGCGTCCGCAAGTTCCCACAGGCACGTGGTGCGGTCGACGATGAGGCCGGGATCCAGTCCACGTTCGGTGGCCTCGGCGAGGAACAGATCCCGTATCGCGCTCAGCGCCCGGCGGAAGGCGCGGAGCCCGTCGCCGAGCGGCACGCCCCGCTCGACCCGGTCCCGGGCCACGTCGGCTTCGTCGAAGTCCTCCGGCGCGGGCACCGTGCCCTCTCGCACCACCGCGAGGGCCCGCTGGAAGTGCCGATGCCAGATCTGGTCAAGGAGTTCCCGGGGGACCGCGCGGTAGGACGGGATGTGGTCCGTCAGATCCGCGTGCAACCGCCCGCCCACGTGCCACTGTTGCGCGGCCATCGCGGCGATGACCCGTTCGAGCGGCGCCCCCGCGCTCGGCTGCCCGGGCATGGACCTCACCTCCGCCCTCCGGTACCGGCCGTTGTGCAACCGAACAATATGCCGGCCTCCGGCCTTGGCCGGGGAGCCGTCGACAACCCCCCGCCCGCGACAGCACAGTGGCACGGCGGCAGAAGAAGTGGATCGGCGCGCACGCAGCGCCGCGCCGACCGACCCCGCTCAGACCCGCCCCGTGGTACCGACCCACCCTGACAGTGCGGAGACCGCCATGACCGACGAGCGCCATCAGCGACAACACCGCGCCGACACCGGCCCACGCCTCGCGCCCCTGCCCGAGGACGGCTGGGACCCGGCCACCCGGGAACTGCTCGCCCCGCTTCCCCGGGACGCCGACGGCCGCCTCGCCAACGTCTTCACCACGTTGGTGCGGCACCCGGACCTCTTCCGGCACTTCCTGCCGTTCGGCAGCCATCTGCTGCGCGAGGGCCGTCTTCCGGACCGGACCCGGGAACTGCTGATTCTGCGCACCGCGTGCAACACCCGGGCCGGTTACGAATGGGGGCGACACGTGCCACTGGCCAGGGCCGCCGGGGTCACCGACGAGGAGATCCGGCGGATCTGCGCGGGCCCGGAAGCCCAGGGATGGCCGCCGGCCGACGCCCATCTGCTGCGTGCGGCCGACGAACTGCACCGGGACGCACGTCTGTCCACGGCCACCTGGTCCGCACTGGCCGCCGGCCACGACGAGGCACAGCTGATCGAAATCACCATGCTCGTCGGTCAGTACCACATGGTCGCGTTCTTCCTGAACTCCGCCGGTACGCGGCTCGAGCCCGCCTACGAAGCGGAGACTCCGCCCGCGCCTCCCGGGACCGGCGCACACGCGGCGGAAGGGGCACACGGCGATGCCTGAGCCCCGGCACAACGCGACCCACCCGGTCGGCCTTCTGGCCGGCCGGAACGTCCTGGTCATCGGCGCGGGCACCCGCCCCAGCGACGATCCGACGGCCCCGGTGGGCAACGGGCGGGCGGTGGCCGTGCTCGCCGCCCGCGCGGGAGCGTCCGTGGCCTGCGCCGACGTCTCCCCCTCCGCCGCGGCGACCACCGCCGCCCTGGTCGGTGAGGAGGGCGCCCGCGGCTTCCCCGTGGTCGGTGACGCCACGGATCCCGGCCAGTCCTCGGCCATGGTCTCCGAGGCCCTTCGCGAACTCGGCGCGCTCGACGCGATCGTGGTCAACGTCGGCATCGGCCTCGGCGCAGGCCTGGCGGACACCTCACCGCAGCAGTGGGAGCGCGTGCTCTCGCTCAACCTGAGCGCCCCCTTCCTCGCCGCCAAGTACGGACTGCCCGCGATCGCCGACGGGGGTTCGATCGTCTTCGTCGGTTCCGTGGCCGGGCTGCGCGCGGCCACCGACTCGCCCGCCTACGACAGTTCGAAGGCCGGCCTGTTCGGTCTCACCCGCCATGTCGCCAAGGAGGGCGGGCCTCGCGGGATCCGCGCCAACCTGGTCGTCCCGGGCCTGATCGACACCCCGATGGGCCGCGAGGCCTCGGCCCGGCGGACGTCGCGTTCCACCTCGTTGAGCCGCATACCGCTCGGACGCGAGGGCACCGCCTGGGAGGTGGCCGAGGCCGTCACCTTCCTGCTCTCCCAGCGCGCCTCCTACATCACCGGGCAGAGCCTGGTGGTGGACGGAGGGCTGAACGCCGTGTGAGCACACCGGTCTCCGGTGACGGGGCAGGGGCGGTCCCCCGCGGTCAGGGCATCGACCGGACCGCCCCCGCCTGCTCACTTCGCCAGTGGACCGAACTCCTCGCGGGTGTCCACCGGCTTGCCGAACAGCTGCCACCGCTCGCCCTTGAACCGCATCAGCTGCATCGTCTCGAGCGGGAAGGCGTCGCCGTGGCCCGTGGACATGGTGACCCCCGGCAGCAGCAGACCGACCTTCACGTTCTTCAGGTTGTGCACCGCGTCCCGCAGTCCTTCCCTGGTCGGGCACTTCATCGTGTCCAGGGCCTTGTGCAGGCTGGAGGCGACGGCCCAGCCGTACGCGTTGAACTGGTTGGCCGGGTCGGCGTCGGGGGCGTACTTGTGCATGGCCTTGGTGTAGGTCTTCACCTCGGGATCGTTCGCCCACTGCGGGTCGGCGGGGTCCTTGAAGTAGGTCGCCGAGACCACGCCCTGCACGTTCTTGAACCCGACGGGCTGGAGCACGGCCGCGGACGAGGCCACGTTGTTCACGATGTGCAGCGGGTTCCACTTGGTGTTCCTGGCGTCGGCGGCGAGGGCCTGGCTGCCGAACTTGGGGGTGGTGACGTCCAGCAGCACGTCGGCCTTGGAGCGGGAGAGGCTCGCCATCTGTGCCGACACGGACGGGTCGGTGACCTCGTAGCTCTCCTGGGCCACCACCTTGATGCCACTGCCGGCGACGGCCTTCTTGAACCCGCCGAGCAGGTCCTTGCCGAAGTCGTCGTTCTGGTAGAGCACCGCGACCTTGGCCTTGCGCCGCTCGTCCTTGAGGTACTTGGCGTACACCCGGGCCTCGGCCACGTAGTTGGGCTGCCAGCCGGTGGTCCAGGGATGCTTGTCGTCCGTGCCCCAGAGGGAGGCACCCGTGGCGACGAAGGGCTGCGGCACCTTCTGCTTGTTGAGGTAGTCCCACACGGCTGCCGTGGACGGGGTGCCCAGGGTCTGGAAGACGGCGAAGACCTTCTCCTGCTCGACCAGTCTGCGGGCCTCTTCGACCGCCTTGGGCGGCTGGTAGCCGTCGTCGCGGACCACGAACTCGACCTTGCGGCCGTCTATGCCGCCCTGTGCGTTGACGTACTTGAAGTAGGCGGCCACGCCCCTGCTGATCGTGCCGTACGCGGAGGCCGGTCCCGACAGCGGGTAGATACCGCCCAGCTTGATGGTCTTGTCGGTGATGCCGGTGGTCTGCTGGCCCTTGCACGCGCCACCGGCGGCGGTGTCCTGGGCGTCCTGCCCTCGCTGGCTGCTACAGGCGGTCGCGGTGAGCAGGGCGGCGGCCGCGACCGCGGCCGCCCGCAAAGCGGTGGTCTTGCGCATGTGATTCATTCCTTTTCCGTGCGGGGCGAGGCGCCCACGGGTTCGGCGTCGGCAGCTGCGGGGTCCGCAGAAGTGAGGGTCGCCGGGGGTATGGATTCGGCCTGGGGCTCCGGCACCTCATCGGGTGCGGGCCCGGCCTTGGGCGTCCGGTCGACGGCAGCGGTGGTACGGATCGGGCGACGGGCGACAGCGCTCCGGATACGGCCGGGCAGACCGGCCAGTCCTGTCGGGGCCACGAACATCACCACGATGATCAGCAGGCCGAACACCACTCCCGGTGCCGCGTCGCTGAGGTCCTGGGACACGCTCGGCACGTACATCACGAACGCCCCGCCCAGCAGGGGTCCGTACAGCGAGGCGAGCCCCCCGACCACCAGGCCGGCCAGCAGGGTGATGGACAGAACGAAGCTGAAGGAGTCGGGTGAGACGAAGCCGATCACCCAGGTGTACAGACACCCGGCAACACCAGCGAACATCGCGCTCCACGCGAAGGCGAGGGTCTTGTGCAGCGACAGCCGCACGCCCATGACCTCGGCGGCGCTCTCGTTGTCCCGCACGGCGAGCAGTGCCCGGCCGGCCCGGGACCGCAGCAGGTTGCGGGCGAGCAGGAGGACCACCGCGGTGACGGCGAGGACGACGAAGTACAGCCACTGGTCCTGGGCCAGCCCGCTCCACGCCGGCGGCTGCAGCTTGTCCACGGTCAGGCCCATGGAGCCGCCCGTCACCGGTTCGAGCCGCTTGAGCAACGGCGGCAGGAACACCGCGAACGAGAGGGTGACCAGCGCCAGGTACAGCCCGCTCAGCCGCAGCGCGGGTACTCCGAACCCGAGGCCCAGCAGGAAGCATCCGGCGGCCGCGACCGGCAGCGTGGCCAGGTGGCCGGTGTCGTACCGGTCGAGCATGACCGCCGCCGTGTAGGCCCCGGCCGCGAAGAACGCGCCGTGCCCGAGCGAGATCTGCCCGCCGTAGCCGACCAGCAGGTTCAGGCCGGACAGCGCGACGGCGTACAGGAGCACCATGGTCAGCTGGAAGACCTGGAAGGGGGCGAAGTAGAACGGTGCGCCGGCGGCGGCCAGCGCCGCGAGCAGCAGGGTGAGCGCGGCCCGCAGCCGCCGGGCCCGGTCGGTGCCGAGTGCCGTTGTGATCGTGCTCATGCGCGCTCCACCGCCGCCCGTCCGAAGAGGCCCTGGGGCCGCACCAGCAGCACGGCCAGGATGATCACCAGCGGTACGCCCACCTTCAGGTCCTCACCGATGACGTCCACGTACGCCCCGGTCAGCGTCTCGGCGACGCCGACGAACAGGCCGCCGACGACCGCACCGACCGGGCTGTCGAAGCCCCCGAGGGTGGCCGCGGCGAACGCGTAGATCAGCACTCCGCCCATCATGTTGGGCTCCAGGAACAGCACCGGGGCGACGAGCACGCCCGACACCGCGCCCACCGTCGCGGCCAGCCCCCAGCCGAGCATCAGAACCCGGCCCACCCGGATGCCCGACAGCCGGGCGGAGGCCGGGTTGCAGGCGACCGCCCGCATCACCAGGCCGGCAGAGGTGTGCTGGAACAGCAGGTACAGCAGCCCCATCACGACGGCCACCACGCCGATGATGCCGAGCGTCGACCAGTCCACACGCACCCCCGACAGGTCGATCCCGCCGTCGGGGAACGGCTGCGGGAAGTCCTTCACGGTGAACGACCAGATCAGGCCCGCCAACGCGTTGACGAAGATGAACAGGCCGACCGTGACGATGACCACCGTCAGCTCGGGCGCGCCCTGCACGGGACGGATGACGATCCGCTCGACCAGCATGCCGCCGGCGAAGGACACCGCGAGGGTGACCGGCAGCGCCAGCCAGAACGGCATCCCGGACGACACCAGCTGCCAGGCGACGTATGTCGACAGCATGGCCAGCTCACCCTGCGCGAAGTTGACGATCCCCGTGAACCGGTGGATCAGCACCAGGGCCAGCGCCAGGCTGGCGTACACCGCGCCGGAGCCCAGTCCTTCCACCACTTGCTGGAGAAGATCGGTCATGGCGCTCACCCGGCCTTGCGGGAGTGGACGGAGACACCGAGGTACACCTCGGCGACCTGCCCGTCCTCGCGGATCTGTGCGGCCGGTCCGGACAGCACCAGGCGGCCGGCCTCCAATACGTGCGCCCGGTGCGCGATGTCCAGCGCGAGCTGGGCGTTCTGCTCGACGACGACCACGGTGGTGCCTTCCTCCTCGTTGACGGCACGGACGATTTCGAACAGCTCACGGGTGACCAGCGGCGCGAGCCCGAGGGACGGCTCGTCCAGGAGCAGCAGCGAGGGCCTCAGCATCAGCGCCCTGCCGATGGCGACCATCTGCTGCTCCCCGCCGCTGAGGCTGCCTGCGGCCTGACCCGACCGCTGGCGCAGCTTGGGGAAGTAGCCGTAGATCCGCTCCAGGTCGGCCGCCACCGCCGCGCGGTCGGCACGGCCCCGCTGCAGGCGACCGGTGCGCAGGTGGGCGCCGATGCGCAGGTTCTCCTCGACGGTCAGGTCGTTGAAGGTGCCCCGGCCCTCGGGCACGTGCGCCACGCCGAGCCGGGCTGCCTGCTCGGGCGAGCGGCCCAGCAGCTCAGCACCGCTCAGGGTGACCGAGCCGCGGCCGCGGACCATGCCGCACAGCGCCCGCAGCGTCGTGGTCTTGCCCGCGCCGTTGGGTCCGAGGATCGCGCACACCTCACCGCGGGCGACGGAGAGGTCGAGGCCCTGGAGCACACGGGCCTGGCCGTATCCGGCGTGCAGGCCGGAGACCTTCAGGAAGTCCGGCTCCGCACTCGCCTCGGCCTCGGTGCGGTCGGTGGTGGGCTCGCTCATGCGGCCACCCCCAGGTACGCCTCGATGACCGCGGGGTCGCGCTGGATGTCCTCCGGTGAGCCGTCGGCGATCTTGCGGCCGAAGTCGAGGCAGACCACCTTGTCGCACAGGCCCATCACGAATCCCATGTGGTGTTCGACGACCACGAGGGTGAGGTCGAAGTCCTGGCGCACCGACCGGACCAGATCCGCGAATTGGTCGACCTCGCCGTGGCTGAGCCCGTTGACGGGTTCGTCGAGCAGCAGCAGTCGGGGCCGTACCGCGAGCGCCCGGGCGAGTTCGACCCGTTTGAGCGTGCCGAACGGCAGGCCGGAGGCGGGGTGGTCGGCGACGTCCGCCAGGTCGAGCCGCCGTAGCAGGTCGTCCGCCTGGTCACGTAGTTCCCTCTCCTCCCGCCGGACGCGGGGCAGCCGGAGCGCCGCGGCGAGGTGTCCGGTGCGCCCCCGGCTGTGGGCGCCGACCATGACGTTCTCCCGGACCGTGAGCCGCGGGAACAGGCCGAGGTTCTGGAAGGTGCGGGCGATGCCGCGCCCGGCCACGGCATGCGGCGGAAGGGCGAGCAGGTCCTCACCCTCGAACTGCACCGTTCCCGCATCGGGGGTGCAGCGCCTGGTGAGGCAGTTGAACAAGGTGGTCTTACCGGCTCCGTTCGGACCGATGAGCCCCACGGCGGTGTCCGGCTCAACGGTGAACGCGACACCGTCCAGTGCCGTGATCCCGCCGAAGCGCACGGTGATACCGTCGACCGCGAGCATGAGTGACGCCCCTTCCGAGGTGCTGGGGGGTGGGCGAGCGTCACAGTAGGTGGGGGCGTTCCAGGCGCACATTGGGTGTGAGCACCCAACTTCTCGGTCGCCGAACTGTGCGCCGCGCACAGGTGCGGGGAGATGTCTCACGCCGAGCCTGTTGACGGAGCACGAGGCGGGCGGCGACGATCGGCGCCATGCCTCGCGGTCCCGCCTTGGGCGCTCCCCAGCTCTCCGAACCTCTCCGCCGCCAGCGGTGGCGGATCCTGCATGCCGTCCACGACCGGGTCGAGGAGGTGGCGGAGACCGCCGTCGAGGTGATGCGCGCGGAGATCCCGTCGTACGCGCTGCAGGACGAGCGGTTCTTCGACGAGGTACGGGAGCAGGTGCTCGAGCACTACCGGATGCAGCTGGCGGCGCTGGCCGGCGACCGCGACATGGCTGCCGAAGACCTGGTCTTCAGCCGCGCGGCAGCCATGCGCCGAGCACGCGCGGGGTTCGCCCTGGAGGACTGGATCAGTGCCTTCCGGGTCGGCCGGCAGGTGCTGTGGGACGCGCTGCTCGACTGCGCGGGAACGTCCGCCGAGGCCCAGCAGGCCGCGCTGTCCCTCGTCACGCCCCTGATGCGGTACGTCGACTACGCCAGCACCCACGCCGCACAGGCCTACATCGAGTACCAGCAGCACGTGGTGGCGGACGCGGACCGGGAGCGACGGGATCTCCTGGACCAGCTCCTGGCCGGCGTGGCACCGACGCGCGGTCCGCTGTCCGCAGCGGCGCAGGCGTACGGCATCGGACCGCGCTCTGCGATGATGGCGGTCGTGGCGGTGTGCGTCGGCGACACGCGCACCGGGGACCTCACCTCGGCCGAGCACGGGTACGCCACCAGCGCGTCGATCAGCGTCGCCGGGCCCTGGGCCGGCAGAACCCTGGTCGTGGTGCGCCATGGCGAGGTGGTGGCCGTGCCGGTGGTCCGGGCCGGCATGAACGCAGAGGACATATGCACCCACTTCGAGGCCGTGCAGCGGCGGCTGGCGCGGGAGGGAACCATGCTCTCCATGGGGATCAGCACGGTCGCACAGGGCGCGTCCGAACTGCCGCGCGCCTATACGGAGGCGCGGGCCGCCCTCGACCTGGTGCCGGGCGGGGGCGGGGTGGCGGCGCTGCCGCGGCTCTCCCCCTTCGACTACCTGGCGCTGCGCGCCGACGACCTCGCCCGCCAGCTGGTCGATCCCCGCGTGCGGGTGCTGCTGGAGGAGGACCGCAGACGCGGCGACACGCTGGCCGCCACCGTCCGGGCCTTCGCGGAGGCGGACCTCAATCTGCGGCTGGCCGCCGACCGACTGCGGGTGCATCACAACACGGCGCACTACCGGTTGCGCCGGATCGAGGAACGCACCGGCCGCAATCCGCGCCGGATCGCCGACCTCCTGGAACTGCTGGTCGCCCTCGCCATCCGCGACGGGGCCGGGGAAGGTGAAGATCGCCAGTGAGCGGCATCGTGGAGTCCGCCGGGACCGAGGCGGCACGTCAACTGCCGGGCGGGTACGGAGACGCGGGCCTGCCGGAGACGCACGCCGGGCAGGACGGAACGGGACGGCGCGCGCTGCTGGACACCGCGCTGGAGGTGTTCACCGAGCGCGGTTACACCGACGCCGGCCTCACCGAGATCGCGGCGCGCTCCGGCATCCCGGCAGGCACCCTCTTCCAGCACTACGGCGGAAAGCGAGGTCTTTACCTCGCCCTGTGGGAGGAGTTCCGGGAGGAGCAGGAGCACCGGACCGCGACCACGCTGAACGCCGAGCGCAGCCGTGGCGTGGACGACCCCATCGCCCTCTTCGTGGCGGGAGCCAGGGCGTACCTGGAGGGCGCCTGGGACAACCGGCGGCTCGCCAGGCTCCTCGCGGAGGACGACGGCCCGGCGGGCTTCGACGCGCTGCGCCGCCAGTGGGACCGCGCGTGGGTACGGCGCAACGCCCGGCTCCTGAAGGTGGACGAGCGTCGACGCGCCGGCCGGGTCCGGGTGAGCGTGTTGACCACCGTCATCGGCGGGGCGGCGCGAGAGCTGGGCGACTGCGGGGACGGGACGGAGGCCCGGGAGATCGTCGACGAGGTGTGCGGCATCCTGATCCATCTTTCGGCACCGCCCGGCTGAAAGGCCGGGCGTATGCCTTTGGCCTTCCGGGCTGGGCGCCTCACGCTCGGGACGCCCACACGGACAAGGCCGCTCGCCCCAGGGATACGAGCGGCGCAGCGAATCGATCGTCAAGGACTTCTGACAGGAGAAGAGAAGAGGTACCCGGCCGTACCGGTGCCACGAGCCCGGCAGATCAGCGGTGACCGGGGAAGCGCAGGGCGTTCGCCCAGAGCCGGGTGACCGTGGACACGAGCCCCTCGAAGTCCACCGGCGCGCCTTCCTCTTGCCCTTCACGGAGCACGAAGGCGTTGTAGGCCATGACGCTGACCATGCCCGACAGCGCGCGGGAGGCCATCAGCGGATCGACCTCACGGTCTGCCACACCCCGCGCCTGCAGGTCGGCGATGCCGCGGGCATTGCGGCGGACGAACGCGTCCGCGCGCCGGCTCCGGAACTCACGGAACTCCGGTTCCACCTGTGCGACCTGCTCGAGCAGCGCCATCAGCTTCGCGTTCCGTTTGTACGCCTGGAGATACGCGCGATTGCTCGCCTCGAGTACCGCATAGGGATCAACGGCACCCTGCACCCGGCCCATGCCGGGGTGCAACATGTCCTCCTGTGCCTCCAGGAGGACGGCGGCAAGCACCTCTTCCTTGTTGGCGAAGTAGGTGTAGAAGGATCCCGCCGCGCATCGGGCCTCCGTGGTGATGTCGGTCAGGCGGGTGTCGAGGTAGCCGTCCCGCTCGAACACCTTCCGCGCGGCCTTCACCAAAGCGGCCCGTGTCCTCGCTCCGCGCTGCGTCGTCGGCGGCTCGCGAAGGTGCGAGAGGGGCGCCACGGGCGGTGCCTTCTCGCTGTCGGTCTCCTCGGGCGCGGTGGTGTCCATCCCCGGAACTGTACTTGAATCCGACGCCATGACCACACCCTGCAAGGCGCGTGGGGCACACAGGCGGCGACGGTCGACGTCCTGGTTTGGCGAGGGTCGGGAGCGCGGGCGGAAACGTCGCCGAGCGCGGTGTCGCGGGCAGGGCCTTCCGAGAGTGTGAGCAGGTGAGGGTGCGGGTCTCGCCCTCGCCGATCGTCGGCTCGGCCCGGCCCCGACATCAAGTCCTCGGACGTCGTGGACGTAGCGGCGTCGACCCGTCAGGCGGTGATCCCGAAGCGCTCGGCGAGCTGGCGGCGGGTGTCGGCGGCATTCGTGTGCAGCACGCCCCCGATTCCGATCCGCGCCGCTCCGTCGAGGTTCTGCTGCAGATCGTCGATCATGACCGCCTCCTCGGGGTCGACACCGAGGCGTTCACATGCGATCGCGTAAATCCGTCGGGAAGGCTTGCGGATCCCGACCTCGCCGGAGATGACGACCACATCGGCGAGAGCGGCGAGGTCGACGCCGTCGTAGGTTCCGTTCCCGAAGGAATTCGACACCAGCGCGACGGGACATCCGGCGGCTCGAAGATCGCCGAGCAGTGTGATCATGTACTGGTCGATCGATATCCCCGCTTGCATCCGGGCCGTGAGCCCCTCGGCCGGTACGTCGACACCGTGGACGCGGAGCCGTTCGGCGAATCCTCGCTCGAAGGCTTCGGCGTCGATACGGCCGCACTCATGGTCGGCCAGCAGGGTGCGTGATGGCTGGTCCCGGCCGAGGAGGTCGAGCGGCAGACGCGGATCGCCACCGAGTGAGGCGCCGAAGTCCGTGAAAGCCCGCAACACGCTGGAGGTGATGACGCCGCCGAAGTCCACCAGGACCGCAGTCCGGGTCTTCTCCACCACGTTCGACGCCATGTCCACGCCCCTCTCTCGCGGTCGGCGGATCGCCGTCCCATGCGGCGGCAGCCGGTTTTCTTCAGCAGGGATGCGCATCTCAGGCGACCTCGAACAGTCCGGCTGCACCCATTCCGCCGCCGACACACATCGAGATCACCACATACCGGACACCACGGCGCTTGCCCTCGATGAGGGCATGCCCCACCAGGCGGGCACCGGTCATTCCGTACGGATGGCCGACCGAGATCGCACCGCCGTTGACGTTGAACCGCTCCGGGTCGATGTGCAGTTCGTCGCGGCAGTACAGCGCCTGGGAAGCGAACGCCTCGTTGAGTTCCCACAGGCCGATGTCGTCGACGGTGAGGTTGTGCTGCTTCAGCAGTTTCGGAATGGCGAACACCGGGCCGATGCCCATCTCGTCCGGTCCGCAACCGGCAACGGTCATACCCCGGTAGACGCCCAGCGGTTCCAGCCCGCGGCGCTCGGCCTCCTTCGATTCCATCAGCACCGACGCCGAAGCCCCGTCCGACAACTGTGAGGAGTTGCCCGCCGTCACGCTGGAATGCGCGCTCACCTGACCGTCGGGCAGCACCGGCGTCAGCCCGGCCAGGCCTTCGAGCGTCGTCGACGCACGGTTGCCCTCGTCCCGGGTCAGCGTGACCTCCTCGTCCCGCACTTCCCCCGACTGCTTGTCGAGCACCTTCTTGACGCTGCCGAGCGCCACGATCTCCTGGTCGAACCGGCCGGCCTCCTGCGCCGCCGCGGTGCGCCGCTGTGACAGCAGGGCGAACTCGTCCTGACGTTCCCGGCTCACGCCGTAGCGTTCGGCGACGACCTCCGCCGTCTGCAGCATCGGCATGTAGATGGCCGGCTTGTGCTCGACCAGCCAGGGATCCGCCGCGCGATGGGTGTTCATGTGGTCGTTCTGCACCAGGGAAATCGACTCGACACCGCCGCCGACGGCGATCTGCATACCGTCCGCGACGATCTGCTTGGCGGCCGTCGCAATGGCCATCAGGCCCGACGAGCACTGGCGGTCGATCGTCATCCCCGACACAGCGTCCGGAAGTCCGGCACGGAGAGCGGCCTGGCGCGCGACGTTGAAACCGGAGGACCCCTGCTGCACGGCGCAGCCGAAGATGACGTCCTCGACCTCGCCTCCCTCCAGGCCCGCGCGCCGCACCACGTACCCAAGGGCATGGGCGGCCAGCTCCTGCGCCTGGGTGTCGTTGAACGCGCCGCGGTATGCCTTTCCGATGGGTGTCCGTGCCGTCGAAACGATGACTGCTTCCCTCATGGCGCCACACTGCTTCCTGTTGTCCGGTACGTCCGGGAGCTTCCGGGCCGGGCCTCCGAGCCCCGTGAGCCGGGCCCGATGCCGGTGAGCGGGACCGAACGCCGACTGCGGCGCCGTGCGTGTTCATCGACCGCCGCCTCCGTTGACCGATGACCGAGTCATGGGGTGACAGGAGCCGGCCTCCGGATCCTCCGAGCTCGGTTATAGTTGAACTTGACGTCAAGTTCAAC
Organism: Streptomyces sp. NPDC046931; assembly: GCF_040644655.1. Taxonomy (NCBI): domain Bacteria; kingdom Bacillati; phylum Actinomycetota; class Actinomycetes; order Kitasatosporales; family Streptomycetaceae; genus Streptomyces; species Streptomyces sp. NPDC046931. The sequence goes on from NZ_JBEYWX010000018.1 coordinate 98,482, forward strand.
CGGCCCGAGGGGTGCTCGGGGCGCCCGGGGGTCCGGCGGCCGGATTGCGGCGAGGACCGCATGCCCGGCCTTGACAGTCCACCCCCTTACCGGGAGGGTACCGACCAGTCGGTACGGAGAGGTGGATCGTGGCCGAGCTGAGCATCTCCACTCGTACGGGCGTATTCGATGCGACCGCCGCGGGTCCGCTCGAGGGCCGCCCGGTGCTGCTGCTGCACGGCTTCCCGCAGACGGGGCTGGTGTGGCAACGGCAGATCGCGGCTTTGGCCGCACACGGCTACCGGGTGGTGGCACCCGACCAGCGTGGGTACTCCCCCGGGGCCCGCCCCCGGCGGCCCGAGGACTATCGCATCAGCCTTCTGGTCGACGACGTGGTCGCGATCACCGAGGAACTGGGCTGGTCGGCGTTCGACCTGGTCGGCCATGACTGGGGAGGCGCGGTGGCCTGGTGGACCGCTGACGCGCACCCCGCACGCGTGCGCACCCTGACGGTCGTCTCGACCCCACACCCCGGCGCTCTGGCCACCACGCTGCGCTCCGACCACGATCAGCGCGAACGCTCGCGCTACATGATCGACTGGCGCGAGACACCCACGACCGAAGAGCGCATGCTCGCGCACGACGCCCAAGGGCTTCGCGCCCTCTACGCCGGAAAGGTCCCGCAGGACAGTGCCGAGGCCTACGTGGGGCACATGTCCCAGCCGGGCGCTCTCACCGCGGCGCTGAACTGGTACCGGGCCGGCCGCCCCGACGGTGCGATCGGCGTCATCGATGTGCCCACGCTGTACGTCTGGAGCACACAGGACAGCGCGTTCGGCCCGACGGCCGCACAGGAGACCGGACGGTGGGTCAGCGGGCCGTACCGGTTCGAGACCCTCCAGGGCGTCAGCCACTGGGTTCCCGAGGAGGCGCCCGAGACGCTGAACCGTCTGCTGCTCGACCATCTGCCGGCGCACGGCGAGTACTGAGCCACAGCGAACACCCCGTTCGTCGACTCCTCGAAGAGGTGATCCCGTGAAGACAGCACGCGCGGCCTGGCGCCGCCTGGAGCCCGTACACGCCATGATCTACTTCGTCCCGGAGGGAAGGCGACGGTACGCAGACCTCGGACTGAGCCGGCGCGCCGGGTACTTCGCCTCCCGGAGCGCCGCCTTTGGCCGAGCATCCGCCGAGCTGGTCATCTCGACCTTCTACAACTTCAACCCCGCTGTCGTACGGCAGGCGGTCGACGGGGCCTGGGACACCGCGACGCCGCAGCAGGTGCTGGACGCGCGGTACGCCGCTGTGGGCGAGGCCCTGCGGCGGGCGGGAATCCACGAGCTGGCCTCCTTGGACGAGGTCCTGGCCCTGACCCGCCGGGCCTCCGAGGCGGCCTGCGACCACGCGCAGGGCCGCCCGCTGTTCGCCGCCCATGCGGCACTGCCTTGGCCCAAGGAGCCGGTACTCCAACTCTGGCACGCCCAGACGCTGCTCCGGGAGTTCCGCGGAGACGGACATGTCGCGTGCCTGCTGAGCGAGGGCGTCGGAGGCTTGGAGGCCCTGATTCTGCATGCCGCCACCGGTGAGGTTCCGGTCGACTTCCTCAAGGCGAGCCGCGCATGGCCCGAGGAGGAGTGGGCCGAGGCCGAGGAACACCTGCGCAGGCGAGGTCTCCTCGACGGCGACTCCCTCGGCCCAGAGGGCGTACTCCTGCGCCGGCACATCGAGGACCGCACCGATCGCCTGGCCCTTCCCGCCTACGCCGCCCTGGGTGACGCCGGCTGTGAGCGTCTCGCCGAACTCGCCGGCCCCTTCGGCCGCGCCGTCGTCGAAGCCGGCCTCCTCAAGCTCGGCTGACCGGGCCCCTACCCCACCGCCTTGTGCTTGAGTGGCGCCTGCGGGGCAGAAGGGGTGGCCACTCTTGGATCGCCTTGCGCAACGCAATCGTAGGCGCAACCACGTTTCCTCCCCTCGGGCAACCGCCACAGCATGGCGCGCTTGGGGCAGTCAAGGTTTCGAGTTTGCGCAGGTGGAGCCTCAGGGCGGCCGGTGATGCCGTACTTCGCCTTCGTGGGCTGGAGTCGAACACCAGGGTGTGGACCGGCCTCAGATGTTCGAACCGGGCGGTCGATTCGCGGAGCGCGCACTGTGAAGCGCCCGGGGTCGAAGCGCTCCGGATCCGGCCACCGTGTCGACGCCTGTGCGCCTCTGGCATCGCACTGCCTACGGCACGAAGACCATTCGGCTCTCTGTGAGTTGCCTCACCCACCTCTGTCCGTTCCCCAGCACAAACGGGCTGGCCAGCACCCCTCTCACCTGTTCGCCGACTGCCTGTTGGCCGGATACGTCAATAATCTGTCATTGCAGCCAGTGTGATGCTCGATACAGGCTGTGACCGTGTTACAGCGACGTGTTGTTGTGGTGGTGTACACGGGCGCGATGGCCCTGGACATCACCGGACCGATTGAAGTGTTCGATACGGCCAACCGGCTCCTTCCCCCGTCGGGCGCCCCCTACCGGATCGACCTGGTCTCCCCCGATGCACCACTGGTGCGCACGAGTTCAGGGGTGACGGTGGAAGCCTCACCCCTGGATGCAGGGCAGGGTGCCATCGACACGCTTCTCGTGCCGGGCGGGTGGAGTCTCGGCGACGCGCTTCGGGACCGGGCGCTGGTCTCCTGGATCGGCCAGGCAGCGGCCCGGTCACGAAGGGTCGCCTCCGTATGCGGCGGATCCTTTCTGCTGGCCGAGGCGGGACTTCTGAACGGCAGACGCGCCACCACGCACTGGGCGTACAGCGAGGCGATGGCCTGCCGTTATCCGAGGGTGACGGTGGACGCCGAGCCGATCTTCGTCTGGGACGGCCCCTTCGTGACCTCGGCGGGCGTGTCGACCGGGATCGACATGGCGCTGGCCCTGGTGGAGGCCGACCACGGTGCGGCGCTCGCGCTGGAGACGGCACGGTTCCTGGTGCTTTTCCTGAAGCGGCACGGAGGCCAGTCCCAGTTCAGCGCCGTCCTTGACGCCCAGTTGGCCGACCATCCGCCGATCCGGACCGCACAGGAATGGATTCTGGACAACCTGCACAACCCGTTACCCGTCGCCGAGCTCGCCCGGCGGGCCAACATGAGCCTGCGCAACTTCGCCCGGGTCTTCAGACGCGAGGTGGGCACGACGCCCGGCCAGTACGTCGAGCGGACACGCATCGCCCGCGCACGCGAACTGCTGGAAACCACCGACCTGACGATCAGTCAGGTGGCGAGCCGTTGCGGATTCGCGGCCACAGAGACCTTCTTCCGCTCCTTCGGACGAACCCTGGGACTGACCCCGAAGGAGTACCGGCACCGCTTTCAGGTCATTTCGCCATCCGGCCTCATCAACCGGCGGCATGAGACGGACAGGAGCCCAGCATGATCCCCCCGACCTCGGACACACCCGAGGCAGGAACGGTACGCCTGGTCGACTACCTGGCCGGGGAACTCGCCAGGGCCGGCGTCACCCATGTGTTCGGCGTCGGCGGCGCGAACATCGAGGACCTGTACGACGCCGTGCACCGCGACGGCACCATTCGCGGCGTCGTCGCCAAGCACGAGTTCTCCGCCGTCACGATGGCCGACGGATACGCCCGGACCACCGGGCGCCTCGGCGTCGTCGCCGCCACCTCGGGCGGCGGTGCGATGAACCTGGTGCCCGGTCTGGCGGAGGCGTATGCCTCCCGGGTACCCGTGCTGGCCCTGGTGGGCCAGCCGCCGAACGGCCAGGCGGGCCACGGGGCGTTCCAGGACTCCAGCGGCAAGGGAGGCTCCTTCGACGCCGCGGAGGTCTTCACACCGGTCTCCCGGTTCTGCGCCCGCGTCGAGGACGCGGACTCGCTCCTCGAGTTGCTGCCCCGGGCGGTGGAGGCGGCACAGACGGATCCGCGGGGACCGGCGGTGCTGCTGCTGCCCAAGGACGTGCAGGAGGCGCGGATTTGGTCGCCCGGCCGCGGCGGAGCGCCGGCACCGGACGTGCCGACGCCCGCATCGGGGGCATCTGCGGCACCGCTCGACACCTCGGCCCTCGCCGCGGTGTCGGACACCCTCCGCAAGGCCGGCCGGGTCCTCGTCATCGCCGGAGAAGACGTCGCCGCCGGGGACGCACGAGCGGAACTGGCCGAGCTGGCTCGGAATCTCGGGGCGTGGGTGGCGGTCACCCCCGACGCCAAGGACGTCTTCGACAACCGTGATCCCCGGTTCGCCGGCGTAGCCGGGGTGATGGGCCATGCCAACGTCGAGGACTGTCTGCGGCGGGCCGACGTATGCCTGCTGGTCGGCACCCGGCTGCCGCTCCTGGCACGCGGCGGCCTTGAGCGTGCCCTGGCCGCCACCGAGGTCGTGTGCCTCGGTCCCGAACCGCCGTTCGTGCCGGGGACCGCACTGCGAGGGGACCTGCGGGAGGTGCTGCGCGCGGTGACCGGCCGGCTGCCGCCGCGCCCGCATGCCTGCCCCCCGCACGCCGGTCCCCTCCCCATGCCCGTGCCGAGCCCGGTTTCCCGGGCCCCCGGGAAAACCATCGGCTACGCCCAGGCGATCGCCGCGGTGGAGGCGGCACTTCCGCAGTGCGCCCACGTCTTCGTGGACGCCGGCAACGCAGGTGCCAGCGCGGTCCATCTCCTCCCGGCACCGCGCCACGGCCGCTTCGTGGTGGCGGTCGGCATGGGCGGCATGGGCTACACCTTCGGTGCCGGCATCGGCGCCGCACTCGCCACCGGACGGCGCACCTACGTCCTCGCCGGCGATGGGTCCTTCTTCATGCACGGGATGGAAGTGCACACCGCCGTCGAGTACGCCGCACCCGTGACCTTCGTCATCTTCAACAACAACGCCCACGCCATGTGCGCACTGCGTGAGGAGTTCCTCCAGGGCGGCATCCGCAGCGACGACCTGTTCCGCCGGACCGACCTCGCCGCCGGAGTGGCCGCCGCGTTCCCGTCCCTCGACGTCACCGGAGCCGGCGACGCGGCGCAGTTGCGCCAGGCGCTGCTGCGCAGCAACACGAGCGGCGGCCCGGCGTTCGTCGCGCTGGACTGCGACCCGGGGGAGATTCCTCCGTTCCTTCCCTTTCAGTCCTTCACCACAACCACCGACAGCGCTGTACGCCCCGACACCAAGGAGAATTCGGATGAGCGAGGAGCCGTCCACGTTGGCTGACATCCCCGGCCTGATGCGGATCGAGAACCCCGGCAAGGAGGAGCTGACCGCCCACTGCATGGAGCTCACTCACGCCGTCTACCCCCATCATCAGGTCTACGGGCAGTACTGCACCATCCACGAGTACGTCGACTGCCCGCCCGAGCTGACCTACGAATACCTCCGGCAGGGCCACCACCTGGAGGAGTGGACCTGCAGCCTGCGGGACTTCGCACTCACCGGCACACCGGGGCTGTGGGTCGGCCACGACCGGCTCGAGGAGGACACCAGGATCTACTGCAAGGTGACCGCCCACCCCGAGGCCATGACCGTGGACTATCACTGCTCCTGGGACCAGGGCGAGAAGCTGTGGATGATCTACCTCATGCGCGTCGTACCGGCCCGCCTGGTGCTCGACAAGCCGGGATCGGTGATCACTTGGACCAACTGCCGGCACCCGTACTACGACGCCAACCCGCACCCCGACAAGGCCCCCCGCCCCGGCCGGCCCTGGGTGGGCGACTACTGGGACCTGTTCTACGCGGGGCACACGGTGGAGATGAACAACCTCAAGGCCATCCTGGAGTACCGCCACCGCAACGGCCTGCCCGTCAGTGTGGCTCCGGCGAGGTCGGTGGCGCGGTGACCACGGTCAGCCTCACCGACGTCGCCAGTTACCTTCCCGGCGAGCCTGTTCCCGCGGAGTTCTACACCGACTGTCCCGGAGCCGAGGACAAGCTCCGCAACCATCCCATGTTCAAGGTCCCGCCGTTCCGGCACCACGTGGCCCCGGACGAGACCAACGCAGACATGGTCGAGCGTGCCGTACAACCCCTGATCGAACGGCACGGCAGGGCCGCGATACGAGACGTCGACGTGCTGTTGGTGCACAGCCAGCTGCCGGACCTGCCGTTCGTGGGCGCGGGCACCGAGGTGGCGCGCCGACTGGGCCTGAAGCCGGAGTGGCTCGTCGACGTGGCCAACGCGGGCTGCGCCTCCTTCGTGTACATGCTGAAGCTGGCCCGGCAGATCCTCACCACCACCGACGCGAAGACCGCCCTGATCTGCAATGCACAAAGCGCCGCGGGCCAGTGCTTCACGCAGTCCGAGGTACGCAGGCTCGCCCAGGCGGCGATCCCGGGCGACGGCTGCGGTGTGGGGTATGTGACGAAGTCGTCCGACGCACCGGTCCTCGACGTCGAGACCCGGCACATCGGCGAGTACGCCGGGGACATGACCGTGGCGGTCGACGACGGCCGCAAGTACTGGGAACCCGGAGAGTCCCAGTTACGGATCGGGTTCACCGACGCCAGCGTCGCCAAAGTCCTGGCACGCGGCAACCGCCTGGTGCCGGAGGTGGTCACGGACCTGTGCCGACGGCTCGGTGTGGCGACCAGCGGCATCGACGTCCTCATCACCAACCAGCCGAACCGCACCTTCCTGCGGAACTGGCGAGAGGCGCTGCAACTGCCGGCCGAACGGCACCTGAACACCTTCGACGAGTACGGGAACCTGTTCGGCGCGGCGATCCCGATCACCCTGGACCGCGCGATCAGCTCCCGGCGGGTCGAGGACGGCAATCTGGTGGTACTCGGAGGATTCGCACACGCGGGCGACTTCGCCGGTGCCGTCGCCGTCCGCTGGCACGGTGGACGAGGCTGAGCCATGGACATCCCCGTACTGCACCGGCTCACCCGGAACGGTTGCCGTCGGGTACGCGGACCGGGGACCGCTGCTCGCCGGCTTGGTGGTGATGAGCTCGGCCGGCCCACCGCCGCCCGGGTCGGGGAACGCCGAGTCGGCTGGGCGGGTGAGCGCGACGGCCTTGCCCGCCCTCGGGCAGATGCGTCGGCGTCCGGCCGGTTTCGGCGTGCTGAGGTTCGCCGACGCCGTGGCGCTTGACCTCGCCTGCGGCCGGATGATCGGCTTCCGCTCCGGGGCCGCCTACCGCAACCGGGCGTCCGGCCGGCCACCCGGCCGGACGCCGCCTCCAACCGGTCCGCCCATCGAGGCGGGCGTCGACCTGGACCGGCTCGGTTCCATGCCGCTGCGCTTCGCGATCGACCGCCCATAAACGTAGAAAGGGAATATGCGCGGAGCTTCGGGTCGATTCGGGGACGACATCTCCAATGCGTCCATGCCGCATCGGCCCCGCCGGCCCCGTCGGCGAGGAGAACAGCGGCGGTCGGGTTCGCTGCTGAGCGTGCACAGCCTTGCCGGCCAGGTCTTCCTTCTGCAGCTGGCGGTCGTGGTGCTGCTCGTCGCAGCCACCCTGGTGGTGCTCGTGGTGCAGGCTCGACGCGACGTCCTGACGGACGCCCGGCAGCGGACGCTCACCGCGGCGCAGACGTTCGCGAACTCCCCGGGGATCGTCGCGGCCCTGAACAGCCCGAACCCCACCGCAGTGCTCCAGCCGCACGCCGAGGCGGCCCGGAAGGCCGCAGGCGTCGACGCCATCATCGTGTACGAGCTGAACGGGATCACCCTCACCCACAGCGACCCCCGTCAGATCGGGAAACACGTCATCGGGCCCTACGCGAAGGCGGCGGGCGGCAAGCCGTTCACAAGTACGTTCAAGGGCTCACTGGGGCTCTCGGTGATCTCGGCGGTCCCCGTCAGGGGCCCTGACGGCTCGGTCATCGCCATCGTCTCCGTGCCCGTCACGGTCGAGACGGTGCAGCACAGGGTGAACCGGCAGCTGCCGTTCCTCTTCGGCGGCGCCGCCACCGCCCTTGCCGTCGCCGCCGTCGGGTCGGGTCTGGCGAGCCGGCGGCTGCGGCGGCAGACCCATGGCCTGGGGCCGGCCGAGATGACCCGGATGTACGAGCACCACGACGCGGTCCTGCACGCCGTGCGGGAAGGAGTGCTGATCGTCGGCGGTGACGGCCGGCTGTTGCTGGCCAACGACGAGGCACGGCGGCTGCTGGACCTGCCGACGGACGCGGAACGGCGGCACATCACCGATCTGGGCCTGGACGAGGACCTCGCCGGGCTGCTCGCCTCCGACCTCCCCGCCACCGACGAGGTGTACCTGGCGGCCGACCGGCTCCTCGCGGTCAACAAGCGGCTCACCGCACCTCATGGACCCCGCGGCAGCGTGGTGACGCTCCGGGACACCACCGAGCTGCGGGCCCTGACCGGCCGGGCGGAGGTGGCGCGCGAACGGTTGAAGCTGCTCTACGACGCCGGACTGCGGATCGGCACCACGCTGGATGTGAAGCGCACGGCCGAGGAACTGGCCGAGGTGGCGGTGCCCCGGTTCGCCGACATCGTCACCGTCGAACTGCTGGACTCCGTCCTGTACGGCGAGGAGTCCACCGGTGCGACCGCCATGGTCACCGAGTTGCGCCGCGGTGCCGTCGCCGGGCTGGACCCGGACGATCCCCTGCACCCCGTCGGCGAGCTGATCCGGTTCATCCCGGTCCACCCCGTCTCCATGGCGATGGCCGACGGCCGACCGGTCCTGGTCGGGGACCTGAACGCCTCCGACGGCTGGCGGGCCCAGCATCCCGAACGTGCCCGGCGGGTCCTCGAGCACGGCATCCACTCGCTGCTGGTGGTTCCCCTGCGAGCCCGCGGCGTGGTCCTGGGAGTGGTCGACTTCTGGCGCGCGAAGGGCTCCCCGTCGTTCGACGACGAGGACGTGTCCTTCGCCGAGGAGCTGGCCGCCCGGGCAGCGCTGTGCATCGACAACGCCCGCCGCTACACCCGCGAACACACCATGGCCGTCACCCTGCAGCACAGCCTGCTGCCACGCGGGCTGCCCGAACAGTCCGCCCTCGACGTGGCCTACCGCTACCTGCCCGCTCAGGCCGGGGTGGGCGGGGACTGGTTCGACGTCATCCCGCTGTCCGGCACCCGGGTGGCGCTGGTCGTGGGCGATGTCGTCGGCCACGGTCTGCACGCCGCGGCGACCATGGGTCGGTTGCGTACCGCCGTGCACAACTTCGCCAGCCTGGACATGCCCGTGGAGGAGCTGCTGAGCCGGCTGGACGAACTGGTGGCCCAGATCGACGCCGAGGAGGCCACCACGGAGGACGGGCAGGGGACGATCACCGGGGCGACCTGCCAGTACGCCGTTTACGACCCCGCCTCCGGGCGGCTGGCCCTTGCCACTGCCGGCCATCCGGGACCGGCGGTGGTGCGGCCCGACGGGACCGTCGACTTCCCTCGGCTGCCCGTCTCCCCGCCACTGGGGCTCGGCGACGGCATGCCTGTCGAGACCGCTGAGCTCACCGTGCCCGAGGGTTCCCGGCTGGTGCTCTACACCGACGGGCTGATCGAGGACCGCACCCGGGACCTGGACGCCGGTCTGGCGGCCCTGCGCACTGCTCTGACAGGGCCCGATCGCACGCCGGAGGCCACCTGTACGGCGGTGATGACAGCCATGCTGTCCGACCGGCCCAGGGATGACATCGCACTGCTGGTGGCCCGCACGCGCCGGCTGGGACCAGCGCAGGTCGCCGAGTGGGACGTGTCCCGTGAGCCGGCGGCGGTGGCCCCGGTGCGCACCGCCTGCGTCCGCCGGCTCACGGAGTGGGGCCTGGAGCAGGTCGCCTTCACCGCCGAACTCATCCTCAGCGAGCTGATCACCAACGCCATCCGCCACGGCACCGAGCCCATCGCCGTCCGACTGCTCCGCACGGTGCCGACCGGCGGCCCCGCCGCGGGGACCCTGATCTTCGAGGTCTCCGACGGCAGCAGCACCTCGCCACGGCTGCGCCAGGCCCAAGACACCGACGAAGGCGGCCGCGGGCTGTTCCTGGTCGCTCGGTTCGCCGAACGCTGGGGGACTCGCTATACGGCCACCGGCAAGGTCATCTGGGCCGAACTGTCCCTCCACGACAGCGGCACGCCGGAGGCGGAAGAACTCGGCGAGATCCTGCTCGGCCAATGGGACGACACGGCACTCTGAGCAGAGCGTGTGTGTCACCTGCCGCTACGGTCCACGGCGCTATCGCGCATTCCTCCGGTGGTCCGACGCATCCTGTAACAAGCGACATCCCTTGGTGACAACCGCATCCCCTCACTCCTGGAGCAGGCGTGACTACACCCCGTGCCCGAGCAGCGGCCGTCCTCGGCTGCTTCGCTCTCGTGGCACTGGGCCTGAGCGCCTGTGAGGACGGATCGCCCCCCGGCCTCACGAAGCCGTCGCTGGCCACCTCCGCCGAGCAGGTGGGCGGCATGGGCGCACTGACCGCCGCGGCGAAACGGGAGGGCTCGCTCAGGGCGATCGCGCTGCCGCGTGACTGGGCCGACTACGGCGGCCTGATCGACGGCTTCGAGAAGAAGTACGGGATCAAGGTCACGGTCGAGGATCCGCTGGGCCACAGCGAGGACGAGATCGACGCCCTGATGAAGAGCGGGAACCGGCCGACAGCCCCCGACGTGATCGACGTGGGCGATACGTTCGCGCGGAACGCGGCGGCACAGAATCTGCTCGCGCCGTACAAGGTCGCCGCTTACGACTCGATCCCCGCCAGTCAGAAGGATCCGAAGGCCCGCTGGTACAACAACTACGGGGGTTACATCTCCATCGGCTGCGACGCCAATCGGGTCAAGCCCTGTCCGGAGACCTTCGCCGATCTGCTGAAACCCGCTTACAAGGGCAAGGTCGCACTGGAAGGCGACCCGCCCCGTTCGGCTACCGCCTTCGCCGCCGTCTACGCCGCCGCGCTGGCGAACAACGGGTCGTTCGATGACGTCCAGCCCGGTCTGGACTTCTTCTCCAAGCTCGGCAAGAACGGCAACCTCAACCCGCTCAAGTCCAACCTGGCGACAGTCCGGGACGGCCGGACCCCCATCAGCATCAACTGGGACTACATCAACCTCCACTACGCCGACCAGCTCCGCGACCAGGGCGTGAACTGGCAGGTCGCGATCCCCTTCGACGGCAGCTTCGCCCAGTACTACGCGCTGGCGATCAACAAAGACGCCCCGCACCCGGCGGCCGCCCGCCTGTGGCAGGAGTACCTCTTCAGCCCGGAGGGCCAGAACTTGCGGCTGCTCGGCTACGCCCGCCCGGTGCTCATGAACGCCATGAAGCAGGACGGCACCCTCGACAAGGCCGCGGCCGCACGACTGCCGACGGTTGAGGGAACGCCGCAGTTCCCGACGGACGCGCAACTCGAGAAGGCGAAGAAGACAGTCGCCCAGGGCTGGGAGAAGGCCGTCCCCGGCTAGGGCCGTGAGCGCACCTCCTCGGACGGAGAGGTGCCCTTCCGGTGGGAGACCCGCCCGGGCCGGCGAACGCCATTCCCGCGCCTCACCCGTCGAAGCGGGACCGCAACCTGTCAGCTGCCTGCGCCGGCGTCAGCCGGGCCCGGCTCTGGAGGACGACCCCGCCTGCTGACGGGCGAGGGAGCCCACGGGCCGCACAAGCTCATCCTCCTGATCGAAGACCTCCTGGCCCGCGGCGCCCGGAACATTGTGCTGCCGGCCCCTGCACCCGAGCCGACCCCGAAGCTGCCCGGTATCCCCGGCTCTACGCCTTCACCTCACCCGGCGCGTCCGTACGCGGATCGGGAACTGACGTCCTCCGGCAGAGCGTCAGCCGGGAATGCGCACCGTCTCCACCCAGGTCGGGGGCCGTGGTGCAGCGGAGCCGCTCAAAGCCGCGATGATGCGGCAGGGCGGGTTCTCGTCGGGCCAGGGGGTGAGTCCGTCGGTGAGGACGACGACGATGTTCGGGCGATCCCGCGTCGCGAGCGCTGCCGCGATTCCGACGCGCATGTCCGTGCCGCCACCGCCGCCCAGGGTGATCTGCTCGGCGGTCGCCACCCGGGAGACGGCCTGCACGTCGGCGTCGCACGCGAGCACGGTCACGCGATTACCCCGTACACCCACCTCGCGCAGTACGCCCGTCACCTCCGCGAGGGCGGCGGCCAGTTCGGCGTCGCCCATCGAGCCGGAGGTGTCGATCACGACGGCCACCCGCGGCAGCGGGCGGCGCAGGCTCGGCAGGACGACCCCGTGCAGCGCCGGAGTACGGCGCGAGGGGCGGCGATAGGTGTAGTCGACGGCTCCGCCGGCCCATGCGGCGGCCTCCCGGACCGCTCCGGACAACGCCCGCCGCCAGTCCACCGTGGGTTCCAGGATCTCCTCGGCCCAGCGCTGCCGGCCCGCGGGCAGGGTGCCACGGCCGCGTTGATGGGCGCGCATAGCCTGGGCGGTCTGCCGCCGCAGCGCCTGCGCCTCGACCTCGCCGAGCCGTGCGGGGCCGGCCGACTCCGGGAGTTCCCAGGGCGCGGGCCGGCCGTGAGCGCCCGATCCGCAGTCCGGCGCCCGCACATGCGGCGGCAGCCGGTCGAGGTACACCTCGAAAACTGGCCTTCGGGGATGCCGAAGAGGCTCGGTTCCATGCGCCCGTCGGGCAGGCGCAGGCCGTCGGCGAGCAGGTCGTCGTTGATCTCTCAGTCCTGCGCGACATTGACGCGGTGCGAGTCGCGCTGGGCGGCGGCGGGGAGCCGGTCTGCGTGGCCGTGGTGGTCGCGCAGCAGGTGCGCCACCGAGGACAGCAGCTCGATGCCCGCGCCGTCCCCGGCCGCGCCGGTGAGCGCGGCGGCCAGCGCCTCACGGCCGACGCCGGCCGAGTACCCGGCGGCGAGCAGCTTGAGTGCCATCTCCCAGGTGCGGGGGGACGGCCAGGACCGGCCCCGGCTCTCGGCGTCGCCGGGAATGTGGTGGACCAGGCCGGGGCGGGCCGTGAGGAAGCCGGAGATCGCGCCACGGGCCCGTGCGACCGCACCGGGCACCTTGGCGGCATCGACGGCGGGCACGGCCACCTCCGGCCAGGTGCCGGCCACGCCGCGGGCGACCGTCCGCGGGTCGTGGGTCCATTCGAGGTGCACGAACCGGTTGGCGAGCGGCGGGCTGAGATGCCAGCCGTCCGTCGCGCTGGAAGGCGGGTTGGCGGCGGCGACGATACGTACGGCCTCCGGCAGTACCAGGCTGCCGACCCGTCGTTCGAGCACCACTCGCAGCAGCGCTGCCTGCACGGCCGGCGGGATAACCCCCGACAGTCGATGGGGCGGGCCCCGTGTGTATACGGGGGCTGACGGGCTTCTTCGGGCAGTACAGCCGTCCCCAGAATTTCGGTATGACGATTTCTCCCGCCACCTCCGTGGCACCCCGCCACTCCCCCGTCGATCCGGGCACGTCGCGCCCCGGTGCCGGCAGCGACTTCGCCGGACTTTCCCAGCGAATCGCCGAGGCCGGGCTGCTGAAGCGGCGCCCCGGCTACTACACGGTGCGGCTCGGTCTCGTGATCGGGTCGTTCGCTGCCGGCTGGGGAGCCTTCTTCGCTCTCGGCGACAGCTGGTGGCAACTGGCGGTCGCCGCCTTTCTGGCGGTGGTGTTCGGACAGATAGCCCTGGTGGCGCACGACCTGGCCCACCGGCAGGTCTTCCGGCGGCGCCGGCACAGCGAGATCGGTGGACGGTTGTTCGGCAACCTCGGCATCGGCATGAGCTACGGCTGGTGGATGAACAAGCACACCCGCCACCACGCCAACCCCAACCATGAGGAACTCGACCCGGACGTCGCCCCGGACATACTGGTGTGGTCCACCGAACAAGCCCGTGACAGCCGGGGTATTGCCCGCCTCCTCGGTGGTCACCAGGCACTGCTGTTCTTCCCGTTGCTGACCCTGGAAGGCTTCAACCTGCACGTCGCGAGTGTGCGGGCGCTGCGCTCACCGTCCATGAAGAACCGGCTGCTGGAGGGCGCTCTGCTCCTGCTGCACATCGCCGCTCTTCTCTCCGCCCTGTTCCTGGTGCTCTCACCGGGCAAGGCGGTGGCGTTCCTCGCGGTGAACCAGTGCCTGTTCGGCGTCTATCTGGGGTGCACCTTCGCTCCCAACCACAAGGGCATGCCGACGATCACCGGCGATCGGCAGCTCGACTTCCTGCGACGCCAGGTCCTGACATCGCGCAACGTGCGCGGCGGCTGGTTCACCGACGTGCTGCTGGGCGGGCTGAACTACCAGATCGAGCACCACCTGTTCCCCAGCATGCCCACGGTCCATCTACGTCGGGCCCAGATGATCGTGCGGCAGTACTGCGCCGAGATCGGGGTGCCGTATCACGAGACCGGACTGATCCAGTCCTACCGTGAGGCCCTGACGCACATGCACCGCGTGGGAGAGCCGATCAGGCAGCGGCGCGGAGCGTGAACAGCGGGAGGAACGCACGTCGGCAGCCGGAAGATCGGTGGACCGGGTGACAAGTCCCGAGCGCAGAGCGGCGGAAGTGCCGCCGAGGCGGTAGGACGAGGCGCGTTCGGGCCGTGAGGGCGGCCGGGTGTCGGTGCCGGTTGTCTTCCGCGACGAAGCACCCGAAGCCATCATCCAGCGCCCGAGTATTGACTCGTAAGGCGGCACTGGCGATCCTCATGGCGCACAGTTTGCGTAGGACATGACAAATTTATGCGCGGGTGCCTCCGAGCCCTGACCTCCTTGTCGGAGGACCGCGCATTCCGCCGACCGAGGGACGTGGGCCGTGGCCATGAGCAGACTCCCGCACCGCCGACGCACGGTCGTCACCGTAGTGCCGCTGCTCCTCCTCGTACTGGCCGTCGTGCTCGGCCCCACCCCGAGTTCGGCGGCCGGAAACGACTGGTGGGTCCCAAGCGCACGACCGACGCCGGACTCCCAGATCAACGTGACCGGCGAGCCGTTCACGGGCACCAACGCCAAGGGCGAGGTGCGCGGGTTCGTCGACGCCCACGACCACCTGTTCTCGAACGAGGCCTTCGGCGGGCGTCTCATCTGCGGCAAGACGTTCTCCGAGGCCGGGATCGCCGACGCGCTCAAGGACTGTCCCGAGCACTACCCGGACGGCTCGTTGGCCGTCTTCGACTTCATCACCAAGGGCGGTGACGGCAGACACGACCCGGTCGGCTGGCCCACCTTCAGGGACTGGCCCGCTCACGACTCGCTGACCCATCAGCAGAACTACTACGCGTGGGTGGAACGGGCCTGGCGCGGCGGCCAGCGGGTGCTCGTCAACGACCTCGTCACCAACGGCGTGATCTGCTCGGTGTACTTCTTCAAAGACCGCAGCTGCGACGAGATGACGTCCATCCGGCTGCAGGCGAAGCTGACATACGACCTTCAGGCCTACATCGACAAGATGTACGGCGGCGCCGGAAAGGGCTGGTTCCGGATCGTCACCGACAGCGCCCAGGCCCGAGAGGTCATCAAGCAGGGCAAGCTGGCGGTCATCCTGGGAGTGGAGACCTCCGAGCCGTTCGGCTGCAAGCAGATCCTGGACATTCCGCAGTGCGACAGGAAGGACATCGACGCCGGCCTGGACGAGCTGTACGCGCTGGGCGTGCGCAGCATGTTCCTGTGCCACAAGTTCGACAACGCGCTGTGCGGCGTCCGCTTCGACTCGGGCAGCCTCGGAACGGCCATCAACGTCGGACAGTTCCTGTCGACCGGCACCTTCTGGAAGACGGAGAAGTGCACGGGGCCGCAGCACGACAACCCCATCGGCTCGGCCGCGGCACCCGGGGCCGAGGCCAAACTCCCGGCGGGCGTGAGTGCCCCCTCGTACGGCTCGGACGCGCAGTGCAACGTCCGCGGGCTCACCGACCTCGGTGAGTATGCCGTACGCGGCATGATGAAACGCAAGATGATGCTGGAGATCGACCACATGAGCGTCAAGGCCGTCGGCCGCGCGCTCGACATCTTCGAGGCCGACTCCTACCCCGGTGTGATCTCCTCGCACAGCTGGATGGACCTGAACTGGACCGAACGGGTCTACGGCCTCGGCGGCTTCATCGCCCAGTACATGCACGGCTCCGAGGGATTCGTGGCCGAGGCGAACCGCACCAAGGCGCTGCGGGACAAGTACGGCGTCGGCTACGGCTACGGCACGGACATGAACGGTGTCGGCGGCTGGCCGGGCCCCCGGGGAGCTGACGCGCCCGACAAAGTCACCTACCCCTTCCGCAGCGTCGACGGAGGCTCCCTCATCGACCGGCAGACCACCGGCGAGCGCACCTGGGACCTGAACACCGACGGAGCCGCGCACTACGGCCTCGTCCCTGACTGGATCGAGGACATCAGGCTGGTCGGAGGCCAGGGCGTGGTGAACGACCTCTTCCGGGGTGCCGAGTCCTACCTGGACACCTGGGGAGCGACCGAACAGCACCAGGCGGAGGTCAACCTCGCCAAGGGGGCGTCGGCCACGGCGAGTGGGACGGAGTGGAACCCGTTCACCAGCTACGCGCCGGGCCGCGCCGTCGACGGCACACGGGACACGCGCTGGGCCAGTGGCTGGAGCGACGACCAGTGGCTGCAAATCGACCTGGGCTCCACTCACCGGGTCGGACGGGTCACGCTCGACTGGGAGCGCGCGTACGGGAAGTCGTACCGCATCCAGCTCTCGACGGACGGGGCGAACTGGCAGACGGTCTGGTCGACCACCACGGGCGATGGCGGCCTTGACACCGCCCGTTTCACCGGCACACCGGCGCGCTACGTCCGCATCACGGGCACGGAGCGTGGCACCAGGTGGGGATACTCGCTGTACGAGGTCGGCGTGCACGGCGCCTGACGCCGGTTCCGCCGACCCGGAAGCGGGAGCCCGCCCGCAACCGGGCCGGACCACGAAGCTGCCCGGTGGTGCCGCCGCTGCGTACACGCTGGCGGCACCACCGGGCAGCAGTGCCCTGTGGACCCACTCGCTCACCTTCAGCGACTTGCCGGCCAATCCGCTGCTCGGTGGGTGGTCAGGCCTGGCGGCCGAGCAGAGGTACGGGCTTCGGCGCCTCGCAGGACCGCCCCGCGCCCTTCGCGGCGCGAGGGCCGAAGTGGAGCAGCTGCCAGAGCGTCCGGCCCCGAGCGATATCGGTCCGGCCGGCGTGTGTGTGCTCGACGGTTACGTCGCCGATGAACCTGTGGTAAGCACCGGCGCTTCCCAAGTCCAGCAGGAAGGCGTCCCTGCGGTGCTGGAAGGTCACGGCGTAGGAGGCGGACGCGTCTCCGGTCCGGTACGTCAACCGCTTCCCGACCGGCACCCCGCTCTGCTCGTTGACCATTGACGTCGTCCTCGAGCAAGGTCAGGCTGTCCGGACCGGCGGCGGGGGCAAGGATCTCGCCGGACCTGACGACCAGGAATGCCGGTATCTCCGCTTTCTCGTAGGCCTCGTTGGTGACGAACATCAGCGTGACGGCGGTGTAGTCGCCCACGCAGGCCCGGCCCCGGTACCAGTGGTCGAGCACTTTCCGCGGGGCGCCGTTGCCCCAGTTGTGGTCGTGGTAACCCACACCGGTCAGCCGCTCGGTGCGGCCGTCGCGGACGAGGGTGACGTCCGCCGCGTTCCTTGTCGCCACCGGCAGCCAGGCGATGTAGTGCTCCTCGTTCACAGAGCCACGAAGCATGAGTCGGCGCGTCACTGGTCATCGAGGGATGCCTGCCGGGCAAGGAACTCCTCGAACGCCGCCCGCTGCTTCGGATCCATGAAGCCTTGGCGGACACTGCGGGCCTTCTCCTGGAGCCAGTGCGCCTCCTCGGGGTCCAGTAGCTCAGCGACCACCACGCCTTCGCGAGCAACCGCCGTGCGCCCTCCTACGCGACGACGGAAAAGCGTGAACGCGCCGAATTCTGCTGGGTGGGCCAGTTCCGGCTCCTCCGCCACAGCCCGGTTCTCTTCCCCAGCGCCACTCGTCGGGGAGGCGGTGGGGGCCCAATGCTCCCAGAGCGCCAGCGTGGCCGCGGGCACCAACACCGCGCGTTCCGCCTCTTCACGCCCCTCCCACATGAACGTGACAGTGACGGGCTCGCCGACTGCCTCGGCCAACCCGAGCACCCTCTCCATCTCATCGTTGATCGGGTAACCCACCACGACATCGATCTGAATGCCCATGGTGCCCGAGGCTACTGGCCGCCTCCGACAGCCGGAAACCTTCAAGGAGACAGGTCCAAGCGGCGGCCGCAGCCTTGCGATCCCTGCCGAGCCGCCCCGGCTGCCTCGCGGGCGTACGGACCGCGAGGCAGCCAGGTGCGCAATCGGTGGATCAGCCCTGGACGACGAACGTCTTGGCCTTACCGGAGCGGCCGGAGCAGGAACGCTTCTCCTCAGCTGTCATCTTCCTGGACTTGACGACCACCGCGTTGCTCTGGCCGTCCGTCCCGTTCGGGGCAGGCCCCGAGATGACGTCGGGGACGAACCAGAAGTAGTGGCCCCACTTCCGGTCGTCGTAATGGGTCTGCCATGTGCCGGAGACGGTCTGCATCACCTGCGCACGGGAGATCCAGCCGACTTCACCGGGTTTCACCGTCATGTTGACGGAGCTGGTCTCCGAGTGCGTGCTCGACCAGGTGTGGCTGTAAGTCGCCGTCACGCTGAGGTCGATGATTCCCGCTATCTTGCCGCCGGCGGTCACGGATACGCCTGCCGAGTCCGTGGAACCGACTGTGTCGGACCAGGTCATCGACTGGGTGGCAGGCGATGTGCTGCAGTTGTAGAGCGAGTCGGAGACCCGGTGGAAGTCTCCGAGATACGCCTGACCCAACTTGGGGTCGTTGAAGGTGCACTTCCCTTCACCCGAGTCGCAGTCGGCTATGAGCTGTGCCCGGGTGGGCTGATCATCGGCCGAGGCCGGAACGGCCATCGCCGCGACCATGCCCAGGGCAGCCGCTGAGAGCCCCAGCATCCGTCCGCCGTAGCGCATCCTGCGGTTGTTCGCCATACATGTGCCTTTCGCTGTGCATGAGGGGGGTCGGCGATCGCAGGAAGCGCGACTGACCAGTCACCACGATCACCGCCGGTTGCGGCCTTGAAGGCGCAACAACTGACTTATCTACACCAGCAGTTGATGAAATCCCAGCCGTGGGTGACCCTGCACCTGTAGCGGTCGGCGGTCTCTCGGCCGTATCAGGTGGCCGCTGCCCGCCGGCAACCCTTCCGTCGCTTCATGGTGCCGACGCCTGGATGGTGACGGGATGCCATGAGGCCAGGCACAGCGCTCCCCCGACGCCCCCGATGCCCCCGGCGCAGCCCGGGGATCTCCCCCGCGTCGTCACCGCCGGCCTCGTCCGCACCGCCATCGAGTGGTACGACAACTCATTCGGTCGGGGCTGGACCTGCGGTCCTTCTCCCGGGCGGCCTGGAGTCAGCACCGAACCGGCACCAGGTCCGGACGGTGCTCACCGGGAGCCCGGGAGCCGATCCGGGCACTGGTCGCGGGACCGTCGTGGGGAAGCCGGACGGCTCTACCGTCCGGGGTCAGCCGCTTCAAGGCGATCCAATCCTGGAGTCCGGCACACTGGGGCTCGCCACTCAGCAGCGGACCGGCCGGCGTGGCCTTGGGCGTCCCTCCTCTCCCCTGGAAGGACCTGGCCGGCAGGAGGCCCGTCATCCTGGTCGGTCCGGCCGTCGCAGCAGGCGGCATGCCGCTTTCCTCGAACAGTGAGACGTGGCGACAGCCGGGGACACGGGGACCGCGAGCTCGACACGGCCCTGGGCCGACTGTGACGCGGAGACGACGACGGGGACGGCGTGCGCCTTGCAGAAGCCACCGGGGCCGAAGGCCTCGAGGGTTTCCCGCACGCGGGTCAGGAACGCGGTGGTGCACCCGCGCGCTCCGCGAAGGCTGCAAACACGCATCGGGGTCGCAGGTTCACCGCTCCATCAAGTGCCAGGCCATACAACTGTCCGCCTCCGCTTCTCATGTCAGCCGGGCGATCATGATGATCGGAAATAGCCGCCTTTCCTCGCATGCCTCAGGGACCGAGAGAACCGTCAACCATTGAGCCTGACCGCAAACCACTTTGTACATCGAGTTCTTGTTACGCGGGGTGTTATGCGTGTTCTGCGTGTTCTCGTGGTGGTGCGGTCAGCCGTGCGCGACCATACGGATGCCGACACGTGCTCGACACCAGCAAGACAGACAGCAGCAGCCAGCAGAAGGAAACACCGAGACAGGAAGAAGGACGGACGTGTCCCGCAGCGAAAGCGAGAACCCGGTAATCCCCTCTCCGACCCCCACACCGACTCGCCCCAAGACGAATCGGGACTGGTGGCCGAATCAGCTGGACCTCCAGGTTCTCCACCGGCACTCGCCCCAGTCCAATCCGCTGGGCGAGGACTTCAACTATGCAGAAGAGTTCGCGACCCTCGACCTCGACGCGCTGAAGCAGGACCTCTTCGAGGTGATGACGGCGTCGCAGGACTGGTGGCCTGCCGACTACGGCCACTACGGTCCGCTCTTCATCCGGATGAGCTGGCATGCCGCGGGAACGTACCGCATCGCCGACGGCCGGGGCGGTGCCGGCGCCGGTGCTCAGCGTTTCGCCCCCCTCAACAGTTGGCCGGACAACGCGAGCCTCGACAAGGCACGCCGTTTGCTCTGGCCGGTCAAGCAGAAGTACGGCCGGAAAATCTCCTGGGCCGACCTTCTGGTCTTCGCCGGCAACTGTGCAATGGAATCGATGGGTTTCAAGACGTTCGGGTTCGGCTTCGGGCGAGAGGACATCTGGGAACCCGAGGAAATCTTCTGGGGGCCCGAGGACACGTGGCTCGGAGACGAGCGCTACAGCGGCGACAGGGAACTCGTCGGTCCTTTCGGTGCCGTGCAGATGGGACTGATCTACGTCAATCCGGAGGGCCCCAACGGTAACCCGGATCCGATGGCCGCCGCCCGGGACGTTCGCGAGACATTCGGGCGGATGGCAATGAACGACGAGGAGACGGTTGCGCTCATCGTCGGCGGCCACACGTTCGGCAAGTGTCATGGCGCGGTCGATCCCTCGTACATCGGCCCAGAACCCGAGGCGAGTCCCATCGAGCAGCAAGGCCTCGGCTGGAGGAACACGTACGGCAGCGGAAAGGGCGGCGACGCCCTCACCAGTGGGCTCGAGGGCGCGTGGACCTCCGAGCCGACGAAGTGGGACAACAGGTACCTGGACAACCTCTTCGGGTACGACTGGGAGCTGACGACGAGTCCTGCCGGCGCGAAACAGTGGACTCCCACGGATCCGTCGGCCAAGGGCACTGTGCCTGATGCTCATGATCCGTCGAAGAGGCACGCTCCCATGATGCTGACGACGGACCTCGCGCTGAAGGTGGATCCGATCTACGGGCCGATCGCGAAGAGCTTCCACGAGAACCCGGACAAGCTCGCGGTCGCGTTCGCCAAGGCGTGGTACAAGCTGTTGCACCGCGACATGGGACCCCTCTCGCGTTATCTCGGCCCGTGGGTTCCCGAGCCTCAGCTGTGGCAGGACCCCGTACCCGACGTCGATCACGAACTGGTCGCGGCCGAGGACATCGCTGCGCTCAAGGGCAGGATCCTCACCTCGGGACTGTCCATCTCCCAGCTGGTCACCACCGCTTGGGCGTCGGCGGCAAGCTTCCGCGGCACCGACAAGCGTGGCGGGGCCAACGGGGCACGGATCCGGCTCGCGCCGCAAAGGGACTGGGAGGTCAATGACCTGCCCGAGGTGGCCCAGACCTTGCAGACCCTCGAGCAGATCCGGCAGGACTTCGACCTCTCACAGTCCGGCGGAAAGAAGGTTTCGCTCGCCGACCTGATCGTCCTGGGCGGGTGCGCGGCCGTCGAGCAAGCCGCGAAGAACGCCGGGCACGACATCACAGTCCCGTTCACACCGGGGCGCACGGACGCCTCCCAGGAGCAGACGGACGTGGAGTCGTTCGCCGTGCTCGAACCCACGGCAGACGGGTTCCGCAACTACCTCCGGGCGGGAGAGAAGCTGTCACCGGAGACGCTCCTACTGGACCGCGCCAACCTGCTGACACTGACCGCTCCCGAGATGACGGTTCTCATCGGCGGCATGCGTGCCCTGAACACCGGCTTCGAGCGGTCCCCCCACGGCGTCCTGACCCACCGGCCGGAGACATTGACCAATGACTTCTTCATCAACCTGCTCGACTTGGGCACGGAGTGGAAGGCGTCGGCCTCGGCTGAGGACGTGTTCGAGGGTCGGGAACGCGCCACGGGCGAGGTCAAGTGGACCGCCACCGCCGCCGACCTCGTCTTCGGTTCGCACTCCCAGCTCCGAGCCGTCTCGGAGGTCTATGCGTCCCGGGACGCCGGAGAGAAGTTCGTGCGTGACTTCGTGGCCGCGTGGGACAAGGTGATGAACCTCGACCGGTTCGAGCTCGCCTGAGCCCGATGTCCCGGTCGGCCGCTCATCGGCCGACCGGGACATCCTCGCCTCCAGCTGGTGAGCTCGGTGACGCACAGGACGACATGGGCGGACCCAAGGCGCTGCCTGTCCCGCCCGGGGGTGCGGGCACGGGCGCCCCATGGATGCGGTCGAGGGCGCCCGAACGCATCGCCCCCCCCAGGGCTCCGCGCTGTAGCCCGCGCTGCGGTGTGGTGACGTGATGTCGAAACGTCCGACTGCGCGTCCGGGGGGAGCGGCGGTGAAGAGGTGGCTGACCAAGAACAGCGCGGAAGGAATGCGCCTGTGCCGTGCAACGGGCCGCAGCCACCCCTCGGAGCCGCCCGCGCGGTCGGCACGGTGGATGACGGACGTTATTCCGCTCGAGCGGTACGTCCTCCTCCGGAGCCGTTCACCCGTATTCCACGGCCGCGTCCAGCAGCCAGTCCGTCAGATAGCCGGCGAAGGAGGAGCGCACCAGTACCCAGAAGCCGGCCCTGGCTTCGTCGCGGGCGACCAGGACGACCTGTGCGCGGGCCAGCATCGTCTGGGCGCAGCGGCCGGGGCCGAAGGCGCGCGGATGGAGGTCCAGTGGGCAGCCGTGGGACAGCAGGTCGCGGGCGCGGGGTCCGGTGACCAGGATGGTGGTCCGCTGGGCGGAAACGTCGGTGACGGAGACGGGGCCGTCCCCGGCTGCCGTGCGGATCCGGCTCTCCAGATCCCGCTGGGCGCCGGGCCGGCCGACCACCAGCCATTCGTCGGGGCCGAGCCACACCACGGTCAGGTTCCCGGCGCGCACGACGGTGTTGGGTTCCAGGGGCAGCTGGAGCCCCAGGGCGAGTCCGACGGCGTCCGCCGCCGGGCTCTTCGCGTCGAGGCGGACGTTCACCTGGGCCAGGAAGGGGACTTCGGCCAGGCGGACCGCGCCCCCGGAGGAGCGCGTCGCGGCGGCCAGGCGGTCGGCGGCATGCACCAGGGGGCTGCGCTGCCGTGCGGTCAGGGCGGTGTCAGCCATCGCGGCGGGCTCCCTCGGGGTCGTAGAGGACGGGGCTTGCGACGGTCACCGGGAGCATCCGGTCGCCGACGGGTGCGTACAGGCGTTCACCGATACGGTCCCGGCCGCCCTTGATCAGGGCGAGCGCGAAGGTCCGGCCGAGCGCCGCGCTGCGGTAGCTGGAGGTGACATGGCCCAGCATCGGGACCGGCGGGGCGGGCAGTGCGCTGTCAGCGACCAGGTGGGTGCCCTCGGGGAGGAAGACGGCCGGGTCCACGGGGAGCAGGCCGACGAGGTGCTTGCGGTCGGGGCGGACGGTGTCGGCGCGGGCGTAGGAGCGCTTGCCGATGAAGTCGGGCTTCTTCTTCGACACCGCCCAGCTCATGCCCAGGTCCTGCGGGGTGACCGTGCCGTCGGTGTCCTGACCGATGATCGGGTAGCCCTTCTCGGCGCGCAGGACGTGCATGGTCTCTGTCCCGTACGGGGTGATGCCGTACGGGGCACCAGCCTCGTACAGCGCCTGCCACAAAGCGAGGGCGTCCCACGGTGACACGTTGATCTCGTAGGCGAGTTCGCCGGAGAAGCTGATCCGGCACACGCGCGCGTCGATGCCCGCCACGGTCGTCTCCCGCCACGCCATGAACGGGAAGTCGTCGTTGGACACGGCAAGTTGCGGCGCGAGCGAGCCGAGGAGCCGGCGGGAGCGGGGACCGACCAGGGCGACGGTGGCCCACTGCTCGGTCACGGAGGTGCAGTGGACGCGCAGTTCGGGCCACTCGGTCTGCAGCCACTCCTCCATCCAGTCCAGAACGGCCGCCGCGTTGCCGGTGGTGGTGGTGACCAGGAAGCGCTCCTGGGTCAGCCGAATGACGGTGCCGTCGTCGAAGATCATGCCGTCCGGGCGGCACATCACGCCGTAGCGGATCATGCCGACCTTCAGGGTGCTCATCATGTTGGTGTAGAGCAGGTCGAGGAAGGCCCCGGCGTCCGGGCCCTGCACGTCGATCTTGCCGAGGGTGGAGGCGTCCATGAACGCGACGCCCTCGCGGGCGGCACGGCACTCGCGCAGCACGGCGGTCTCCATGTCCTCGCCGTCCCGCGGGTAGTACCAGGGGCGCTTCCACTGGCCGACGTTCTCGAAGAGGGCGCCGTGCTCGGCATGCCAGCCGTGCAGGGCGGTCGTGCGGACCGGGTCGTGCAGCGCGCCGCGGTCTCGGCCCGCGAGGGTGGCGAAGGAGACGGGCGTGTAGGGCGGGCGGAACGTCGGCAGGCCGAGCGCGGAGATGTCCACGCCGAGGAGTTCCGCGACGATGCCGCTCGCGAGAACGCCGGCTGTCCTGCCCTGGTCGTTGGCGGTGCCGGCCGTGGTGTAGCGCTTGGTGTGCTCGACCGAGCGCAGGCCCGCTCCCGTCGCGCGGGCAAGGTCGTCGACGGTGACGTCGCGTTGGAGGTCGACGAAGCGGGGTGCGGCGGCCGGTGCGGGGACGGCGAAGACCTGCATGGGCGGCGACTGCGGCCGGACGGCGACCGCGGGCAGTGCGGGAGCCTCGGCGGTGTAGCCCTCGGCTTCGACGGCACGGACGCCTGCCGCCGCGCCCTGGGCGAGCGCTGCGGCGAGGTCGAAGGTGCCGGCCGCGCTGCCCGCGACCTCCAGCGCCTGACGGCAGGTGTCCGGGACGAACGTGCCGAGCGCCTCGTCGTGGCGGAGCCTGCCGCCGGCCTGGCTGAACAGGTGCGCCACGGGGTTCCAGCCGCCGGAGACCAGCAGGAGGTCGACGGCGAACTCACGCTGTCCGGCAAACTCTCCGTACGGGGCGACCGTTACGGCGGTGAGGCGGGCCTCGCCCTCAGTGCCGATGACGGCGTGGCCTGTCAGCACCTCGATCCCGGCGGACCGGGCGCGGTCGGCCCACTCCCCCGGTGCGGGACGCGTGTCGACGATCGCCGCGATCTCGACGCCCGCCGCCGCGAGGTCGAGGGCGGCGGGGTAGGCGCTGTCGTTCGTCGTGAAGACGACGGCGTGGCGGCCGGGGGCGACTCCGTGGCGGTTGACATACGTGCGGGCCGAGGCGGCCAGCATCACGCCGGGGCGGTCGTTGTCCCCGAAGGCCAGTGAGCGCTCATGGGCGCCGGTGGCGAGGACGACTCGGCGGGCACGGATGCGCCAGACGCGTTCGCGGGAGACGTTCTCGGGGGCCCCGGCGCCGAGATGGCTGGTACGGCGTTCGACGGCCAGGAGGTGGTTGTCGTCGTAGTAGCCGAAGACGGTGGTACGGCGCAGGACGCGCACCTCGGGGGCCGCGTCCAGCAGGGCGGCGGTGGCCGAGACCCAGTCGAGGTGTTCGGCCGTGCCGAGCAGGCCCCCGCCGGGCTCCGGCTGGTCGTCGGCGAGGATGACGCGGGCGCCGCTGCGTGCTGCCGCGGCTGCCGCCGCGAGGCCGGCCGGGCCGGCGCCGACGATCAGCAGGTCGCAGTGGGCGTGTACGGCGTCGTAGCGGGCGGGGTCCGGTTCGGTGGCGAGGCGGCCCTGGCCGGGGAGGCTGCTCGCGACCAGGCCGTCGTACAGCTCGACGGTCGTCGCGGGGAGCATCGGCTCGGGGAAGGGGGCCTCGATCTGGACCACCGCGTTCGGCTCCTCGACGCCGGCCGAGAAGATGCCGCGGGGACGGCCGAGCTTGGTGCTGGTCGCTGCCGCGATGACGCCGTTGGCAAGGAGCGCGGAGGCGAGGGTGTCGCCGCGGAATCCCTCGTACCGGATGCCGTCGAAGGTGAAGGTCAGGGGGTGGTTGCGGTCGATTCGGCCACCGTCGGCCAGACGGAAGGGCTGCGTCTTCCATGTCCCGCCCCCGGTGTCCGAGGGGCCCGCCCCCTTGACCGCCGCTGGGGGCGGCGCCGCCGGACTCCCATCGCCCTGGACGGGCTCGTCCTCGAACTCCCCCGGAGGGGGTACCCCCGGACGGGCGGCCGGACTTGTCGGCCTCGCCTCGAACGTCGCCGGACGCGACTCGCCCGTCCTGTACACCGCGAGAATCTCGTTCGTCGCCGTGTCCCGCACCGCGTTGAACCACCGGCGGCACCCGGCCGCGTGGCTCCAGCGCTCGGCGAACGGCCCCTTCGGGTTGTCGCGGAAGAACAGGTACCGCGCCCACTCCTCGTCGGTGAGGGCGGCCGGGTCCTCGGGGTAGGCCACGTGCGCCTGGCCGCCGTAGTGGAACTCGGCCTCGTCGCGGGGCCCGCACCACGGGCAGGGGATGAGCAGCATGTCGTTCGGCTCCCTTGGGAATCCCTAGTGGGCCACCGCGGCCGCGCCGTGCTCGTCGACGAGCGCGCCGGTGGTGAAACGGTCGAGCGAGAAGGGGGCGTTGAGGGCGTGGGGGGTGTCATGGGCGATGGTGTGGGCGTAGACCCAGCCGACGCCCGGGGTGGCCTTGAAGCCGCCTGTTCCCCAGCCGCAGTTGAGGTAGAGGTTGCCGACGGGGGTGAGGCCGACGATCGGTGAGGCGTCGGGGCTGACGTCGACGATGCCGCCCCAGGTACGCAGCACATGGGCGCGGGCGAAGACCGGAAAGAGCTCCAGGGCCGCGGACATCTGTTCCTCGATGATGTGGAACGCACCGCGCTGCGTGTAGGAGTTGTACGCGTCGATGCCCGCGCCCATCACCAGCTCGCCCTTGTGCGCCTGGCTGACGTACACGTGGACGGCGTTGGACATGACGACCGTCGGGTGGACGGGCTCCAGGAGCTCGGAGACCAGTGCCTGCAACGGGTGGCTCTGCAGCGGCAGTTCGATGCCCGCCATCGCCGCCAGCACCGAGGTGTGGCCGGCCGAGCAGAGGGCCACCTTGCCGGCGCCGATCGGGCCCAGGGTGGTCCGGACGCCGACCACGCGGCCGCCGACCACGTCGAGACCCGTGACCTCGCAGTTCTGGATGATGTCGATCCCTGCCGCATCCGCCGAGCGGGCGAAGCCCCAGGCCACGTAGTCGTGTTTGGCGATGCCGGCGCGCGGCTGGTAGGTGCCGCCGAGGACCGGGTAGCGCACGTCGGGTGAGGTGTTGACGATCGGGCAGACCTCTTTGACCTGCTCGGCGTCGAGCCATTCGGCGTCGACGCCGTTCAGTCGGTTCGCCTCGACGCGGCGCACGCTGTCGCGGACGTCCTGGAGGCTGTGGGCGAGGTTCAGCACGCCGCGCTGGGAGAAGAGGATCGGGTAGTCCAGCTCCTCCTCCAGCCCTTCCCACAGCTTGAGAGCGTGTTCGTAGATGCCCGCGCTCTCGTCCCACAGGTAGTTGGAGCGGATGATCGTGGTGTTGCGGGCCATGTTGCCGCCCGCGAGCCAGCCCTTCTCCAGCACGGCGACCTTGGTGATGCCGTGGTTCTTCGCCAGGTAGTGGGCGGTGGCGAGGCCGTGTCCGCCGCCACCGACGATCACCACGTCGTACGACCTCTTCGGCTCGGGCGTGCGCCAGAGCCAGTCGGGGTGGTCGGGGAGGTCGGCGCCTGGGGTGCTGGGAGTCATCGGGCGTCTCCGGCTTCCGAAAGGTGCGGGTAGAGCGGGTGCCTGGCGGCCAGGGCCGCGGTGCGGGCGCGCAGCGCGGGAACGTCGGGCTCGGGCTGGAGGGCCAGGGCGATCACGTCGGCGACCTCGGCGAAGTCCTCCTCGGCGAAGCCGCGGGTGGCCAGGGCGGGGGTGCCGATGCGCAGGCCGGAGGTCACCATGGGCGGGCGTGGGTCGAAGGGGACGGCGTTGCGGTTGACGGTGATGCCGATCTCGTGGAGCAGGTCCTCCGCCTGCCGGCCGTCCAGGGAGGAGTCCCGGAGGTCGACCAGGACCAGGTGGACGTCCGTGCCGTCGGTGAGCACCTTGACGCCCGCCGCTGCGGCATCCGGCCGGGTCAGGCGCTCGGCCAGGATGCGGGCGCCGGCCAGTGTGCGGGCCTGGCGTTCGGCGAACTCGGGCGACGCCGCCACTTTGAAGGAGACCGCCTTCGCCGCGATGACGTGCTCCAGTGGGCCGCCCTGCATTCCGGGGAACACCGCCGAGTTGATCTTCTTGGCCAGGCCGGCTTCGTTGGTGAGGATGACGCCGCCGCGAGGGCCGCCGAGTGTCTTGTGCGTCGTGGTGGTGACCACGTGCGCGTGCGGGACGGGGCTGGGGTGGAGTCCTGCGGCGACCAGGCCCGCGAAGTGCGCCATGTCGACCATGAGGAGGGCGCCGACCTCGTCGGCGATGCGGCGGAAGGCCGCGAAGTCCAGCTGTCTCGGGTACGCCGACCAGCCCGCGATGATCATCTTGGGGCGGTGCTCCTTGGCGAGCCGCTCCACCTCGTCCATGTCCACGAGGTTGTCCGTCTCGGCGACGTGGTAGGGCACGACGTCGAGCATCTTGCCGCTGTAGTTGATGCGCATGCCGTGGGTGAGGTGTCCACCGTGCGCGAGGTCCAGGCCGAGGATGGTGTCGCCGGGCTGGAGGAGGGCGAAGAAGACGGCGGTGTTCGCCTGGGCGCCCGAGTGCGGCTGGACGTTGGCGTAGCCGGCGCCGAACAGGGACTTGACGCGTTCGATGGCCAGGCGCTCGGTGACGTCGACATGTTCGCAGCCGCCGTAGTAGCGACGGCCGGGGTAGCCCTCGGCGTACTTGTTGGTCGCGACCGACCCCTGGGCCTCCATCACGGCGGACGGCGCGAAGTTCTCGGAGGCGATCATCTCCAGGGTGGACTGCTGGCGGTGCAGCTCTGCGCGGAGGGCGGCGTGGACCTCGGGGTCCAGCTCCGCCAGGGGGGTGTTCAGCGCGTTCATTCGGTGTTCGCGTTCCTCTCGGCGGCCTCGACGACGTTGGCGAGCAGCATCGCCCGGGTCATGGGGCCCACGCCCCCGGGCATCGGCGCGAGCCATCCGGCGACCATGGCGGCCTCCGGGTGCACATCGCCGGCCGGCCCGTGGTCGGTGCGGGTGATGCCGACGTCCAGGACCGCCGCGCCGGGGCGCAGCATGTCCTTGGTGATCAGTCCGGGCGAGCCGGCCGCCGCGACGACGATGTCCGCCTCGCGTGTGTGCCGGGCCAGGCCCTTGGTTCCGGTGTGGCACAGGGTGACGGTGGCGTTTTCGGAGCGGCGGGTCAGCAGGAGTCCGAGCGGACGTCCGACCGTGATGCCCCGGCCGATCACGCACACGCGCGCTCCGGCGAGCGGCACCTCGTACCGGCGGAGCAGTTCGACGATGCCGCGCGGGGTGCACGGCAGGGGTGCCTCGACGCCGAGGACGAACCGGCCGAGGTTGACGGGGTGCAGTCCGTCGGCGTCCTTGGCGGGGTCCATGCGCTCGAGTACGGCGCCCGCGTCCAGGTGGCGCGGGAGCGGGAGTTGCACGATGTAGCCGGTGCAGGCCGGGTCGGCGTTGAGTTCGTCGATGATGTCCTCGACCTGCTGCTGCGTCGCGTCGCCGGGCAGCTGGCGGCGGAGGGAGGCGACGCCGATCTGCGCGCAGTCCCGGTGCTTTCCGGCGACGTAGGCGTGGCTGCCCGGGTCGTCGCCCACCAGGACGGTGCCGAGGCCCGGCTGCCGTCCGGTGGTGGAGGTCAACTTGGTGACGCGGTCGGCGAGTTCGCGGCGGATGGCGGCTGCGGTCGCCTTGCCGTCCAGCAGTTGTGCGGTCACCGGCGGTGCTCCTTCCCCAGGGCTAACCACGGAGACGGGACATGGTCGGGTCGAACAGGGGCTCCTCGGCGACGACCGCCTCGACGCGCTGGTCGAAGTAACCGATGTGCACGGTGGTCCCGGGGGTGCCGAGCTCCGCCGGGAGCCAGGCGTAGGCGATGCCCTTGCCGATCGTGTAGCCGTAGGCGGCGCTGGTGACATAGCCGACCGCGCGGTCGCCCTCGTACACCGGCTCCTTGCCCATGACGACGGAGCGGGGATCGTCGATGGTGAGGCAGGTCAGCCTGCGGCGGACGTCGGCCTTGCGGCGTAGGAGTGCTGCCTTGCCGATGAAGTCGTCCTTGTCGAGCTTGACGGCGAAGGCGACGCCGGCCTCGTAGGGGTCGTGCTCGTAGGTCATGTCGGTGCCGAAGGACCGGTAGCCCTTCTCCAGGCGGAGGCTGTTGAAGGCGCCACGGCCCGCGATGATGCCGCCGAGCGGCCGGGCCGCGGCCCAGAGGGTGTCCCAGAGCTTCCGGCCGAGGTCGGCGGTGGTGTACAGCTCCCAGCCGAGTTCACCGACGTACGACAGGCGCATCGCGGTGACGGGGACGCTGCCGATGTGGGCGCGCTTGGCGCGGAAGTACTTGAGGCCGTCGTTCGAGAAGTCCTCGTCGGTGAGAGGCCCCAGCACCTTGCGGGCGAGCGGGCCCCACAGGCCGATGCAGCAGGTCCCGGGGGTGATGTCGCGGACCTGGACCGTGCCGCCGGCGGGGAGGTGGCGGGTGAACCAGTCGAGGTCCAGGTTGCCGTTGGCCCCGACCTGGAAGAGGTCGCGGGCCAGTCGGGCGACGGTGACGTCGCTGCGGATGCCGCCGTCGTGGTCGAGGAGGAGGGTGTAGGTCACCGAGCCGACCGACTTGGCGACCTTGCCGGTGCACAGGCCCTCCAGGAAGTCCGCGGCACCCGGGCCGCTCACCTCCAGACGCTTGAGGGCCGTCATGTCGTACATCGCGACCGTCTCGCGGGTGACCTGGGCCTCCGCGCCGACGATGGGCGACCAGTAGCGGGCGGCCCAGTCGTTGGGCGTCGGGATGGTGCGGCCCTCGGTCAGCGGGGCGTTGGCCTCGTACCACTGCGGGCGCTCCCAGCCGCCCGCCTCCAGGAAGAAGGCGCCGTGTTCCTGCTGGCGGGTATGGAAGGGGCTGGTGCGGATGGGGCGCGGCTTCCCGGAGGGCTGGAGCGGGTGGAGGATGTCGTAGACCTCGATGAAGTTCTGGCAGTCGCGGGCCAGGACGTACTCCGGGGAGAGCTGGTGCGGCTCGAAGCGGTTGACGTCGCATTCGTGCAGGTCGAAGGAGGAGCAGTGGCCGTCGACCAGCCATTCGGCGACGGCCCGGCCGACGCCCGCGGAGTGGGTGACCCACACGGCCTCCGCGACCCAGAAGCCCTTGACGTCCGGTGACTCGCCGAGCAGCGGGTAGCCGTCGGTGGTGAAGGAGAACAGGCCGTTGATGCCCTCCTCGACCTTGGCCTCCTTCGTCGCGGGGAGCAGTGACCGCGTCTCGGTCCAGGCGTCCTCGAAGTCCTCCTCGGTGAACTCGAGGACGGACGGCATCTCCTCGGCCTCGTCGACGGAGAGGATGTCGTCGGCGGAGACGGGCATCGGGCGGTGGCCGTAGTAGCCGATGCCGATGCCGTCGAAGCGGTCGCGGTAGTAGAGGTCGGCGTCCTGGTGGCGCAGGATGGGGCGAACCGCCTCTTCCGTCTGGCCCGCGAGGGCCGGTACCGGCCCGGTCCAGGCGAGCTGGTGGGCGAGCGGGGTGAGCGGGAGGTTCATACCGACCATGCGGGCGATCTTCGGGCCCCAGATGCCGGCGCAGCACACGACGATGTCGGCGGGGATCTCGCCCTGGCCGGTCAGGACGCCGGTGACACGGCCCCCGTTCTGCCGTACGTCGAGCACTTCGTGGCGGGCCAGGAAGCGCACGCCGCGTTCGGTGGCCCGGCGGATCTGCGCCTCGACGGCGAGGACGGCCTTGGCGAGGCCGTCGGTGGGGACCAGGAGGCCGCCGAGGACCTTCTCGCGGTCGACCAGCGGATGCCGCTCGACGCACTCGTCGGGGGTCAGCAGGCGCGACTCGATGCCCCAGGCGGTGATCCAGCCGTGGCGGCGGTGGAGCTCGGCGAGGCGCTCGGGGGTGGTCGCCACTTCGAGGCCGCCGACCTGGAGGAAGCAGGGCTTGCCGTCGACGTCGAGAGAGCAGAACTTCTCGACGGTGTAGCGGGCCAGTTCGGTCATGGTCTTGGAGGGATTCGTCTGGAAGACCAGGCCCGGGGCGTGCGAGGAGGATCCCCCCGTGGCCGGGAGGGGGCCCTGGTCGACCACGGTCACTTCGGTCCAGCCGCGTGCGGAGATCTCGTCCGCGAGGGCCGCTCCCACGACGCCCGCTCCGATGATGACCACTCGGGGTCCCGCCATCGCCCAACCTCCGAACTCGAAACCGGTCCAGTTGCTGTGTGCGCAACATGATTCAGGTTGCGCAACTCAATGTGCCTGCCCCCGAGGAGGGGTGTCAAGGGGGCGCATGGCGTCGGTGAACAGCGCGAAAGACCAACGGGCCCGGCCGGCTGCGCTGGCAGCCTGCCGGGCCCGTTCAGGGGATTTCGGGGTCGCCGACGCGTCACCGCTCCACGGCCGGAGACGGTGACGGCGGCAGCGACCGGGACGTGTCGCCGCCCGCTACTGCAGCCAGGCGTCGACCTTGTCGCGGTTCGCCTCGACCCACTTCTTGGCGGCCGCTTCGTCGGACATCTTGTCCACCGCGATGTACTTGGCCACGGTGTTCTGGTCGTCGTTGGTCCAGTTGAACTTCTTCACCAGGTCGTACGCCCGGCTGCCGGACTTGGCGAACTTCGCGCTGACGATCTTGT
The DNA here is from genome assembly GCF_040644655.1 of Streptomyces sp. NPDC046931. Taxonomy (NCBI): domain Bacteria; kingdom Bacillati; phylum Actinomycetota; class Actinomycetes; order Kitasatosporales; family Streptomycetaceae; genus Streptomyces; species Streptomyces sp. NPDC046931. The sequence goes on from NZ_JBEYWX010000018.1 coordinate 131,327, forward strand.
CCAGGTCGTAGACGGGATAGTCGCAGGCGACCCTCGCGGCGTCGGCGTCGCAGCCCGTCGTGTACTTGGGAAGGTTGACCTTCACCAGCGGCACCTCGGACAGGAACCACTGCGGCTCGTAGAAGTAGCCGATCACCCACTGCTTGTTCTTCTCGGCCGTCCGGAAGGCCTGGATGAGCGCGGTCTCGCTGCCCGCGTACACCACCTTGTAGTCCAGCTTCAGGTTCTTCACCAGCGCCGCGTCGTTGGTGACGTACGACGGGTCGCCGTCGAGCAGCTGGCCCTTGCCGCCCGACTCGGAAGTCTTGAACTCGGACGCATACTTGTCGAGGTTCTTCCAGTCGGTGATGTCCGGGTGGGCCTTGGCCAGCCACGGCGGCACGTACCAGCCGATGATGCCCTTGTTGCCGGTCTGCCCCGCCGCGACAGCGGTCTTCTGCCCGGTGATGTACTTCTTCTTCAGATCGTCGTGGCCCCAGTTCTCCAGGACGGCGTCGACCTCGCCGGTCCCGAAGCCCTGCCAGGCGATCTCCTCCTTGAGGTCCTTCTTCTTCACCGTGCAGCCGAGGTCGTGCTGCGCGACGTACGCGACGACCGCCGCGTCCGCCTCGTAGCCCACCCACGGGTTGACGGCGAGGTTGAACGTGCCGCACTTGCCGCCCGAGCCCTTCGAGCCCGCGGAGGAGGTGTCACCGACCTTCGCCCCTCCGCATGCCGTGAGGGTGAGGCCGAGGACGGCCAGGCCGGCCGCGCCGGCTCGCCAGTGTCTTGCCATGGTGTCCTGCTCCTTAAGCCCTGGTGCGTCGCGCCGCAGCCTGAGTGATCCGGTCGAACATGACTCCGAGCAGTACGATGGCGAGTCCCGCCGCCAGCCCCTTTCCGTACAGCTCTCCCTGCGAGAATCCGGCCACGACGTCGTAGCCGAGGGCGCCGGCCCCTACCAGGCCGCCCACCACAACCATCGACAGCACGTAGATCAGCCCCTGGTTCGTCGCGAGAGTCAGGGCGCCGCGTGCCATCGGCAGTTGGACCTTGGTGATGATCTGCCAGGTGTTGCACCCGGCCGAGGTGGCCGCCTCCACGGTGGCCTCGGGAACATTCCGCACACCGTCCGCGATGATCTTGATGGCGACGGGCGCCGCGTAGACGACGGCCGCGACGATCGCGGTGAACCGGGTGGCGCCGAAGAGGGCCAGGAACGGCACGAGATAGACGAACGGCGGCATGACCTGCGCGGCGTCCAGGGTGGGCCGCACCAGCCGGTCCACGAACAGGCTGCGTCCCATCCACACGCCGAAGACGGCGCCGAGCAGCATCACCAGCACCGTGGCCACGGCGGTCGAGGCGAGTGTCGTCATGCTGTCCGACCACAGGCCCGTGCCGACGAGCAGCCCGACGCACACCGCGGCGGTCACGCCGGCGCGCCATCCGCCGAGCACCACGCCGAGCGCGACCAGAACGGCGCCGACGAGCCACCACGGGGAGTCGGTGAGCAGCGTCTGGAACGGGTTGAGCAGGCCGTTGGTGATGGCGTCCCGAAGGGCGTTGGTCAGGCCCGAGAGATGGTCCTGCAGCCAGGTGGTCGTGGTGTCGGCCGCGCTCGCGATGTGACTGCCGGTGGTGCCGTTGCCGGGGAACTCGGCCGCCCAGACGAAGGTGTGGGACAGGTAGACCAGAACGGCCGCCGCGACCCCGCCCGCCACCAGCAGCGGCCTGCGCCACTTGAGGAGGTGGCCGCCCCTGCGGCGGGCCGCCTCGGCGCGTCCGGCCGCCGCCGTGGTGACCCGGTCGAGCACGATGGCCATGACGACGATGGCGAGGCCGGCGTTGAAGGCGGTGCCGACGTCGAGTGACTGCAGGGCCTGCACGACGGTCTTGCCGAGGCCCGGCGCGTCGATCAGGGCGGCGATGGTCACCATGGCCAGGGCGGCCATGATGGTCTGGTTGACGCCCATGACCACCGTGCGCTTGGACATCGGCAGCAGCACTTTCAGCAGTTGCTGCGACCTGGTCGTGCCGAGCGAGTCCGCCGCCTCGACGGTGGTCTCCGGTACGGAGCGGATGGCGTGCGCGGTGATGCGGATGGCGGGCGGCGCCGCGTAGATCACCGTGGTGATCACGGCGGAGGCCCCGCCGATGAGGAAGACCAGCGTCAGCGGAGCGAGGTAGACGAAGGCCGGCATCGTCTGCATGAAGTCCAGGAAGGGCGTCATGATCCGGTTGACCCTGTCGGAGAGCCCCGCCCACACACCGAGCGGAATGCCGATGAGCAACGCCACGAAGACCGCCGACAGGGTCAGCGCCAGCGTGTCCATGCTCTCCTGCCACAGACCCTGCAACCCGAAGAAGGTGAAGCCCGCCACCGCCAGGAGGGCGACCCGCCAGTTGCCCACGGCCCAGGAGACGTAGCCGGTGAGTCCGACGACGCCGAGCCAGCCGATCTGCGGGACCGGGCGGCTGCCGCTGGGCTGCGAGATCAGGGACTGGACGAACGTCACCAGGTTGTCGATGGCCAGGCGGATCTCGTTGAAGAAGTAGAGGAAGAGCGGGTTGGAGTTGCGGTTGGCTCCGATGGTGTCGTTGACGTCGTTCAACCAGCGGTGCAGACCGGTGAGGTCGGCGGCGGCGAGGGTCAGCGTCTGCCGTCCGCGCAGCACGGCGAAGAGCACCAGCCAGGCGACCAGGATCGCCGCCGGCGCCATGCGGCGGCTGATGACCTTGCGGGCAGCCGGCGCGGCCGCCGCCGGTCGAACCTTGTCGGTCTTCTCGGGCTTCTCCACGGCTATGGCCATCAGACGCCGCCTTCTTGCCCGGCCACCACCGCGAGAATCTCCTCATCGCCCACGATGCCGAGCAGCTTCCCGTTCTCGACGACCTTGACCGGCTTCTCGGCGGCGAGCACCGCACGGGTGGCCTCGCGCACCACGACGTCCGGGCCGAGCTCGGGGCCGTCGAGGGCATCGTCCGGCTGCGCGGGGCGCATGATCCAACGCAGGGTCAGTACGTCGCCGCGCGGCACGTCCTTGACGAAGTCACGTACGTAGTCGTCGGCGGGGGCGCCCACGAGTTCGTCGCCGGTGCCGCACTGGACCATCTTGCCGTCGCGCATGATCAGGATGCGGTCGCCCAGCTTCAGGGCCTCGGAGAGGTCGTGGGTGATGAAGACCATGGTCTTGCCCACCTCGTGGTGCAGGCGGATGACCTCGCTCTGCATGTCGCGGCGGATCAGCGGGTCGAGCGCGGAGAACGGCTCGTCGAAGAAGAGGACGTCGGGGTCGCCGGCGAGGGCGCGGGCGAGACCGACGCGCTGCTGCATGCCGCCGGAGAGCTGGTCCGGGTAGGAGTTCTCGTATCCGGCGAGACCCACCAGTTCGACGACCTCCAGGGCCTTCCTGGTGCGCTCGGTCCTGCCCATGCCACGGATCTCCAGGCCGAACGCCACGTTGTCGACGACCCTGCGGTGCGGCAGCAGCCCGAAGTGCTGGAAGACCATGGAGAACTTGCTGCGCCGCAGTTCGCGCAGCCGCTTGGGGTCGGCGTCCCGGATGTCCTCGCCCTCGAAGACGACCTCGCCCGCGGTGGGTTCGATCAGCCGGGTCAGACATCGCACCAGGGTGGACTTGCCGGAGCCGGACAGACCCATGACGACGAAGACCTCACCGGGTGACACCTCGAAGTTCACATCGCGCACGGCGGCGGTGCACCCGGTGCGGTCCATGAGCTCCCGGCGGGTGAGTCCGCACAGTTCCGCGGAGTCCGGCACCTGGTCGGCCTTCGGCCCGAACACCTTCCACAGCCGGCGCACGGAGATGACCGGGGTGCGGTCCTGGGGGTCCTGGGACGTGTCGCGCCGCTGCGACACCTCGGTCTGTGCTGGGGTCACGATCGACCTCTTTTCGGCGTTCAGCCGCGGAACCAGTGCTGCGGCCGGGGTTGGATGTTCTGCCAGACGTGCTTTGGCTCTCGGTATTCGTCGAGTCCGGTCGGTCCCAGTTCCCGGCCCACGCCCGAGTGCCCGAAGCCACCCCATTCCGCTTGCGGCACATAGGGGTGGTAGTCGTTGATCCACACCGTGCCGTGACGCAGCCGCCGGGCGACCCGTTGGGCCTTGCCCGCGTCCTGCGTCCAGACGGCTCCGGCGAGTCCGTACTCCGTGTCGTTGGCGATGCGGACGGCGTCGTCCTCGTCGTTGAAGCGCTCGACGGTGAGCACGGGGCCGAAGGACTCCTCGTGCACCACGCGCATGTCCTGCCGGCACTCGTCGAGGACGGTGGGCGGATAGTAGAAGCCGTTCGCCAGCGCGGGGTCGTCGGGGCGCTCGCCGCCGCAGCGCAGTACGGCGCCCTCGGCGAGGCCGGCGGCGACGTACGCCTCGACCTTCTCCCGGTGCTGCGCGGAGATCAGCGCCCCGGTCTCCGCCTCGGGGTCGAAGGGGCCGCCGAGTCGGATCAGTCGGGCGCGGCGTACGACCTCGTCGACGAAGGCGTCGTGGAGGGAGTCCTCGACGATCAGCCGGGCGCCGGCCGAGCAGACCTGCCCGGAGTGCAGGAAGACGGCGGTGAGCGCGAAGTCCACGGCGGTCTCGAAGTCCGCGTCCGCGAAGACCACGTTCGGGTTCTTGCCGCCGAGTTCCAGCGCGACCTTCTTCACCGTGGCGGCGGCGGTGGCCATGATGTGCCGCCCGGTCGCCAGGCCGCCGGTGAAGGACACCATGTCGACGGCCGGGTCCTCGGCGAGCGGGGCGCCCGCTTCGGGGCCGCTGCCCAGGACGAGATTGGCGGCGCCTGCCGGGAGCCCGGCCTCGTCCAGGGCCCGCATCAGCAGGATCGAGGTGGAGGGCGTCAGCTCGCTGGGCTTGAGGACAACGGTGTTGCCCGCCAGGAGGGCGGGCGCGACCTTCCAAGAGGCCTGGAGCAGGGGGTAGTTCCAGGGGGTGATCAGTCCGCAGACGCCGACGGGCTCGTAGGTGACCCGGCTGAGGGCGTCGTCGCGGCCGGTGTCCACCACCCGGCCGGCGCTGGTGCCGGCGATGCCGCCGTAGTAGCGGAAGCAGGAGACGACGTCGGCGATGTCGTACTCGCTCTCAACCAGGCGCTTGCCGGTGTCGAGCGACTCGGCGCGGGCGAACTCCTTGGCGTCGCGCTCGATGACGTCGGCGGTGCGCAGCAGGAGCGCGCCGCGCTCACGTTCGGGAGTGTGCGGCCAAGGGCCGGTGTCGAAGGCCCGCCGAGCCGCGGCGATCGCGGCCTCGGTGTCGGCCCGGGTACCCTCGGGCACCCTCGCGACGAGCGTGCCGTCCGCCGGACAGCGGATCTCCCGGTGGCCGCCGGCCACCGCAGCGCGCCATTCTCCGTCCACATACAGATCTGCCACGCGCCGAGCCCTTCGAATGGAATTCGTTGCGCATTGTGCATTGAATTGCTTGTGGTGGAACACCCTGGCCGAATGAGCTGACATACGTCAAGGGGTTGGCGGATCCCGATTCGGCCATCACGGCAGATGCCCCTGCACTCTTGACCGCGGGCGGCATGCACTCCAATCTTGTTGCGCATCGCTCACCATGTTGTGCCATACGCACCAAGGGAGGCTCTATATGTCCCCTCGACCGCATCCCGGCCGTGAGTACGTCCTCACACTCTCGTGTCCGGACACGGCCGGACTGGTCCACGCAGTGAGCGGCTTTCTCGTCAGGAACTCCGGCAACATCCTGCAGAGCCAGCAGTTCGATGATCGACTCCAGGACCGTTTCTTCATGAGAGTCCACTTCGACGTTTCCGATCCGAACGTCGATCTGGAAATGCTGCGTTACCGATTCGGCCCGGTCGCCGAGGCCCACGGGATCACCTGGGCCCTCCGGGACGCCGCGACCCCGACCCGGACGCTGATCATGGTGTCCAGGTTCGGCCACTGCCTCAACGACCTGCTCTTCCGCTGCCGCAGCGGCGCCCTCAACATCGAGATCCCGGCCATCGTCTCCAACCACCGCGACTTCGAGGGGCTGGCGGAGACCTACGGCATCCCCTTCCACCACATCCCGGTGACCAGGGACACCAAGCCCGAGGCGGAGGCGCGCCTGCTGGAGCTGGTACGTGAGCTGAACGTCGACCTGGTGGTCCTGGCCCGCTACATGCAGGTCCTCTCCGACGACCTGTGCAAGGAGCTGGAGGGGCGCGCGATCAACATCCACCACTCGTTCCTGCCGAGCTTCAAGGGCGCGAAGCCCTACCAGCAGGCCTACGAGCGCGGGGTGAAGCTGGTCGGCGCGACGGCGCACTATGTGACGCCCGACCTGGACGAGGGCCAGATCATCGAGCAGGACGTGATCCGGGTGGACCACTCCCTGGACCCCGACGATCTGGTCACGGTGGGCCGCGACGTGGAGGCACAGGTACTGGCCCACGCGGTGCAGTGGCACACCGAGAGCCGCGTCATGGTGGAGGGGAACCGCACGGTGGTCTTCCGCTGAACGACGCATCGACGGGGGCGGGGCCGGAATCCGGTCCCGCCCCCGTTTCGTGGCCACCCTCAGCCGCCCAGCCGGTCCAGCAAGGCGCGGCGCCACCTCTCCGTCTCGGCGATCTGGTTGAACGTGAAGACGTGCAGGCCTGCCACTCGGGCCGACGGCGCGGCGAGCGCCTCCGCGCAGCGGTCGAGCAGTCTCTCGGGCATGTAACCCCCGGGCGTCGCGAACCGCAGGAACCAGGACGCGTGCTTGGTCAGGAAGCGCGTGGACTCCCCCACCCCGATCTTCGTCGCCATCGACAGCAGCTTCGCGCGCTGCACCGGTCCGGCGACGCCCACGCGCACGGGCAGCGTGACGTCACGGCGCCGTATACGGGCGATCCAGTCGCCGAGCACGCGCGGATCGAAGCACAGGTTGCTGACGATGTACGTGGCGTGCGCGCGCTTGTCCCACATCGCCTGGATGGTGATGTCGTCGTGGATGAGCGGATGACTCTCCGGGTATCCGGTGATCCCCAGGTGCGCGAAGGGCCCGCCCAGCTCGTCCAGTCGGCGCAGCACGGGCAGCGCCTCGCCGTACGGCCCGGCCGGCGGGTCGGCGTCGCCCGCCGGGACGAAGACGTCGTCGACGCCCACCGTGCGCAGCCGCTCGACGACGTCCTTCAGGTGCGTGTCGTCCCGCAACAGCCGCGCGGGCAGGTGCGGGACGACACGGTAGCCGTGTGCCGTAAGCCGCTCGGTGAGGCCGAGGGTCGGTTCCAGGCCCTTGACCGGCGACGCCGTGACCGTGACCACGATGTCGCGCGGGACATGGGCAAGGACCTTCTCCTCGGTCGCCTTCGCCGGCAGCACCTCGTAGCGGACGCGACTCAGCAGCGCCCGCAGGGCCTCGCCGCCCAAGGCCTACCCGGCCTGCTTCCGGGCGTCGCGGTGGCGGTAGTACGCGACCTTGGAGGGCGCCGCCGGCTCCTTGCCGAGGATCAGGTCGGCCGCCTTCTCGGCGATCATCATCACCGGCGCGTAGATGTTGCCGTTGGTGACGTAGGGCATCACCGAGGCGTCGACGACCCGCAGCCCCTCCAGGCCGTGCACCCGCATGCTCAGCGGGTCGACGACCGCCATCTCGTCGGTGCCCATCTTGCAGGTGCACGACGGGTGCAGGGCCGTCTCGCCCTCCTTGGCGACCCACGCGAGGATCTCCTCGTCGGTCTCGACGGAGGGTCCGGGCGAGATCTCACCGTCGTTGTAAGGGGCGAGTGCCGGCTGGTTGAGCAGCTTGCGGGCCACGCGGATCGCCTCGACCCACTCCCGGCGGTCCTGCTCGGTGGAGAGGTAGTTGAAGCGCAGTGCCGGGTGTTCCCGCGGGTCCTTGCTCTTGATCTTCACGGAGCCGATGGCGTCGGAGTACATGGGCCCGACGTGCACCTGGTAGCCGTGGCCGCCCGACGGCGAGGAGCCGTCGTAGCGGACCGCGACCGGCAGGAAGTGGAACATCAGGTTGGGGTAGTCCACGTCCTCGTTGCTGCGGGCGAAGCCGCCGGCCTCGAAATGGTTGGTCGCGGCCGGACCCTTGCGGAAGAGCCACTGGAGCCCGATGAAGGGGGCACGCCACTTCGCCATGTACGGCTGCATGGAGACGGGCTGCTTGCAGCCGTACTGGACGTAGACCTCCAGGTGGTCCTGCATGTTCTCGCCGACGCCCGGCAGGTCGTGGACGACGTCGATGCCCAGGGCGGACAGCTCGGCGGCGTTGCCGACGCCGGAGAGCTGGAGCAGCTGCGGGGAGTTGACGGCGCCGCCGCACAGAATGACTTCCTCGGCGCGGACCTGCTGGACCGGGCCCCGGCCGCGCTGGTACTCGACGCCCACGGCCCGCTTGCCCTCGAAGAGGACCTTGGTGACCAGGGCGCGGGTGGTGACGGTGAGGTTGGGCCGCTTCATGGCGGGCTTGAGGTACGCCTTGGAGGCCGACAGCCGGCGCCCGCGGTGGACATTCCGATCGAACTTCGCGAAGCCTTCCTGCCGGTAGCCATTGACGTCGTCGGTGGGGGCGTAGCCGGCCTCCTCGGTGGCCTTGAGGAAGGCGGCGAACAGCGGGTTCGTGGCGGGGCCGCGCTCGAGGACGAGGGGACCGTCGTGGCCGCGGAACTCGTCGTCGGGGTCGGCCGCGAGGCAGTTCTCCATCCGCCGGAAGTACGGCAGGCAGTGCGCGTAGTCCCAGGTCTCCATCCCGGGGTCGGCGGCCCAGCGCTCGTAGTCCATGGGGTTGCCGCGCTGGAAGATCATGCCGTTGATGCTGCTGGAGCCGCCCAGCACCTTGCCGCGGGCGTGGTAGATGCGCCGGCCGCCCATGTGGGGCTCGGGCTCGGACTCGTACTTCCAGTCGTAGAAGCGGCTGCCGATGGGGTAGGTCAGCGCCGCGGGCATGTGGATGAACACGTCCCAGGGGTAGTCGGACCGGCCCGCCTCCAGCACGAGCACCCGGTTTCCGGGGTCGGCCGAGAGCCGGTTCGCCAGTGCGCTGCCGGCTGATCCACCGCCGACGATGACGAAGTCGTAGTGCAGGGGAGCCATGGTGCCTCGTCTCGCTCGCTCGCGCCGTCGATACGCGAGGCATGCTAATACGGGTATCGCTATACGCACTAGGTTGCGAAGCGCGCAACTTATAAGGTCTTCGCTTCCGCCGGATTACTTGCAAGTGCGTTGTTTACTGCGCGTATAGTTCCGCTATGAGCAACTACAGTCCGGACACCGAAACGAACAGCTCGCAGTCCGGCGGGGTGCAGTCCGTCGACCGGGCCATCAGCGTGCTCGAGATCCTGGCCCAGCGCGGCGAAGCGGGCGTGAGCGAGGTGGCCGCCGAGATCGATGTTCACAAGTCGACCGCGTTCCGTCTGCTCGGCGCCCTGGAGGCGCGCGGTCTCGTGGAGCAGTCGGGCGAGCGCGGCAAGTACCGGCTCGGCTTCGGCATCGTACGCCTGGCCGGGGCGGTCACGGGACGTCTCGACATCACTCAGCAGGGCCGTCCGGTCTGTGAGCGCCTCGCAGAGGAGATCGGCGAGACGGTCAACATCGCCGTCATGCAGGAGCACTACGCGATCAACCTCTATCAGGTGCGCGGCCCGGCCGCCGTCGCCGCGCACAACTGGGTCGGCGAGCTGACCCCGCTGCACGCCACCTCCAGCGGCAAGATCATGCTGGCCCATCTGCCCGCCAAGGAGCGCGCCGCGCTGCTGGCGGATGCCGGCCTCAAGAAGGTGACCCCTCACACGATCTCCTCGAAGGCGAAGCTCGAGAAGAACCTCGCCGAGGCCCGGGAGCGCGGCTACTCCTGGACGCTGGAGGAGCTGGAGATCGGGCTGCACGCCATGGCCGCGCCGATCCGTGACCGGGAAGGCCAGGTCATCGCGTCGATCAGCGCCTCCGGGCCCTCGTACCGGTTCACCGAGGAGCGCATGCACGAGCTGGCTCCGGTACTGGTCAAGGGTGCGGAGGAGATCAGCCACCGCATGGGGTACCTGGGCTGAGCGCATCGGCGCCCGCCGAGCGGCCCGCGTGCGCCGGCGCGGGCCACGGGCATCCCACCCCTGCGCTACTCCGGCTGCCCCGTACCGAGACGCTCGTACACCCAGTCGTGGAAGGCGCCGATGTGGTGCTCACTGGGCACCAGCACACCGCCCTTGGCGTACAGCCGCGAGCTCATGCCGGGCTGGGTGCGCTCGCAGGCGTCGAAGTCCTGGCGGTTGACCCGGTCGAAGAGCTCCACGGACCGGCTGACATCCTGGCCGCTCTCCACCACGCCGGGCAGGTAGAGCCAGTCGCACTCGACGACAGTGCGGTCGACGGCCACCGGGTACATGCGGTGGAAGATCACATGGTCGGGCACGAGGTTGATGAAGACCTGCGGCTTGACCGTGATCGCGTAGTACCGGCGGTCCTGCTCCTCGGACACCCCGGGGATGCGGTCCAGGCCCTCGGAGCCGTCGACGGTGAAGCCCTGGATCTCCGCACCGAACTCGGCGCCGTGGCCGACGTAGTACTGGGCGGCGTAGCCGTCGGCGAACTCGGGCAGGACCTCGGTGAGTTCGGGGTGGATCGTGGCGCAGTGGTAGCACTCCATGAAGTTCTCGATGATGAGCTTCCAGTTCGCCTTGACGTCGTAGACGATCCGCTTGCCCACCGAGAGGTTCGCGATGTCGTAGCGCTCGATCGACTCCACGTCGCCGAGGCGGCCGACGACCTCGCCGACTACGTCCTCCTCGAAGGAGGGCGGGTCCTCCGCCAGGCAGACCCAGACGTAGCCGAGCCATTCACGGACGGCCACGCTCACCAGGCCGTACTCGGTGCGGCCGACGTCGGGCATCTTGGTGAGGTTGGGTGCCGCGAGCAGCCTGCCGTCGAGGCCGTAGGTCCAGGCGTGGTACGGGCACTGGAAGGCACGCTTGACCTCGCCCGTCCCATCGGTGCAGAGCTTGGCTCCGCGGTGCCGGCAGACGTTGAAGTAGGCGCGGATCGAGTTGTCCCGGGCCCGGGTGACGAGGATGCTCTCGCGGCCCACGTCGACGGTGCGGAAGGCTCCGGGCTTCGGCAGGTCCGATGCCCGCGCAACGCAGAACCACATCGCCTCGAAGATGCGCTCCTGCTCCTGGGCGAAGATGCCGGGGTCCGTGTACGCGGAGCCGGGGAGGGTGGCGATCAGGCTGTCCGGCAGGTTTGTCGAGGTCAACGCTGCACTCCTCGGGAAACGTCGTGGAAAGGTCAGTCACGCGCCGGGAAGAGCGACTTCGGACGGCGTTGTGTATGAAGCAACGCTGCGTCTTAAATGCAACGCAGCATGAGATATCGCAAGCGCGGTGTCAAGACGCGGCGGCGGTGAACTGCTTGCGCCGGCGGGTGAAGAGCCGCGGTTGGTTCATCCCGAGCACGGCGACCGGTCTGCCGGCCCGCCGGTAGACGGCCAGGAAACTTCGGTCGTCGGTCGTACCCTCCTCGACCGTCACGCTGTCGGCCCCGGCGGCGTGGCCGACGAACTGGATCTTCACGCCGTACTGATCGGACCAGAAGTACGCAGGCCGGGGCACGCCCGGTTCCGTTGCGCCGTGCGCGAGCAGCGCGGCCACGGCGGCGTCGGGCCGTTCCAGCGCACCGGTCCAGTGCTCGACCCTGCGATGGATTCCGGTGTGCGGGTCGTACCAGTTGGCGCAGTCGCCCACGGCGACCACCCCGGCCAGACTGGTGCGGCCGTCGGCACCGCACTTCACGCCGTTGTCGAGTGCCACACCGGACCCCTGCAGCCACTCGACGCAGGGACGCGCGCCCACGCCGACGACCACGGTGTCGGCCGGAACGCTGCGTCCGTCCTCCAGCAGTACGGCATCCACCCGGCGCTCCCCACTCAGCCCCTTGACCCCCACTCCGCACAGCAGCTGTACGCCGTGGTCGGCGTGGAGGGCGGAGACGATGCCGCCCATTTCCTCGCCGAGCGGCCCGGCCAGCGGTGTCGGCGCCGCCTCGATCACGGTGACCTCGAGGCCGAGACCGTAGGCCGTGGAGGCGACCTCGGCGCCGATGAAGCCGCCGCCGATCACTACCAGCCGTCCGCCCCGGGCCAGTTCGTCCCGCAGGGCGCGGGCGTCGTCGAGGGTGCGCAGCGCGTGGACTCCGGCGAGACCCTCCGTGCCGGGCAGGGTGCGGGCGGCCGCGCCGGTCGCTATGACCACGCCGTCGGCGCGTATCTCCCGGCCGTCGGCGAGCCGGATCGCCCGCCCGGTGCGGTCGAGTCCGGTGGCGCGGACGCCGAGCACCCACTCCGCCCGGAGGTCCTCGTCGTCCCTCTCCAGTGCCAGATCCGCTTCGCCGATGGCACCGGCCAGGAACTCCTTGGACAACGGCGGCCTGTCGTACGGCCGGTGGGGCTCGTCGCCGATGACGACCAGCCGGCCGTCGTACCCCCGTTTCCGCAGCGAGCGCGCGGCCGACAGACCGGCCAGCGAGGCGCCCACCACGGCCACGGTCCTCACGCGGGGTCTCCGGCCAGGCGGGAGGCGATGCACGGCGGCAGGTTGGGCGCCTCCGTGGACAGCCGCACATAGACCGTTCCGTCCTCGACGACGACCTCGTGCGTGCGGACCGGGAGCTTGGCCGGCGGGGCGTCCACGGCTCCGGTCCTCAGGTCGAACTTCGATGCGTGCAGCGGGCATTCCACCTCGCAACCCTCCAGCCAGCCGTCCGCGAGCGAGGCGTCCTGGTGGGTGCAGGTGTCGTCGATGGCGAAGAGCTCGCCGTCATCGGTGTGGAACACCGAGACCGGCGGGTCGATGTCGAGCCTGTGGGCCTCGCCTCGCGGCAGATCCGCGAGACGGCACGCGGGAATCATCATGACACCTCGGTGCGTATAGCGAAACGGATTGCGATTAGCGCAACGTCAGTCTGGGGGCGGCGCCAAACCCTTGTCAAGGCGTCCAAGGGTCGGTTCCAGACGGCTTCGACGGCGGTTCTCCGAGCACGCCGAAGCGCCCCCAACCACTGGGGTGAGCAGGGAGAACAGGCGCCGAACAGGGGGCACGACGGCCTCGCCGCCGACAGCGGTGCACAGGACACCGTCACCGGGGCGAGGCCCTCGCCGGGCGGTCAGAAGCCGCGGTCGATCCACTCCTGGAGATGCGGCGCCTCGGCGCCGATGGTCGTGGTCTCGCCGTGGCCGGTGTGCACCACCGTGTCGTGCGGCAGCGCGAGGAGACGTTCCCTGATCGATTCGATGATGGTGGGGAAGTCGCTGTACGACCTTCCCGTCGCCCCGGGACCGCCCGCGAAGAGCGTGTCGCCGCTGAACAGCGCGGCGAGTTCCGGTGCATACACACAGACGGCTCCCGGGGCGTGGCCCGGGGTGTGCAGCACGGCCAGCCGGACGCCCGCGACCGTGACGGTCTGCCCGTCGGTCAGCTCACCGTCCGGTGTCCGGTCGGGATGGGTGTGCTTCCACAGCGGCAGGTCGTCGGCGTGCAGCAGGATCGGGGCGCCGGTGCGGGCGGCCAGATCCGGTGCGGCGCCGATGTGGTCGTTGTGCGCGTGGGTGGACACGATCGCGCGCAGGATGCGTCCGCCGAGGACCCGGACGATGGCGTCGGCGTCATGAGCGGCGTCGATGACGACCGCCTCGCTGTCGTCACCGACGATCCACACGTTGTTGTCGACGTCCCAGGTACCGCCGTCCAGGGAGAACGTCCCCGAGGTGACGAGGCGTTCGATACGGGCGCCTGCCATCAGAGGATCACCACGGAACGCAGGACGTCACCGTGGTGCATGCGCTCGAAGGCCTTCTCGACCTCGTCGAGCGCGATGGTCTCGGTGACGAAGGCGTCCAGGTCGAGGCGGCCCTGCAGGTAGAGGTCGATGAGCATCGGAAAGTCGCGGGAGGGCAGGCAGTCGCCGTACCAGGACGACTTCAGCGACCCGCCCCGGCCGAACACGTCCAGCAGGGGCAGTTCCAGCTTCATCTCCGGGGTCGGTACGCCGACCAGCACCACCGTCCCGGCGAGATCGCGGGCGTAGAAGGCCTGCCGGTACGTCTCCGGACGGCCCACCGCCTCGATGACGACATCGGCGCCGAATCCCCCGGTCAGCTCGCGCACCGCGTCGACTGCGTCGGTCTCCTTCGAGTTGACCGTGTGGGTCGCGCCCAGCTTCTTCGCCGTGGCCAGCTTGCGGTCGTCGATGTCCACGGCGATGATCTTCGCCGCACCCGCCAGATTCGATCCGACGATCGCCGCGTCGCCCACACCGCCGCAGCCTATGACCGCCACGCTGTCACCGCGTCCGACGTTGCCGGTGTTGATGGCCGCGCCGATGCCCGCCATCACACCGCAGCCCAGCAGTCCGGCGGCGGCCGCCGACGCGGCCCGGTCCACCTTGGTGCACTGCCCGGCCGCCACCAGCGTCTTCTCGGCGAAGGCTCCGATGCCCAGAGCCGGCGAGAGTTCCGTACCGTCGGTCAGGGTCATCTTCTGCTTCGCGTTGTGCGTGCTGAAGCAGTACCAGGGCCGCCCGCGCAGACATGCACGGCACTGACCGCACACCGCGCGCCAGTTCAGGATCACGAAGTCACCGGGCGCCACGTCCGTGACGCCCTCGCCCACCGACTCCACCACCCCCGCCGCCTCGTGCCCCAGCAGGAAGGGGAAGTCGTCACTGATGCCGCCCTCGCGATAGTGCAGATCGGTGTGGCAGACGCCGCATGCCTCGATCTTGACCAGTGCCTCACCCGGGCCGGGGTCGGGCACGACGATCGTTTCCACACTGACGGGGGCGCCCTTGCTCCGCGCGACGACGGCACGGACCTGCTGAGACATGGCCACTCCTCGGCTGCCAGAGGGTCGAGATGTTGCCTATTACGGTACGCATCTCGTGTTTCGCAACACAGCATCGCGGAGAGCGCAGCAGCGGTCAAGAATTCGTCACGCGATAGACGTGTGGCCGCGGGAGGGTCGCCCGAGCGAGGGCGGACCGCGTCAGCGAACACCTCTCCCGCCAGGCCCGTACAGCCACCTGTACTGGGGCAGCTTCCAGAACGACGGCCGGGTCGGCCGGCTCCGACGCTTCGACTCCGCACGCCGCCGGGCCGAAACGCAGCGGCGAGAACCGATCCGAACCCGACCTGTGGCGCCTGCGCGGCGATGACGATGCGGTCAGTCACCGGGTCGGTGCCGACGACAGGACGTGTCGTCGTGGGAATGCGCCCGTACCCCTGTCTCCGGAGGGACACCAGGATCTGGGCGCCCTGCTCGCGGCAGCGTGCGGTACGCGAAGAAAAGCGTCGCGGCCACGGTCAGGACTACCGCCGCCCTGCGACCAGGTACCGGTACCGGTACCGCCACTGCGGCAGGCAGTCGTGGAGGTACAGCGCGAAGGGGACCCACCAGACCAGGTCGTTGGTGACGAGAATGACGCCGGAGGCCAGGGGCCACTCGCCGGTGAGGGCCAGCCACAGCCAGCCGAACGGTCCGAGGATCTAGCCGGCCAGGCCGACCACCGCGACGGCGAAGCCTTCGGCGGGGCGGAGGGCCACGTCCAGACGGGCGTCCCTCGTACCGGGCCTCCAGGCACTGATCGTCCACGACCTCGCACACGGCATGGGCCATGTCGACGGCATCCTGTGCTGTGCCGCTCCGGACACCCGGCGGCACCGCGGCCCGGCGATGTTCGGCGATGATGCACGGCACCGGGCTCCAGTTCACCGCTCCTCGCGGGGGCGTTCCCACCGTGGTTGCGCGGCTGGTCCGAGCCCGAGTGGACAGTGTTCCCGCCGCCGGTCAGCAGACGGCTGGTCCACCAGGTGTACGAGACGGCCGATCTGGACGCCCTGGCCGACCTGTGTGGTGCCCGCACGATCGCTTTCAAGGCGGGTACCGAATTCACCGCCGTCAACCGCGCTTTGGGTTTCTTCGCCGCACTCCGGGCCCGCACCGGGCGGCCCCGCGCCACCCGGCGCTGGAACCCGCTGGTGCGCGCGGTTTCATGGCTCGTCGGCCGGGTCGGCGACGAGGCAGGCGGCTTCACGGTCACCGTGAGCGGGGAGCGCGGCGGGCTGCCCCTCCGCCGGCTGAGCATGACGGCCCGGCAGGCCGGCGGTCGCATTCCCTCACTGCTCGCCGGCATAGCCGTCGACCACCTGCTGGCGGGCCGGCTCCACACCACCGGCCTCGTCCCGCTCCATTCCTGGCTGGCACCGCACGAGTTGCGTGCGGCGCTGCGCGACCGCGGGATCGGCCTGTGGCGGAGCGACGACGAGGACGGCTGGCGTTCCTGGGAGGAGTGACGATCCGTCAGGCCGCCACCGGAGACGCAAGGAAGGGGGTGCTTCTGCCTTCTCCCATCTGCGTCCCACCTCTGACGAGCTGCGCTGGAGGCTTTGCCGGGACAGTCCAAGAGGAACTGAAGATGCCCGCGGATTGGCAGAGGTCCTCGAGGGCACGAAGCTCGACTACTCCCTGGACATGCTGCAGACTCAAGCGCCGGAACATTCGAGTACAGCGGCCGCAGCGACGTACACCGTCAACTCATATCTCGACTCTCAACCGCATGACCAGTTACTGAGCGCTCCAGTTCCTTCACCACCCCGATCACGGGAGATCCTCCGTTCCCCGGCGGACCTACTGAAAGCCGGGCGGTACGAGAAATGGCAGGTCTCGCCGCGCGGAAGATGCTCAGGGAGTTCGCAGGAGAGATATCCGATCAATCTTCCCATGCACCGTCATGGGAATGCTCTCCACGAAAACATAGGTTTGGGGCACCATTTCGGAAGGAAGATGCCGAAGCATGAACTGCTTGAGTGCAGAGGCCGAGCGGCGGTCGACGCCGTCGGGAGCACCGACCACGTAAGCCGTGAGCAGGGACTGGTCCTGATTCCAGTCGACCACGACGTCGTTCACCCCGGGATACCGGCCCAGCACGCCCTCGATCTCCCCCGGCTCCACCCGCACGCCACGAACCTTGATCTGCCGGTCGATCCGACCGAGGAACTCCAGTTCGCCCTCGTCGTTGCGGCGAACCAAATCACCTGTGCGATACCACCTTCCCGCGGAGCCGGTGACGCGCACGAAACTTCTCTCGGTGGCCGCCCGGTTCCGCCAGTAGCCGAGAGCCAGGCATGCGCCGCCGACGAGGAGTTCTCCGGCGGCACCGGTCCCGGCCTGTCGCTGGCCGTCGAGCACCATGGTCCGGGCCGAGTCGATCGCCCGGCCGATCGGGACGGGGCCGGTGCTCCTCGGCGCCACCTCGTAGCTGGTGGCGACCACGGTCGTCTCCGTGGGGCCGTAGTGGTTGACGAAGCGCCGCAGGGGGTGCCCGTCCCACAGGCGCAGTCTGTCCCCGCCGGTCAGCAGGCAGCGCAGCTGTCCGAAGCGGGTGCCGTGCCGCAGATACGCCTCGGCCAGCGGAGTCGGCAGAAACGACAGGTCGATGGCCTGTTCCCGGTACCAGTCGCCGAGTTCCCAGGGCGCCAGCTTCAGTTCGTCCGGCGCGAAGTGGACGGACGCCCCGTGGCAGAGGTACGGCCAGGTCTCCCACATGAAGGCGTCGAACGACATGGCCGCGATCGATGAAGCCCTGTCCCCGGGCGTCACGCCGTAGGTGTCCCCGTGCCACCGCGCCAGCAGCGCGAAGGACTCGTGTCCGACGAGCACGCCCTTCGGGACCCCCGTCGATCCCGAGGTGTGGATGAGGTACGCGCTGCCTGCGGACACACCGGACGCGTCCGGTGGCACCACGGCGCAGGCCGCCAGGTCGATCACCCGGGGCACGCCGGGCAGCTCGGCGTCCACAGCGCCGGAGGAATCCCCGACGACAGCTTCCGGAGCGGCATCGGCCAGGATCGCCTCCAGCCGGCCGCGCGGCATACCGGGAGGCAGCGTGAGGCAGATTCCTCCCATGAGCCAGATGCCGAGCTGGGCGGCCGGCACTGCGACGCCGCGCTCCAGGTGGATCGCGACCACCGCGCCCGGCCGGACACCGCTCCGGGTCAGGGCACGGGCGAGGCCGGCGGCTCGCTCCACCAGCGCGCGGTACGTGGTCCGCTTCCCGTCGCTCTTCAGGGCCGGCGCATCGGGCTGCCGTCGCGCCTGCTCCAGCACCATCTCGGGCACGGAGCGGATGCCGTTGCGCCCCGTCGAGGCGCTCACGCGCTTTCCACCGCGGCGCAGGCCGCCGCTACCGCCTGCGCGCGGGCGTCCGTCAGGAACTGCCGTGCCGGGACGGTCATTCCGTGCTCGGTGCGCAGCAGCGAGATGACCTCCATGACCAGCAGGGAATGACCGCCGATCTCGAAGAAGTCGGATTCCGCACCGACCTCGGACGTTCCGACGACCTTCGCGTAGATCTCGATCACCGCATCGAGCGAGTTGTCCATGTCGTTCTCTCTTTCCTTACGTGTCTCTCGGGGAGCGAAGCGAGTGCGTCTGTGGGAGGCGCGCTGTCGGGCACGAGGGTTCAGGAAGGCCGGACGAGGGCGGATTCGAGTCTCCGGTAGCCGGTGCCGACCGCCCACCGAACTGTCTCCGGCGAGAGCCGGGCCGCGGGGAAGGCAGCCGTCCACTGGGAGATCGCCGTCTGCGCGGCTCTGCGGGCGATCGGAGCGCCGAGACAGTAGTGGACTCCGACTCCGAAGGCCATGTGCCTCCGGTTCCCCGTGAAGTCGAGGCCGTCGGCGTCTGCGGAGTTCTGCCAGTCCCGGTTGGCCGCGGCCAGCAGCACCAGCATGCGGTCACCCGCCCGGATGGTGTGCCCGTCTACGGTCAGGTCGGACACCGCGACCCGGGGGACCTGAGGAACGGGCGTGTCGAAGCGCAGCAGTTCCTCGACGACCGCCTCGGGTTCGGCCTGTCCCGCGGCCACTTCCTTGTAGAGATCGGGTGCGCTCAGCAGGTGCAGCAGCCCGGTCGCGATGAGCCCGGCCGTGGTCTCCTGACCGGCGAAGGAGAGGAGGTGGGCGGTGTGCAGGTAGGTGTCCTCGGCCGCCGTCGGGTCGTCGCCGGCCAGGGGGAACAGGGCGCTGTCCGGCGAGAGATCCGGGGCGAGCACACGGTAGAGGTCGTCGAGCCGGCCGACGGCGTCAGCCGCCTGTGCCGCGAAATCTCTTTTGTGCGGAAAGGCCAAGAAGCTCGCGATCGCTCCCATGTGTACGGCCGCCGTGGATATGACGTCGACCGGCACATCGAGAACGCGGGCGAGAACGCCGCTGGCGACCGGGGTGGCGAAGTCGTTCGCGACGTCCACGCTGTCGAGCGGGCGGAGCAGTTCCAGCTGCGCGGCGACGACGTCCCGGAATGCGTCGGCGAGGCTCTCCACACGCGTGCGGGCGAAGAAGGACTGCATGGTCCGGCGGAGCCGGGTGTGACCCGGTGGATCCATGAGCATGAACCAGCCGAGCAGCATCCGTTCCAGTTCGGGGAAGTCGCG
Organism: Streptomyces sp. NPDC046931; assembly: GCF_040644655.1. Classification (NCBI taxonomy): domain Bacteria; kingdom Bacillati; phylum Actinomycetota; class Actinomycetes; order Kitasatosporales; family Streptomycetaceae; genus Streptomyces; species Streptomyces sp. NPDC046931. Next base: position 150,740 of record NZ_JBEYWX010000018.1, read on the forward strand.
GGCGGCCGACTGCCCGGCGTTCAGCCGAAGCCAGTCCGAGGACACTTCCGGTGAACGCAGCACGGAGTTCACCGCGTTCCGTCCGGTGACCACCCAGACTTCCAGCATGTCGTCCCAGTACACACTGGAACGCTTCTGGAAATTCTTGTAGACGGGGTAAGGATCTTCCCAGAACGAAAGCCCCACGGCCGCTGCTCCCTAATAAGCTGTGTGACGTCGTGCGGTGGTCTCGTAGTCCGTGACCAGCTCTGCAAGGAGCTTGTGGTAGGTCTTCCGCACGGCGCGGGCGGTCTGCGCGGAAACGCGTTCCGGCTGATGGCCGAACGTGACCCGCAAAGTGCCGTCGGGCCGCGGCCAGGCTTCCACGACGAGTTCGTGCATGGAGCGTGGGTGTCCGGCGTCGATGCCGGTGACCCGGCAGTCCGGAAAGTCCAGCTGCTCCTGGTCGACGTCCTGAAGGGCGAACATGGTCTGGAACAGCGGGTTGCGGTCCGAGCGTGCAGGCCGGACGGCTCCGACCACGTTGGTGAAGGGCACGTCCTGGGCGGCGAACGCCTTCATCACGGTGTCGCGGGTGCCTAGCAGCACCGACGGGAAGTCTTGGTCCAGGCGACGGAACGGGATGCACAGCGTGTTGATCAGGCAGCCCACGAAGCTGTCGGCCGAGGGGATGTCGCGCTTGGCGACCGGTACGCCGATGCCGAACGTGTCCTGTCCCAGGGTGCGGTGGAGTGCCGCGGCGTAGGCGGCCAGGAGCAGGGTGAACAACGTCGTGCCGGATTCGGCCGCTGCTTTTTCGAGCGCGGCGGCGTCCGCCGCCGCCAGCGAGAAGGATGCTTCGGCGCGTTCGAGGGCGAGGCCCAGTGATCGCGGTGGCCGGCCGAAGTCGAGCGGCGGCAGCCCGGTGAGCGCCTGCGACCAGAACGCGAGCTGCCTGGTCAGCCGGTCCGGGGGGAGTTGCAGCGCGCGTTCCCGGGCGACGTCCGCAAGTCGGGCCGGGGCGCGGCCGAAGTTCGGCTCCTGGCCCGCGCGACGAGCCGTATAGGCAAGGGCCAGCTCCTCGCGGAGGATCCGCTGCGACCAGGCGTCGAAGGCGACGTGATGGACACAGAGCGCGAAGAAGTGCGTGGCGGCGCAGGCGATGGACGCGCACCTCCACACCTCTCCGCTCTCGATGCTCAGCGGTGCGAGCACGCACTCCCTCAGTCGGCGGACGGCTTCGGCCTCACCGGCCGCCGCGGGCAGGACGTGCAGGGAGACGCGTGCCTCCGCCGCGCCCACGACCGCACGAGGTCTGGGCACGGCCTGGTAGGCGGCTCCCAAGGCCTCATGGCGCTGTCCCACGTCGTGCACGGCCGCGGCCAGGGCATCGAGGTCCAGGGGGCCGTCGATCCTCCAGAAGGAGGGGCAGAGCGGTGCCGGGTCCTCGGGGTGGAATTCGTGCCCCATCGCGAAACCCGCCTGCATGCCCACGAGTTCCACCGCCCGGTGCGGCGAGGTGGTCCCTGGACCGGCCGTCGCGGGCCGGGGCGCGTCCGGTCGCGAGCGGCGCAGTTCGTCCAGGAGGCCGCCGAGCGTCGGGTGGGCCATGATCAGCGAGATCGGGACCGGCTCCCCCAGCCGCGCCCCCAGTTTGGTGCACAGTCGGCCGGCGTCCAGGGAGGTGCCTCCGAGCGCGAAGAACGACGCATCGGATTCCACGCTCTCGCGATGCAGCACCTCCGCGAACGCGGAACGGACGACGGCTTCCAGCTGATCGTCGGCTGTCGCGTCGTGCGCCGCGGCGGCCTGGGGCAAGGGTGGCGACGAGGCGCCCAGTTGCGCGGCCAGTTGCCGGTGGTCGGCCTTGCCGTTCGCGGAGAGCGGGAAGGTGTCGACGTGTGCGAGGTGGTCCGGGACGAGATGTCCCGGCACGCGAGCGGTCATGGCGCGCCGGAGTTCGTCGGGCCGCGGGCCGGCCGGGTGGTCCGTGGTGTAGAAGACAGCGATGCCGACGCAGGTGCCATCGGCGTCCGTGCGGGGGACGGCGGCACAGTCAGTCACGCCCGGCGACTTCCGGACCAGCGTCTCGATCTCCGCCAGTTCAACGCGGTGTCCGCGGAGCTTCACCTGCCGGCCGATGCGCCCGTGGAAATGGAGCACTCCGGCCGCGTCGGCGGAGACCAGGTCGCCCGTTCTGTACATGCGTTCCGCAGGCCCGGGACCGCCGGCTGGGACGAAGCGTTCCTCGGTGAGCCCGGGTTGCCCGTGATAGGAGAGCGCCAGGCCGTCGCCGGCGATGAACAGCTCGCCGGGCTGGCCTGTTGCGCAGGGCTTGCCGTCCCGGAGCACCTGGAGGCGCCGGCCGGCCACGGCCCTGCCGATGGGGATTCCGTTCTCGCGTGAGCAGTCCTCGGGCGTGATCTCGTGCACCGTCGCGAAGACCGTGCTCTCCACGGGCCCGTACCCGTTGACCAGCGTGATGGCGGGGTGGGCCGCCAGGAACCTGCGCACATGCCCCGGTGAGAGACGTTCGCCGCCGATGAAGAGGCGTTCGAGACCGGTGAAGCAGTCCAGGTCCTCCTCGACGAACATGTTGAACAGCGAGGCGGTGAGCCACAGGATGTTCACCCGGTGATCGGCGATCAGCGTCCGGAGCGAGGGGGGAAGCAGGTAGGGGCCGTCGACCAGAACCGACGTTCCGCCGGACAGCAGCATGCCCCACAGTTCGAGACTGAAGGCGTCCCAGGGAAGGGCCGCGGCCAGCGGCATGACGGCTCCCGGCGCGAAACCGCGGAACACCGGATCGGCGAAGAGGCTGACGGTGGCCCGGTGCGGTGACACCACCGCCTTCGGCACGCCCGTGCTGCCGGAGGTGAAGAAGACGGTGGCTGGGGCGTCGGGGAGGACGGCGGGTACGGCAGGGGACGTGGGCAGCCGCTCCGCCCGCTCGACGGGCGGGGGGACGAAGGTGGGGAGGTCCCACCGGGTCGCCCCGGTCGTCACGACGACAGGGGCGGCCAGCAGCTGCACCAGATCCTCCTGCCGGGCGCGAGGCCACTCCGGGGCGATCAGCGAGTACGCGGCGCCTGTCTTGAGGATGGCGAGTATCGCCGCGACCAGCTCCGCCGAACGCGGCATCACGACGGGAACCGTGTCACCCGCTGCCGCGACTCCGCGTCGCGTCAGCTCCCGGGCCCAGGCGTTCGAGACCTCGTCCAGGGTGCGGTAGGAGTAGCGCCTCGCCCCGTCGATCAGCGCGGTGCGGTCTCCCTGTTCCCGTGCCAACACGGCGAAGGACTCGCACAGGGTGCCGCCCCGGTCCGTGAGGCCTGCCGGTCCGGACGCCTTCGTCTCGTTCCTCACCTGCCGGTCGTCCCGGACGAACCGTGCCTCGCCGTTCCCACCATGCCGCTGACTCCTAGTGCAGTCCGACCGTCATCACGCCAGCTCAGAAGGTAGGTCGCACAGCTTTCGTCTCGTTATCGCGCACGCTTCGCACTCCGGCATCCCGGTGCCCGAGGACGAGGGCCCGGTCCGGCGACTGATACAGCGTCGATAAAGCGCGCCCCTAGGGTTCCTACCGCGGCCCTTCCCCGATCCGGTCCCGAGTAGTGGATGGAAATGACTGACGTTCTTCCCAAGACCTCCCGGTCCGTAGTCCTGCGTGCCTTCGGCGAGCCCCTCTGCCTGGAAGAGCTGGACGTCACCGAGGTCGGCCCCGGGGAAGTCCAGGTCAAGGTGGAGTACGGCGGAATCTGCGGCACCGACGCGCACCTGTGGAACGGACGGCTGGACATCCCCACGCCCGTGGTCCTCGGACACGAGGGACTCGGAACGGTGGAGCGGATCGGCTCCGGTGGCCTGCGGGACGCCAACGGCGACGCCCTGGGCGTCGGCGACACCGTGATGTGGGCGTCCTCGATCTCCTGCGGTGCCTGTGTCCCCTGCCGTATGCACGAGGAACCGACCCTGTGCGAACGGCGTACCACCTACGGCGTCAACATCCCGGTGTCGGACGCCCCCGGCCCGTCCGGGTCGTGGTCGCAACGCATGGTCCTGCGCGCCGGCACGAGCCTGGTCAGGATCCCGGCGGGCGTGAGCCCGTCGGCGGCGATGTCACTGGCCTGTGCCGGGCCCACCATGGTGCACGCCCTGTACGGCCGGCGTCCCGTCAGGCTCGGCGAGACGGTCGTGGTCCAGGGCAGCGGACCGGTGGGGCTCGCCGCCGCCGCCATGGCCCAGCTGGCCGGGGCAGCCCGGGTGATCGTGGTGGGCGGCCCCGAGGCCCGCCTCGCGGTCGCCGAGGGACTCGGCATCGGTGACCTCCACCTCGACATCGTCGACGCCCCGGACGCCACGGCCGTACTCGACGAGGTCCGCGCAGTGACCGGAGGCTACGGCGCCGACCTCGTCATCGAGTGCGCGGGGGCTCCGAACGCCATCCCCCAGGGCATCGCCATGGCACGGCGTGGCGGCTCCTACCTCGTCGTGGGACAGTACACCGACCGTGGCGAGATCGACATCAACCCGCACCAGCTCGTCCACCGCCAGCTCTCCCTCTTCGGCTCCTGGGGCTTCACCGGTGCCCATCTGGTCGCCTACGTGAATCTGCTGCCGGCTCTCAGCGCACGGTTCGACCTCGAGAACCTGGTTACCGAGTACCCGATGACGGAGTGCGAAGGGGCCCTGCGGCACGTAGGCGAGGGCTCCGTGCTCAAGGCCGTGCTGCGTCCGTAGCCGAGAACCGCGTCCGAGGGGGACCCCTGTGCGGCTGAGTACCGTCATCTTGCCCACCCGGCGCTGGAGCGAGGGCGGCGGCCGCAGATGGCGGCATGCCGAGGAACTCAGGTTCCACGCCGCCTACACCTACGACCACCTGTCGTGGCGCAGTCTGCGCGACGGCACCTGGTTCGGTGCCGTGCCCACGCTGGCCGCGGCCGCGGCGGTCACCCGGTCCATGCGGCTGGGCACGCTCGTCGCCTCCCCCAACTTCCGTCACCCGGTGCCGTTCGCCAAGGAACTCATGTCCCTCGACGACCTCTCGGGAGGGCGCGTCACGTTGGGAGTCGGCGCCGGGGCGAACGGCTTCGACACCACAGCCCTGGGGCGTCCGACGTGGTCGCTGCGTGAACGGGCGGCCCGGTTCGAGGAGTTCGTCGGACTTCTCGACCGGCTCCTGAGGGACTCCCCCGTCTCGCACGACGGCCGGTTCTACCGCGCCCACGAGGCGTACAACCTGCCCGGGTGTGTCCAGAGCCCACGGCTGCCGTTCGCGGTGGCCGCCACGGGGCCGCGGGGCATGGAGCTGACAGCCCGCTACGGGCAGGCATGGGTGACCCTGGGCGACCCGCGGCTGCCCGACGGCGACGAGCAGCAGTTCCGCGCCACGATCACCGAGCAGGTCGAGAACCTGGACAAGGCGCTTGCCGAGCAAGGACGAGCGGCGCAGGACATCGAGCGGATCCTGCTGACAGGCTTCAGCGGCGGCAGTCCGCTCCGGTCCGTCGATGCCTTCGTCGACTTCGCCGGACGCCACGCCGAGCTGGGCTTCACCGAGATCGTCGTCCACTGGCCCGTCCCGGACTCCATGTTCGACGCCGACGAGGAGATCTTCGAAGGCATCGCGTCGGCCGTGCCGACCCAACTCACCGGCCGGGACAACGGGAGCGATCATGCCTGAGCTGCGCAGTGGAGACGTCGACCTCGTCTATACCCGCAAGGGTGCGGGCGAACCCGTCCTGCTGATCACGGGGAGCGGTGGACGGGCCAGGGCCTGGGACGCCCACCAGGTGCCGACTCTGCTGCGGGCCGGCTACCAGACGGTGACCTTCGACCACCGGGGCGGCGGACCTGGGCCCAGCAAGCCCTTCGGCCTGAAGGACATGGTCGAGGACGCCGCCCGCCTCATCGAGGGCCTCGGTCTGGCCCCCTGCCGGGTGGTGGGGGTGTCGTTGGGCGCCATCGTCGCGCAGGAACTCGCCCTACGCCGTCCCGGTCTGCTGTGCCAGGCCGTCTTCATGGCCACCCGTGGCCGCACCGATGCCATGCGCCATGCCATGGTGACGGCCGAGATCGAGCAGAGCCGCGGCGGGCCCACCGTCTCGGCCGCCCACCGCGGGGTGCTGCGGGCGATGCAGAACCTGTCCCAGTCCACCCTGCGGGACGACTCCAGGGCCGAGAACTGGATGGCCCTCATGGAAGGACCGCTCGACACGAGCGACGGCTACCGGTACCAGCTGGAGAGCACGCTCATCCCGAACCGCCTGAGGGACTACGGAGGCATTCGAGTGCCCTGCGCGGTGATCTCGTTCGGCGACGACATCGTCACACCGCCTCACCTGGGCCGGGAGGTGGCCCAGGCGGTCGAAGACTGCCACTACGTCGAGATTCCGCATTGCGGGCACTTCGGATATCTGGAGGACCCGCGGTCGGTGAACGACGCACTGACCGCGTTCTTCGCATCGTCCCTCACCGGCCGCGTCACCGGGTGACCGGGGATCCCTCCCGATCGCGCCCTGATAGGGCGGCGTTCCACAGGCCCGCGTAATACCCGTCGCGGGCGATGAGCTGATCGTGGCTTCCGTCCTCCACGACGGTGCCGCCGTCCATCACGAGGATGCGGTCCGCGCGGGCCGCGGTGGTCAGTCGGTGTGCCACCAGCAGTGAGGTGCGGCTGGCGGTCAGCCGGGCCACGGCACCGGACACGGCCGCCTCGGTCGCCGGGTCGAGCGCGGAGGTGGCCTCGTCGAGCAGGAGGACGTCCGGGTCGACGAGTCGGGCGCGGGCGAGAGCGATGAGCTGTCGCTGGCCTGCGGAGAGGTTCCGGCCGCCCTCCCCGACCGGGTGCCGGTAGCCGCCGGGGAGCCGGGACAGCAGGTCGTGGGCGCCGACGGCGCGGGCCGCGGCGATCACCTCGGTCTCCGTCGCGGCGGGGCGGCCGTAGGCGATGGCGTCGTGCACCGTGCCGCCCGAGAGGTGTGTCTCCTGGGGGACGATGCCGAGTCGGCGCCGGTAGTCCCCGAGTTCCAGGGTGCGCAGGTCGTGCCCGTCGACCCGGACGGCACCGGAGGTCACGTCGTAGAACCGCCCGACCAGTTTCACGAGCGTGGACTTGCCCGCTCCGGTCTTGCCGACCAGCGCGACCGTCTGCCCGGCCGGGATGCTCAGCCGTACGTCGTGGACCGCGTCCCGCGCGGCGCCCGGGTAGCGGTAGCGGACGTCCGCCAGTTCGATGGCGCCGGCCACCTGCCGCACCGGCACGGGGTGTTCCGCTCCGGGTGTGCCGCTCGGGGTGCGGAAGAGGTCCTGGATTCGGCGCAGCCCCACGGACGCCTGCTGGTAGCCGTCGAAGACCTGCGAGAGCTGGAGCACCGAGGCGAAGAGGACATCGACGTAGAGCAGGAACACCACGAGCAGTCCGAGGGTCAGGGCGCCGGAGCGGACCCGTCCCGCCCCGAGGGCCAGCACGCATCCGCCGCTCGCCGCCGGCAGCAGCTCCACGAGCCCGAAGTAGCCAGCGGCGTAACGCTGGGCGCGCAGTCGGGCGGTGCGGTAGGCGGCGCTCTTGCCGGCGAACCGGTCGGCGGCACGCTCCGTCTGCCGGAACGCCTGGGCGATGCGCAGGCCCGCGACGTGTTCCTGCAGTTCGGCGTTGATGGCGCCCGAGCTGTCGCGGGCGGCGTCGTACGCCTTGGCGGACGTCAGCCGGAACACGACGGTGGCCACCGCCAGGACGGGCAGTGCCGCGCACACCACCAGGCCCATCCGCCAGTCCAGGACGAGCAGCACGGTGAGGACCGTGACGGTGGAGACGAGGCTGACGAGCGCCGTGGCGAAACCGGTCTGGCTGAACGCGGCGACCGCGTCGACGTCGGCGGTCAGTCTGGTCATGATGCGCCCGGACAGCTCCCCCTCGTAGTAGGACAGGTCGAGCCGCTGGAGGTGGGCGAAGCCCCGCAGTCGCAGCAGATAGCGGATCCGCTCGCCGAGCACGCCGTTCGTCCGGATCTGGGCCAGGCTGACCGCCCAGCCCACCAGTACGACAGCGACGGATGCGACCGACGTTCCGAGCAGCACGGAGGACGCGGACCGCCGGATGCCGTCGTCTATGGCGGTGCGGATGAGCAGCGGTACGAACACGCTGCCCAGCGCGTCGAGGAGAACCAGTACGGCGCCCAGGGTGAGGGCACCGCGGAAGGGACGCAGCAGGCTGCGCAGGCCGAAGCCGGGCTCTGCGGCGGGAGCCGGCGAAGTGGCGGCCGGGGTCAGGTCGGCGAGCTCCTCGGGGGCGGCCGGGGCGGTGGGTTCCGCGGGAGCGACCACGGCCGCCGCCGGCAGGGCCACCTCCCGGTGCCCGGGCCTTCCGGCCACCCTTTCCCCGGCCTCGCCGCCCGGTTCCGTTTCCGGGCCGGCCAGTAGGGCCTGGTAGGCCGGGCAGCGGGCGAGGAGTTCGTCGTGGGTACCGCTGTCGACGACCCGGCCGCCGTCCAGTAAAGCGACCCGGTCGGCGAGTCGGAGGGTGGCCCGGCGGCGGGCGATGAGCAGGGTGGCCCGGCCCCTCATGACCTGCCGGAGCGTGGCGTGGATCTCCTGCTCGGTGCGGGGGTCGACGGCCGAGGTGGCGTCGTCGAGCAGCAGGACACGGGGGTCGGTGAGCAGCGCGCGGGCCAGTGCGATGCGCTGGCGCTGACCGCCGGAGAGGGTGAAGCCCCGCTCGCCGACCCGCGTGCCGTAGCCGTCGGGCAGCTCGCGGACGAACGCATCGGCTCCGGCCGCCGTGGCTGCCGCGGTCACCTCTGCCTCGGTGGCGTCCGGACGGCCGTAGGCGATGTTGTCGCGTACGGTGCCGGTGAAGAGGATGCTGTGTTCCGGCACCACGCCGATCGCGGAGCGCAGCGAGTCGGCGGTCAGGTCCCGGACGTCGTGGCCGCCCACGCGCACTGCGCCGCCCCACACGTCGTAGAACCGCGGGAGCAGCTGCGCCAGGGTCGACTTGCCGGATCCGGGCGCACCTACGAGGGCGAGTGTCTCGCCGGGCCGCACGGTCAGCGAGACCCCGTTGAGGACCGCGGGCACCTCGCCCTCCGTGCCGTAGCCGAACATCACGGCGTCCAGTTCGACACCGGCCGGTCCGGACGGCAGGTGCGCCGCGCCGGGCCGGTCCGTCACCAGCGGGCCGGTGTCGATCATCTCGAAGACCCGTGCGACGCTGGCACGCGCCTGGTGGACACCGGTGACAACCGTGGCGAGGCCCCGCAGCGGGGACACGATCTGCGCGACATACGTGGAGAACGCCACGAACGTGCCGAGGGTGATGGAGCCCCGCGAGGCCAGCCAGCCGCCGGTGGCGAGAATGCCCACCTGGCCGAGGAGCGGCAGTGCCTGCAGGGTCGAGCTGTACAGGGAGTTGAGGCGGACGACACGCCGCCGCGCGGTGAACAGGGCGTGCGCGGCGGCGCCCAGCCCCCGCAGCTCCCGTTCCTCCTGGGCGAAGCCCTTCACCACGCGGACCCCTGTGACCGCGCCGTCGACGACGGAGGCGACGGCGGCCTCGCGCTCCCGCGCCTCCAAGGTGGCGGGGTACAGGCGCCTGCTGCTGTGCCAGGCGGTCAGCAGCAGCGGGGGCAGCACGAGCAGCATCACCAGGGTGAGCAGTGGCGAGAGGGCCACCATGACCGCGAGGGACAGCACCAGCAGCAGGACGCTGGCGAGGACGTTGGGCAGCAGCGCGAGCAGCCCCTGTGCCATGGACAGGTCGTAGATCGACCGGCTGACCACCTGCCCGGTCGGCAGCGTGTCCTGGGCCGCCCCGTCGAGCCGGGACAGCGCGCCGAACGTGCGGATCCGCAGATCGTGCTGGACGTCGCAGGACAGGCGCGCCGCGAGACAGCGTTGCGCGGCGCCGGCGCCGAAGCGGACGAGTCCGGCGCCGGCGAGCGCCAGCAGGCAGGGCAGCAGCGGCAGTTCGCCCGCGACGATGACCCGGTCCACGATGGCGCGGCTGATCAGCGGCATCGCGGCAGCGGCCGCGATGGCCGCCACGGCTGCCGCCACGGTGAGCGCGATGGTGCGGGGGTAGCGACGGCAGCAGTGCAGGAGGCGCCGCATCGGTGAGCCGGACGGGCCGGGCCGGGCGGTACGGCGCGGTCCGCGCGGCTCGAAGGACGGCGTCACCGAGCGCCTTCGTTCTCGGCGAGCTTCGCGTCGACCACCGCGGAGATCTCCCTGAGGGGAGCCCCGGTGGTCATGTCGGCGTGGGCGCAGTCGACCGGGTGGTCGGTGATGCGTCCCTCCACGTAAGGGCCCCACAGGGAGTGGGCGCCCTGCCGGTCCGACCGGCCCCTGGTGGCGGTGAAGAACTCCACGTCTCCGCGGAACACCCCGGGCCGGTGGCCGGCCGAGATCCGCATGCCGTTGGCACAGACGGCCACGACCCGGGCGAGCGTCTTCTCGTCGAGTCCCGTCAGGGCTCCGCCCTGGTGCCGCAGCAGTTCCGCCGCCTTGAGGAGCGGAGGGACGGCCGCGTCGCGCAGGTCGTCGTGGATGCCCATGTCGTGCAGCAGCCCGTGCAGGATGTCGATCTCGTCCGGAACATCCGCTTCGACCGTGTCGGCCGTGTCGGTGCCGCTGGGCGGGTAGCCGTCGAGGAGCGCCAGGAACGCGACGCTCTCCCCCTGCTCCTGGAGCGTGGTCGCGACGGCGTGCGCGGCGAGGGCTCCGAACGACCAGCCGAGCAGGTGGTACGGGCCGGTCGGCTGGACCGCGCGGATCTGTGCCGCATAGTCGGCGGCCAGCTCCTCCAGGGAGCCGGGCAGTGCCCGTTCCTCGGCGATACCGCGCGCCTGCAGCCCGTACACCGGCTGATCGAGGTGGAGGTACTGCAGCATGCCGACGTAGGCCCAGCTCAGGCCGCTGCCGGGGTGGACGCAGAAGAGCGGGGGCCGGTCGCCGTCCGGGCGGAGCGGCATGAGCTGGGCCAGGCCGTCGCCCGGGTCCTCGCCGTCGAACCGCTGGAGCAGACGGGCCACGGTGGGGGCCTCGAACAGCGACCGCAGGGAGACCCGCACACCGAAGACCGTCTTGATCCTGCTGATCAGGGCCGTCGCGAGCAGCGAGTGGCCGCCGAGAGCGAAGAAGTTGTCGTCGATGCCGACCCCAGTGACGCCGAGCACTTCCGCGAACAGGCCGCACAGGGCCTCCTCTTGCGGGTTGCGCGGCGCTCGCCCGGCGCTGCGGGCAGTCATGTCGGGCCGTGGCAGGGCCCGGCGGTCGAGCTTGCCGTTCGGCGTCAGAGGGAAGGCCTCCAAGGCCACGAAGACCGTGGGCACCATGAAGTCGGGCAGCAGCTCGGCGAGGCGGCCCCGCAGTTCGTCGAGGTCGAGCGGGGCGCCGTCGGCGGGCAGCACATAGGCGACGAGCCGCTGGTCGCCTGGCCGGTCCTCGCGGAGGACGACGGCGGCCTGGAAGATCTGCCACTGCGCCGTCAACGCCGCTTCGATCTCGCCCAGCTCGACGCGGAAGCCGCGCAGTTTCACCTGCTCGTCGACCCGGCCCAGGAACTCCAGCTCGCCGCCGCGGCGCCGCCGCATGAGGTCACCGGTGCGGTACATGCGCGCGCCGGGCGGTCCGTAGGGGTCGGCGACGAAGCGGTCGGCGGTCAGGTCCGGGCGCCCCGCGTAGCCGCGGGCCAGCTGGCCGCCGGCCAGGTACAGCTCGCCGGGAACGCCCGCGGGCACGGGCCGCAGACCGTCGTCGAGGACGTACGCACGCACCCCGGGCACGGGACGGCCGACCGGCAGACAGGCGTCGGTTCCGGTGCGGTCCTGCCGGGCCGCGTGGTGGGTGACCTGGACGGTGGACTCGGTGGGCCCATACAGGTTGACGCAGGGCACGCCCCAGGTGTCCTGGGCGAGTTCGGCCAGGGCGGCGGGCAGGGGTTCGCCACCGACGAACAGCCGCCGCAAGGACGCCTGCTTGGTGCCCGCCGCCACCGCGGCCGCGCACAGCTCGGACAGCAGTGACGGGACGACCTGGGCGACCGTGACGCCGTGCGCGGCGATCTGGTCGGCCAGCCGGTGCGGGTCGGCGGCCACCTCGGCGCTCACCAGGTGCATGGCGGCACCGGTCAGCAGCGGCAGCCAGACCTCCCAGACGGCGGCGTCGAAGCTGAACGAGGTACGGGCGAGCACCTTGTCCGTGGCGCCGAGGGGGTAGGTCCGGGCCATCCACCGCAGGTGGGCGGTGACCGCCTCGTGGGTGACGACGACGCCCTTAGGCCGGCCCGTGGAGCCCGAGGTGTAGATCAGGTACGCGGGGTGGCCGGGCAGCAGCGGGCGGTGTCGCGCCGTGTCCGGCACGTCCGCGTCGGCCTCCCGGGCGACGGCCTCCGCCACGTCCCTCAGCACGACGACCGTGCTCTGCGGGAAGAACCCCCGCTGTGCCTCGCTCGTGAGCGCCACGGTGGGCCGAGCGTCCTCCAGCATGTGGGTGATCCGCTCGGCCGGGTAGCGCGGGTCCACCGGCAGGTAGGCGGCGCCGGTCTTCAGGACCGCGAGCATCGCGACCACCGCGTCCGCGGAGCGCGGCAGCACCAGGGCCACCGTGGTCTCGGGGCCCGCGCCGTGTCCGATCAGATACCGGGCGAGGCGGTTGGCTCTCTTGTTCAGCTCGGCGTAGGTGAGTTCCGTTCCGTCGAAGACGACTGCCGTCGCCTCCGGGTGACGCGCCGCCTGTTCCTCGAAGAGGTCCGGCAGTGTGCGCGGGTCGGCGGCGTCCGGGCTCCGCACTCCGCCGACCAGTTCCGCGCGCTCCGGTGCGGACAGGATCTCCAGGCCGCTGACGGGGCGGTCGGCGTCGGCCACGGCGGCGGCGAGCAGTCGCCCGAAGCGCGCCGACATCTGTTCGACCGTCACCCGGTCGAAGAGATCGGCCGCGAACTCGAAGGTGCCGGCGAGCCCCGCGGGGGTGCCGTCCGGGTCGGACGTCTCGCGGACGCTCAGCGACAGGTCGAACTTGGCCGTGGTGGCGGGTGTCGCCTCCGCCGCGACCGCCAGGCCTTCGAGCCGTACCTCGGCCTCTTCCGTGTTCTGGAAGGTCAGCATGACCTGGAACAGCGGGTGCCGGGAGGTGGAGCGGGTCGGGTTGAGGACCTCCACCAGGTGCTCGAACGGCACGTCCTGGTGCGCGTACGCGGCGAGATCCACTTCCCTCACCCGGTCCACGAGTTCGCGGAAGGTCGGGTCGCCGGACAGGTCGGTGCGCAGCACCAGCGTGTTCACGAAGAACCCGACCAGGTCGTCCAGCGCCTCGTCCGTACGGCCCGCCACCGGCGAACCGATCGGGATGTCCGTCCCCGCACCCAGCCGGGACAGCAGCGCGGCGAACGCCGCTTGCACCACCATGAACATGCTCGCGCCGGACTCCCGGGCCAGCTCGGTCAGGCCCGCGTGGGTGTCCGCGTCCAGGGTGAAGGCCACATGGCCGCCCCGGTACGACGCCGTCGCGGAGCGGGGCCGGTCGACGGGCAGCTGAAGCTGTTCGGGCAGCTCGGCGAGGTGGTTCTGCCAGTACGCGACCTGGCGGCCGAGCAGGCTGTCCGGGTCGGTCTCGTCGCCGAGCAGTTCGCGCTGCCACAGCGCGTAGTCCGCGTACTGCACCGGCAGCGGCTCCCACGCGGGAGCCTTCCCGTCGATCCGAGCCTCGTAAGCCCGCGCCACATCGCGCGCCAGGGGTGCCATCGACCAGCCGTCACCCGCGATGTGGTGCAGCACCACGACCAGCACGTGAGCGGTGCCGTCCACCGCGAACAGGCAGGCACGCAGCGGTGGTTCGGAGGCCAGGTCGAAGCCGCGCTGTGTCTCGTCGGCCAGGGCCTGGGGCAGCTCCGCCTCGGTCAGCGGCACGGCGAGAAGGGTCGGGCAGGCGTCGTCCACGTCGAGGACGTGCTGGAAGGGCGTGCCGTCGGCACCCTCGGGGAACACGGTGCGCAGCGACTCGTGCCGGGCGACGACGTCGCGGATCGCCGCGCGCAGCGCCGCCTGGTCCACGGCTCCGGTGACCCGCAGGGCGATGGGCAGGTTGTACGCCGAGACCGTGGCGCCTTCGAAGCGGTTGAGGAACCACAGGCGACGCTGGGCGAAGGACAGCGGCACCTCAGCGGGGCGGTCCATCGGGGCCAGTGCCGTCCTCGCGGCTCCGGCGTCCGCGACCCGCTCGGCGAGCTGTGCCACGGTGGGGCCTTCGAACAGGACGCGCAGGGGCAGCTCCACGCCGAGCAGTGCGCGCACCCGGCTGATCACCCGGGTGGCGAGCAGGGAGTGGCCGCCGAGGTCGAAGAAGCTGTCGTCGATGCCGACCCGTTCCAGGCCCAGGACCTCGGTGAAGACCGCGCACAGGACTTCTTCCCGCCCGTTGCTCGGGCCGCGCCGGGAGGCGGTGTACTCCGGTGCGGGCAGGGCGCGTCGGTCCAGTTTGCGGTTGGCGGTCAGGGGCAGCTCGGTCAGCGTCACGATGGCGGCCGGGACCATGAAGCCGGGTAGGCGGCCGCGCGCGTACCGGCGCAGCTCACCGGCGTCGAAGGCCTCGGTCTCACGCGGTACGACGTAGGCGACGAGGCGTTTGTCGCCGGGCCGGTCCTCCCGCGCGACGACCGCCACCTGCGACACCAACGGATGCCCCGCGATCACCG